>NZ_JAFV01000001.1:309500-619000 GCF_000526315.1 Methylopila sp. 73B | reverse complement strand
CCGGGATCGTCGTCAGAAGAACGCAACCGCGGAGCTTTTGCCCCCAATGACGGGACGATCCCGGCTCTGCGCTTCGCTTCGGCCGGGATGACGGCGCCGCTGTCCCTTGCCTTCCCCGCCGGGCTCGGCTTTCCCTGAAACCGCATGCGCGATTCCCGGCTCGACCCCCTGTTCGCCGACGTGACCTCGCTGCCCGGCGTCGGGCCGAAGGTGGCGAAGGCGCTGACGCGCCTGCTTGGAAGCTCGGCCGGCGGCGGAGCGCCGCGCGTGGTGGACGCCCTGTTCCATGCGCCGACCGGCGCGATCGATCGCCGGGCGCGGCCCACGATCGCGGAGCTCATCCCCGGCGAGATTGCGACCGTCGAGGTTGTGGTCGAGCGCCACCAACCGGGACGTTCCCCTCGCGCGCCCCACCGCGTGGTGGTGGCGGACGCGACCGGCGCCATGACGCTCGTGTTCTTCAAGGCGCAAGAAGCGTACATCGAGCGCTTGCTGCCCCTCGGCGAAACCCGCTGGGTGTCCGGCAATCCCGAGCTGTTCGACGGAATGGTGCAGATGGTGCACCCCGCCCATGTGCTCGACGCCGAAGGCCTCGCCAAGCTGCCGCCGGTGGAGCCCACTTACCCGCTGGTCGAGGGGCTCAACCACAACCTCGTCGCCCGCATCGCCCGCGCGGCCTTCGACAGGCTCCCGGCGCTGCCCGAGTGGCAGGACGCGGCCTTCCTCACACGCCGCGGCTTCGCAAGCCTCACCGCCAGCCTGAACGCCCTTCATCGCCCGACGACCCCCGGCGACGTCTCCGCGGACGGGCCGGCGCTGACGCGCCTCGCTTACGACGAGGTCTTCGCCAACCAGCTCGCGCTGCAGATGGTGCGCGCGCACATGAAGCGGGCGAGCGGCCGGGCCACCACCGGCGACGGCCGGATCGCGGCGACGATCACCGCCGCCCTGCCCTTCGAGCTGACCGGCGCGCAGGCCCGCGCGCTCGACGCCATTCGCGCGGACCTCGCCGCCCCCATGCGCATGCTGCGGCTGCTGCAGGGCGACGTCGGGTCGGGGAAGACGGTGGTGGCGCTGCTTGCGGCGGCGGCCGCCGTCGAGGCCGGTCGGCAGGCCGCGCTGATGGCGCCCACCGAAATCCTCGCGCGCCAGCACCTGGCGACGCTAGAGCCCCTGGCGGCCGCCGGCGGCATGACGGTGGCGCTGTTGACGGGGCGCGAGAAGGGCCGCGAGCGGGCGGCGCTGCTCGAACGCCTCGCCGCGGGCGAGATCGATCTCCTGGTCGGCACCCATGCGCTGTTCCAGGACGAGGTCGCGTTCCACGATCTCGCGCTCGCGATCGTCGACGAGCAGCACAAGTTCGGCGTCCGTCAGCGGCTGGCGCTCGCCTCCAAGGGCAACGCCGTCGACGTGCTGGTGATGACCGCGACGCCGATCCCACGGACGCTGGTGCTTACCACCTTCGGCGACATGGACCACTCCGCGCTCGACGAGAAGCCGCCGGGACGGACGCCGATCGACACGCGTCTCGTCAGCCTCGACCGGCTGGACGAGACCATCGGCGCGATTGGCCGGGCCATCGACAAGGGCGCGCGGGTCTACTGGGTGTGCCCGCTGGTCGAGCAATCCGAGACGCTGGACGTCGCCGCCGTGGAAGACCGCTTCGCGAGCCTCGCGGAGTTCTTCCCCGGCCGGGTGGGCCTCGTGCACGGCAAGATGAAGGGCGCGGAGAAGGACGCCGCCGTCGCAGCCTTCGTCGAGGGCCGCGCCTCGATCCTGGTTGCGACCACGGTGATCGAGGTCGGCGTCAACGTGCCGGAGGCGACGATCATGGTGATCGAGCACGCCGAGCGCTTCGGCCTCGCGCAGCTCCACCAGCTCCGCGGCCGCGTCGGGCGCGGCGCCGAGCGCTCGACCTGTCTGCTGCTCTGGAAGGGACCGCTCGGCGAGACCGCGAAGTCCCGCCTGGAGACGCTGCGCGACACCGACGACGGCTTCGTCATCGCGGAGAAGGATTTGGAGCTGCGCGGCGAAGGCGAGGTGCTGGGCGCGCGGCAGTCCGGCATGGCCGTGTTCCGCTTCGCCCGCATGGAGCGTCATGCGGAGCTGGTCCGCATCGCCCACGACGACGCAGGGCTGGTGCTGGCGAGGGATCCGAACCTGACGTCCGAACGCGGCGCCGCGCTGCGGCTGCTGCTCCACCTGTTCGAGCGCGACGCCGCGGTGCGGTTGCTCCGGGCGGGATGAGCTGGACGTCATCCCGGACGGCCGAAGGCCGATCCGGGATCGTCAGCCGAATGAAGCGCCCTTCCGGGCCACGATCCCGGCTCGGCGGCTGGCGCCGCCGTCCGGGATGACGCTCAGCCCGCCGCGGGCGCCGCGATCTCGGGTTTCTCCCCGCCCGGCAGGTTCGGCGCGATCATCGGCGGCTCGGGCGGCGGCGCGCCGTTCGGCTGGATGATGCCCATGGACATGATGAGCTTGAAGGCGTCGTCGGTGGAGACGTCGATCTCGGTCACCTTCGAGGCCTCCATCATGACGAGGTAGCCGGTGGTCGGATTCGGGGTGCAGGGCACAAACAGGCAGAGGTGCTCCGGACCCGGAAGCCCCTCCGCCAGCGCGCCGCGCGCGGGCTCGGTGATGAAGCACAGCGACCACATCCCCGGCCCCGGCCATTCGATCAGGCCAACGCGGCGGAAGCTCGTGCCGTCCTGCTTGAACACGGTCTCGAAGATCTGCTTCACGCCCTTGTAGAGCGAGCGCACCACCGGCATGCGGTTCAGCACCTGCTCGCCCGACTGCACCACGGTGCGCCCGACAAGATTTGCGGTCAGGAAGCCGAGGATCGTGAGCCCGAGGAACGCCGCCAGCACGCCGAAGCCGGGCACCGCCACCGGCAGGTAGCTGTCGGGGTTCCAGGCCGGCGGAATCAGCGGCTTCACCCAGCCGTCGATCAGGCCGATCAGCCAGAGCGTGATCCAGATCGTGATCGCCACCGGCCCGGCCACCACCAGTCCGGTCAAGAAGTAGGTGCGAATGCGCGCCGCCCCCTTCGGCTTCGGCGCCGGTTGCGGCTCGGCCAGTGCGGCGAGCGTCGCGTCGAGCTTTTCCTTCATGCGCTCAGGCGCTCCGTGATCCGCGCGCGCTCCGGCTTGCGGCCGGCGCTTTCGCAACGCACAAACAGTCTCATAGCATGTGGAGCGACGATGGGGCGAAACGAGGGAGGAGCGACGGCAGGAAGCCGCTCGGCGCGCGTCCTCTGGCTCGCGCTCGGATTCGCCTTGCTGGGACTTGGGGTCGCAGGGCTCATCCTCCCGGTGATGCCCGGAACGGTCTTCCTCATCCTCGCAGCGGGATGTTTCGCGCGCGGCTCGCCGCGTCTCGAAGCCTGGCTGCTGGCGCATCCCAAACTCGGCCCAACCGTAGTGGCCTGGCGCCGCGACCGCGCGATTCCCCTCAGGGCCAAGCTTTTCGCCTTCGCTGGCATGGGGCTTTCGGTCGTGCTCGTGAGCGTATCCGGCGCGCCGCCGATCGCGATCGTATCGAGTCTGGCGCTCATCGCGGCGGGAGCGATCTACATCGGCACGCGCCCGTCCCGGCCTCGCGCGGGCGAAAGGTGATTTCCCTTTCGCCACGACGACATAGTGTTCTTTCCGCGGCGTTGCGGGGCTATTAACTCGAGCGCAGGATGGTCCTGACGAATGAGTCGTGGGCCGACGGTCCCGGCTCTCGCCGTTGAGGATCATCGCATGGTCGGTGCGGGACGACCTTTATCGCGCGGCGCGAAGGGCGCCGCGACCACCCTCTCGCACTTGATCCGGTCCGACCAGCTAGCTGCCGTCAGGCGCAGCGTGCTTCTGTCGATACCCGTCAACGTGGCGTTGGGAATCGCGTCCTTTTTGGTGGCCTGGAACTCCGGCGAGGCCATGGCCGGTCTGATTTGGTTCGCTGCGTCCTGCGTTCCCAACAGCGTCCGCATGATGCTCTGCCGACTGCCGGAGACGACGGATCCGAGGGCCGTCGATCGACGCTTGCAGCTGCACTCGGCGGCCGCGCTGTTGTCCGGTCTCGTCTGGGCGTTCATCCCGACGTTGTGCGCCGGCTACACCTCGCCCCAGACGCTGTTCTACCTGATCGTCGTGTGCGGGATCACCGCGGGCGCCGTCACGCACGGTTTCGCCTACGCGCGCATCCCGATCGCCTTCATCACGCCGCCGCTTCTGTCGGCGGCGGGTTGCCTGTTCTACGCGGGCGGCTTCGATCGCGTGTGCCTCGGCGCGACCGTCGTTCTCTATCTCGCGGCCCTCATACGGGCCTGCCGGGAAGGCGAAGGCCTCATGCGAGAGACCAGCCGGCTGAAGAACGAGGCGACCTTTCTCGCGAGGTCGCTCGAAGGCGCGCACGAGGCGGCGACCGAGATCGCCGAGGAGATGACCCGTCGCGCCTCGCGCGACGCGCTGACCGGCCTGCTCAACCGCAGCGGCTTCCTGGAGGAGGCGGAACGGCGGGCGGCGATCGCGCAGTCGCCGATGAGCCTGCTGTTGCTCGATCTCGACGGCTTCAAGGCCGTCAACGACACCTACGGCCACAAGGCCGGCGACAACGTGCTCATCGAGGTCGCGCGTCGGCTGCAATTGTCGCTGCCCAACTCCTTCGCGGTGGCGCGCCTCGGCGGCGACGAGTTCGCCGTGCTGTTCGAAATGGGCCTCGTCGACGTCAACCCGACGCTGCTCGCGCACGAGCTGATCGCCGCCATCACGATCCCCTTCGCGGCCTTCGACGCGGGCCGCATCGGCGTCAGCATCGGGGTTCACGTGTCGACGGCGCCGGCGATCGACGAGATGCTGATCTCGGCCGACGCCGCGCTCTATGCGGCGAAGCTCGCCGGCCGAAACCGGTGTTACGTGTTCGACGCGGAGCTCGCGCACCATCTCGCGATGCGCCGCGACATCGAGCGCGACCTCGGAAAGGCGCTGGCGGAGGGCGGCCTCGAGGTCTGGTATCAGCCGGTGATGATCGACGGGGGCGCGCGCTTCGGCGGCTTCGAAGCGCTCGCGCGCTGGCGCCACCCGCGGCACGGCTGGATCGCGCCCCCGGACCTGATCGCCTCGGCCTCGCTCGCAGGCTTCGGCGAGCAGCTGCTGCGCTTCATCCTGAGCGACATCTGCGTCGCCATCCTCGCCATGCGCGAGATCGGCCTCAGCGACGCCCGCGTCGCGATGAACGTCTCGCCCCGCGAGATGTCGCAGATCGCCGTGGACGAACTGGTGCTGAAGGACCTGAAGGCGCGCGGCGTTCCGCCCGCGATGCTCGAGATCGAGATCACGGAGGAGACCGCCCTCGACATTCAGGCCGTGCGCGGCAAGCTCGCCGCCCTGTCGGAGGCCGGCGTCAGCGTGGCGATCGACGACTTCGGCGTGGGTTACTCCTCGCTTGGAGCGCTTCGGCGGCTGCGGGTGGACCGGGTGAAGATCGACCGCATCTTCGTCGAGGGCGTCTCCCGGTCCGCCGAGAACCGCAGTCTGGTGCTGGCGATCCTCAGCCTCGCGGGGCCGCTCGGCTTCGAGGTGGTGGCCGAAGGCATCGAGCAACAGGACGACCTCGAGACCATGCAGGACCTGGGATGCAAGGCGTTTCAGGGCTACCTCATCGCCCGTCCGATGCCGCGCAACGAAGCGCTGCGGTGGGCGAGCGCGCATACGAACGCCGCGCCCGCCCGCCGGGCGCCGCCGCGTCGCTGACGGCGAGCGCCGCTCCCGCCAACTTTCGCGTTGACGACGCGCGGCGCGGCGCCTAGCGTCGGCTCAGGAGCAAAGGGAGCTCCCGCCGGTTCTGCCCGGCGGGAGCTCCTTTTTTTTGTGCTTGAGGCGGAAGAGCATGGCGTTCGACACCACCAAGCCGTTGATCGTCGGGGCGCTGTACTCGGCGACCGGGCCAACGGCCTATCTCGAGCGCACCCAGCTCAACGCGACGCTGCTCGCGATCGAAGAGATCAACGCCGCCGGGGGGGTGGCAGGCCGCGAGGTTGTTCCCGTGACCTACGACGCCCAGTCCGACCCGGCGCGGTTCGCGAGCCTCGCCGAGCGCATGCTGGACGAGGACGGCGCCGGCCTGCTCGTCGGCTGCTACATGACCAACACGCGTCAGGCGGTGGTGCCGATCGTCGAGCGACGCGGCGCGGTGCTGGCCTACGCCGCGCCCTACGAGGGCTTCGAATACTCGCCGAACGTGATCTACGGCGGAGCGGTGCCGAACCAGCATATCCTGCTGCTGGCGCGGCACCTGATCCTCAACGCCGGCAGGAGCTTCTACCTCGTCGGCACCCGCTACACCTTCCCGGTCGAATCCAACCGGGTGATGATGACCCTGGTCGCGGAGCAGAAGGGCCAGACGCTGGCCGAGCGCTACGTGCCGCTCGACGCCTCCCGCCGGGAGCTCGACCAGATCGTCCAGGACATCAAGAAGAAGAAGCCGGACGTCGTGTTCTGCACCGTCGTCGGCGAAGCCGCCGTGCGCTTCTACGAGCTCTGCGCCGAAGCCGGCCTGACCGACACGCTGACGATCGCGAGCCTGACCGTCACCGAGGCCGAGATCGCGTCGATGCCGGCAGGCCTCGCCGTCGGCCACCTCACCGGCGCGACCTACTTCCAGTCGATCGACAGCCCCGAAAACCGCCGCTTCGTGCGGGCCTACCAGTCCCGCTTCGGAGTGCACGAGCGCCTGAACGCGATGGCCGAAACCGCCTACAGCGTGACGCGCATGACGCTCGACGCCGTCGGGCGCGCCCGGTCCGTCGAACCCGGGAACGTCCGGTCGGCGCTCGGCGAGACCAGCTTTCTTGCGCCGCAGGGCGAGATCCGGATCGACGCCGAGAACGGGCACTCCTACCTCTGGCCGCGGATCGGGCGCGTGGAGGCGGATGGCCAGTTCAAGGTGCTCGAGCAGAGCGCGCAGGCGATCAAGCCCGACCCGTACCTGATCCACCACAGCCTAGCGGACTGGGACCACGCGCCGAACCTCGTCACCGCCCGCGTAGCGGGGGGCTGACCGGATGCTGAAGGCCCTCCGCGACCTTCGAAACGTCCGCGTGGTGGTCTACCACCCGAAGGACCGCGAGCGCGACGAACTGGTCGACCAGATCCGCCGCATCGGCTGCAACGTCGAGGCCGTGTGGCCGCCGCGGGACGCGATCCCCTCGGACGCCGACATCGTGTTCATGCTGTTCCGGCAGGACGGCTTCACCCACGTCCTGCTGAAGGCGCTGGCCGAGCGCGACGCGCGGGTGACATTGGTCGCGATCGTGGAGTTCGAAAGCCCGGCGGTGATCGAGGCGGTCGCCCGCGCCGGCGCCGCCGCAATCGTGACGAAGCCGATCCGCGCCTTCGGTCTCCTGACCAGCATCGTCATCGCCCACACAATTTCCTCTAAAGAGAAAATCCTTCTTGACAGAGTTCGCAAGCTTGAGGCACGATTAGAGGGCTTCAGAAAGCTTGAAAAAGCGAAGCAAATACTGATGTCCCGGAAGGGGTTATCTGAACAAGAGGCGTATGAGACCATACGCGCTCGCGCAATGACTGCGCGAATTACAATGGATATCGTCTGCGAGACGATCATCAACGCTGAGGAATTCGTGGGTTTCTGACCCGTCCGGCGCAGAGCGCGCCGACCGGAAACGCCACGTCCACATAAGTCCGCGCGCGCCAGAGATCGTCGCCAGCGGACACCGGCCAAGGGAGCCGTCGCCAGCATCACCGCTGGCGGCGGCTTTTTTCGTTTTCACGGCCTGCGGAGCGCCCGGCGCCCGCGGCCCGCCATGAGGAGCCAGAGATGACTCAAGCGATTGACGTCGAAGACCGCAGGGTCCGCGTCGCCTGCGACGTGGGCGGCACGTTCACCGACATCTGCGTGCTGAGCGAGGCCACCGGCCTGATGCATGTGGCGAAGGTGCCGACCACCCCCGACCCGATCGACGGCGTGTTGGCCGGCATCGACGCCGGCGGCGTGAACCTGAACGACCTGCTGCTGTTCAAGCACGGCACCACGCTCGCCACCAACGCCCTGATCACCCGCCGCTTTCCGCCGGCCGTGATGGTCACCACCAAGGGCTTCCGCGACACCATCGAGATCCGCCGCGGCAACCGCGACGACCTCTGGGACACCTACAAGGAGATGGCGAAGCCCTACATCCGGCGCCGCGACCGCCTCGTGGTGACCGAGCGCACCGACTACTCCGGCGCGATCGTCGCGCCGCTCGACGAAGCGGAGGCCGCCGAGCTCGCCCGCGTGATCAAGAAGCGCGGCGTCAAGACCATCGCGGTCTGCTTCGCGAACTCCTTTATCAACCCGGCCAACGAGCAGCGGATGCGCGACATCCTGGCCGAGGCGATTCCCGACGCGACGATCTCGATCTCCAGCGACATCATGCCGGAGATCTTCGAGCACGAGCGCTTCTCGACCACGGTCGCGAACGCGGTGCTGGCGCCGGTCGTCGGCCAGTACGCCAGCCGTCTCGAGAGCCGCATGAAGGCCGGCGGCTACAAGGAGGACGTGCTGCTGCTGCACTCCGGCGGCGGCGTCATGACCGCGAAGATGGCCGAGCGCTACGCGGCGCGCCTCTCCGCCTCCGGCATCGCGGCGGGTGCGATCGCCAGCCGCTTCGTCGCCGAGCAGGCCGGGTTCAGGAACTCGATCGGCCTCGACATGGGCGGCACCTCCACCGACGTCTCGCTGTGCGACAACGGCGAGATCAACGTCACCAAGGAGTGGTTCGTCGAGTACGGCTACCCGATCTGCTTCCCCTCGATCGAGGTGCTGACGATCGGCGCCGGCGGCGGCTCGCTGGCCTGGATGGACGCCGCCAACTCGCTGCGCAACGGCCCGCAGTCGGCCGGCTCCACGCCCGGACCCGCCTGCTACGGCCGCGGCGGCGAGAACCCGACGAACTGCGACGCCAACGTCGTGCTCGGCCGCCTCAGCGACCGGCTCGCCGGCGGCAAGGTCTCGCTCGAGAAGGGTCTCGCCACGGAGGCGATCCGCAAGGGCGTCGCCGAGCCGCTCGGCATGTCGGTCGAGGAGGCCGCGCTCGCGATCCTGAAGGTCGCGAACGCCAACATGGCGGACGCCGTCCGGCTGCTCTCGATCCGGCGCGGCTACGACCCGCGCGACTTCGCGCTGGTGGCCTTCGGCGGCGCGGGGCCTCTCCACGGCGCCGCGCTCGCCAAGGATCTGGCGATCCCCGTCGTTCTGGTGCCGCCGAACCCCGGCGTCACCTCGGCGCTCGGCTGCCTACTGGTCGACATCCAGCACGACATCTCCCGGATGTACCTCGCGAAGGCCGAGGAGGTGAACGTCGCCGACCTCGAGACGACCTCCCGCGAGCTGGAGATCGAAGGTCGCGAGCGGCTCGTCACCGAGGGCGTGACGCCGGAGAACATGGTGTTCCAGCGCAAGATCGACATGCGCTACCACGGCCAGTGGCGCGCGCTGTCGATCAACATCGCCTCGCCCGTCGTTTCGCTCGACGAGTCGATCGCCTACTTCCACGAGGAGCACGGCCGCGAGCACAACTACTCGCGCCCCGGGGCACCCGTCGAGATCTACCGCGTCAGCGTGATCGCGACCGGCGTCACCTCGAAGGCGAAGTTCGCCGACTTCGACCCCGTCGACGCCGAAGCGACGCCCGTCGGGACCCGTCGCGTCCGCTTCGACGAGTTGCCGGAAACGATCGACGCGCCCGTCTACGACCGCGCGGCGCTCCAGTCCGGGATGAAGGTCGCCGGCCCCGCGGTGATCGACCAGCTCGACTCGACGGTGATCGTGCCGCCCGGCGTCACGGCGGAAGTCGACCGCTCCCTCACCCTCGTCATGCGCATCCCGCTGGCCTGACCGGCCCCGGCCCTCACATCCTAAGGAGCTGAACCATGTCCGCTAACATGGACCACGGCCTCGACCCGGTCACCTTCGAGGTCCTCAAGAACGCCTACGTCAACATCGTCGACCAAATGGCGGAGCAGATCTTCCGCACCTGCTACTCCTTCGTGATCTGGTCCCGCGACTTCTCCTCCGCGCTCTGCGACGCCAATGGCGACACGATCATGCAGGGCTCGGGCGACATCGCGGCCCACGTCGGCACGCTGCACTACACCGCCAAGGCCGTGATCAACGCCTTCAAGGGCGACATCCATCCCGGCGACGTGTTCGTCGTGAACGACGTCTACCAGGGCGGCACACACTTCAACGACACCCGCATCGTGCGGCCGATGTTCTACCGGGGCGAGCTGCTCGGCTTCGCCCAGGCGAACGGCCACTGGGCGGACGTCGGCGGGGCGACGCCGGGGTCGTTCAACGTCAACGCCATCGACCACATGGCCGAAGGGCTGCGCATCACGCCCGTCCGGGTGTGGAGCAAGGGCCAGTGCCTGCACGACGTCTGCAACCTGATCGCCTCCAACACCCGCGCGCCGGCCGACATCATCGGCGACATGGAGGCCCAGGCCGAGGCGACGAAGGTCGCCGAGCAGGAGGTCTGCCGCCTGATCGAGAAGTACGGCCTCGACGTCATCAAGACCTCCTTCGGCGCGGTGCAGGACTACGTCGAGACGCTGACCCGCCAGCGCGTGTCGGCGCTGCCGGACGGCGTCTGGGAGACCGAGGACTACATCGACCTCGACCCGGGCGTCGGCGAAGGCCTGATCCCGATCCGCGTGCGGATGACGATCAAGGACGACACCGTCCATTACGACCTGTCGAAGTCGCACCCGACCAGCATCCGCTGCTTCCTCAACGCCTGCTTCGGCGGCTCCTTCGCCGCGATCGTCGCCGGCACGAAGATGCAGTTCCCGGAGATCCCGCTGAACTCCGGCTTCTACCGGGTCGTCACCGTGGATCTCGGGCCGGAGGGGTCGGTCGTGAACGCCGCCTGGCCGACGCCGGTCGCGGGCTTCTGCTCGGGTCCGTTCGAGAAGATCATGAACTCGATCTTCGAGCTCTGGGCCGAGGTGATGCCGGAGCGGGCGATGGCCTGCACCTTCAACCTCGACTACCTGCTGATCGGCGGCCAGGACAAGCGGGACGCCTCCGGCGGCCACAAGTACTTCATGTGGTACGACTGGATGGTCGGCGGCTGGGGCGCCCGCAACGGCCGCGACGGCTGGGCGGCGACCGGCCCGGTGTTCGGCGTACAGCTCGGCACCCAGCCCTTCGAGGGCCAGGAGCGGCTCGCGCCGGTGCTCACCACTTGCCACGAACTGCGCGTCGACAGCGGCGGCCCCGGCGAATCCCGCGGCGGCATGGGCGTCGACAAGGGCGTCATCCTCACCAAGGTCGACCGCACCGTCGTCTCCTACTGCTGCGACCGCGAACGCTCCATCACCTGGGGGCTGTGGGGCGGGCTGCCCTCGATCCCGCACGGCGTGTGGGTGAACGAGGGGCTCGAGAACGAGCGCTATCTCGGCTCGATGTTTTCGAACGAGTCGCTGTCGCCGGGCGACGTCGTCAGCCGCCCGTCGGCCGGCGGCGGCGGCCTCGGCGACCCGCTGGAGCGCGAGCCGCAGCTCGTCTGCGAGGATGTGGCCGACGGCTACGTCTCGATCGAGCGGGCCGCGATCGACTACGGCGTCGTGGTCAAGGAGGTCGACGCCGACCTCGCCGAATACGTCGTCGACCGCGAGGGCACGCTCGCCAAGCGCGCCTACATCCGCGCCAACCGCGCGAAGTGGCTGGACGAGGACGCCGGGGCGATCGCCGCGAAGTACCGGGCGGGGGAGCTCGGCACGCTCGACCTCATCCGCCAGTACGGCGTGATCGTGAACTGGGGCTCGGGCGAGCTGCTCGAGAAAACCACCCAGCAGTTCCGGGCCATGCTGAAGCGCCGCGCCTCCCCGTACTGGAGCCAGCGCATGCAACCCGGCCAGGACGCCACGGTCTCCCTCAAGGTGGCCTGACGAGGCCGCCGCGGCGGCCCTGTACGACCACCGTACAGGCGCAGGCGCGCGCCAACGGCCACCTTGCATAAATTAGCATATTCAAATATCTCAAAATTGACCTTATCTGTTCGATGACGAGGGTCGGCGGCTACCGTCGACCGGAGGCAAACCATCGGCGGCGCAAGCGAAAGCGAGCGCCGCCGCACCATCCACCGACGAACGGCCTCAGGGGACCGATCCACGATGACGCATCTCAGCCGCAGGACGCTTCTCAAGACCGGCGCCGCGGGAGCGGCGCTGGGCTTCGGACCCGCCTATCTCCGTCTCGCCTCGGCCGCCGAGCCGATCCAGGTGGCCGGCATCCACGACGCCTCGGGCGGCATCGACATCTACGGCCGGCCGATGATCAACAGCCTGACCCTGGCGGTCGAGGAGATCAACGCGGCGGGCGGCGTGCTGGGCCGCCCGATCGCGCTGAAGAATTACGACCCGCAGTCGAACATGCAGCTCTACACCCAGTACGCGACTGAAGCGGCCACGAAGCAGAAGGCCTCGGTGGTGTTCGGCGGGATCATCTCCGCCTCCCGGGAAGCGATGCGCCCGACGCTCCGCCGGTTCCGCACGCCCTATTTCTACAACATGCTCTACGAGGGAGGCGTCTGCGACCGCAACGTGTTCTGCATGGGTTCGACGCCCGCGCAGACGCTTCAGAAGTTCACGCCCTTCGTGATGAAGCGCTTCAACGCGAAGACGATCTACGTGCTGGCGGCCGATTACAACTACGGCCAGATCACCACCAAGTGGATCCGCAAGTTCGCCTCCGAGAACGGCGGCGAGGTCGCGCAGGCGGACTTCTTCCCGCTCGACGTCAACGACTTCGGCCCGACGATCCGCAAGATCCAGGCGGCCAAGCCCGACATGATCATGTCCGTGCTCGTCGGCGCGGCGCACAACTCGTTCTACCGCCAGTGGGTCGCGGCCGGCATGAAGGACAAGATCCCGATGGCTTCGACCACCTTCGGCATCGGCAACGAGCAGGTCCTGACCTCGCCCGACGAGCACAACGGCATCGTGGTGTCCTACGCCTACTTCGACGGCCTCAAGACGCCGGAAAACGAAGCTTTCCTGAAGAAGTACACGGCCCGCTTCGGCGAAAAGGCGGACGCGGTGACCGAGGCCTCGGCGATGACCTACCACGCGGTCAACCTCTGGGCCGCGGCGGCCGCCGAGGCCGGCAGCGTGGACCGTGACAAGGTCATCCTCGCGCTCGAGAGCGGCCTGTCGTTCACGGGACCCGCGGGCAAGACCACGATTGATCCCAGGACCCATCACGACACGCTGGACACCTACATCGCTGAGGTGCGGGACCGCGCCTACCACGTGCTGGAGAGCTTCCCGCAGCAGCCGCCGGCCGACACCGCCGCCGTCTGTGATCTCGCGGCGAACCCGACCGAGACCAAGCAGTTCGTCATCGACGTGAAGAGCTGAGGCGAGGCTGGGGCGGCCGCGACCGTCTGCGTGCTTCGAGACGGCCCTACGGGCCTCCTCAGCATGAGGACCCTTTGGTGATGGAGAGGCCCCTCCCCTCTTCTCATGCTGAGGAGCCTCGCGAACAGCGAGGCGTCTCGAAGCACGCACGAGGGTAACGTCGCTCGCCCCTCTCACTTGCGTCGAAGCTCCCCGCTCTAGCCGAAGACACACCATGGACTATGCGCTCATCGTCCTCCTGCAGCTCGTCGTGACCATCGCCAACCTCGCGCTCATCAGCGCGGGGCTCGCGGTGATCTTCGGCATGATGCGGATCATCAACATGGCCCATGGCGAGTTCCTGATGCTCGGCGGCTACGCGGCGCTGGTCTCGCACCAGGCCGGCCTCAATCTCTGGCTCGCGATCTTCGTGGCGGCGCCAGTCACGGTCGGCCTCATCGGCGCGGTGCTGGAACGCCTCGTCATCCGGCGGCTCTACGGGCGGATGATCGACACCATGCTGGCGACCTGGGGCGTCAGCCTGGCGCTGGTCGGCGTCGTGACGGTAATCTTCGGCAACCGCGTCTCCGGCATCTCGCCGCCGCTCGGCAGCGTCCCGATCGGCGGCTACGCCATCGGCCTCTATGAACTGCTCACCACCGGCGTGACCGCGCTGCTCTTCCTCGGCGGATGGTACGTGCTGCGGCGGACCGCGGTCGGGCTGATCGCCCGCGGCGCCATGCAGAACCGCGACATGGCGGCGGAGCTCGGCGTCGACCCCGCCAAGGTCTACGCCACAACCTTCGTCACGGGCGCCGCCATCTCGGGGCTCGCGGGGGCGCTGATCGCGCCGATCACGGGCGTCGCGCCGTCCATCGGCGCGGTCTACATTGCCAAGGCCTTCATCACCGTGATCTCCGGCGGGACCGCGATCCTGACGGGCGCGCTCAGCGCCTCGGCGCTGCTGGGCTCGGTCAACACCGCCTTCTCCTTCGTCATGACGCCGGTGCTCGGCGAGGTCGCGCTGCTCGCGGCCGCCGTCCTTCTCCTGCGCGTGCTGCCGCAGGGGATCACCGGCCGCTTCTTCCGGAGGTCGCTGTGACCCTTCGCGACGCCCTCGGCTGGCTGCTCGTCGCAGCCGCCGCCCTCTACGCCCTCGTGGCCGTTCCCGCCGGGGGCGAGCTGACGACCATGATCAACGGCTCGATCTACGCGAGCTACGCGATCCTCGCGCTCTCGCTTGCGCTCATCTGGGGCTACGCCGGCATCCTCAGCTTCGGGCAGGCCGCGTTCTTCGGCCTCGCCGGCTACGTCTACGCGGTCGCCGGCCTCAACCTCGAAAGCACGCCGCTCGCGGCCGTGATCGCCGTCGCGGCGGCGGCCGGCTTCGCGGCCCTGCTCGGCTACTTCATGTTCTGGGGCCGGATCTCGGACGTCTACCTCGGCGTGATCACCCTCACCGTGTCGCTGATCCTCTACCGCTTCATCAACCAGACCGCGGGCGAGGAATGGACGATCGGCGCGGCCCCTCTCGGCGGCTTCAACGGCATCCCCTCCACCCCAATCCTCGCGCCGCCGGGCCATCCCGACGAGCCCTTCCTGCCGGAGCAGATCTACATGCTCGCCGTCGGCGCGCTGCTCGCCTGCTACGTCATCTGCAAACTTGCGATGGCGACCCGCTTCGGCCGGGCGGTGATAGCGATCCGCGAAAACGAAAGCCGCGCCGAGCTGCTCGGCTACGACACCCGCCGCTACAAGCTCGGGATCTTCACCCTCGGCGGCGCGATCGCGGGCGCCGGCGGCGTGCTGTTCGCCAACAGCGTCTTCGTCAGCCCCAACATGTTCAGCCTGCAGACTAACGGGCAGGTGATCATCTGGGTGATCGTCGGCGGGCTCGGCACCTTCGCAGGCCCCGTGATCGGCTGTTTCCTGCTGATGGCGCTTTCAACCTGGCTCGGCTCGCTCGACGCGGGGCCGGGCTTCGCCGTCCTCGACCCCAACCTGGTCATGGGCGTCGTGCTGACGCTCTGCGTGCTCGGTCTGCGGCAGGGTCTCCTGCCCACAGCGCTCACGCTCGGAGAGCGCCTGCTTGCAAAGACGCGGGGGCGCGGCGCGGCGGAGCTTGGCCAGCCGGCGGAGGAGCGGCCATGACCGGCGCTCCCCTGCTCGAGGCGGAGAGCCTCGTGATGCGCTTCGGCGGCGTGACCGCCGTCGCCGACGTTGACTTCACGCTTGGCGAAGGCGAACTGCACTGCCTCGTCGGCCCAAACGGCGCCGGTAAGAGCACCTTCTTCAAGATGCTCTGCGGCCAGCTGAAGCCCACCGCCGGCGACGTGCGGCTGCGCGGCCGCAGCATCGCGGGCCTGCCCGCCTCGCGCATCGCCCGGCTCGGCGTGGGCGTGAAGACGCAAGTGCCGAGCCTGTTCGACGGGCTGACGGCGATGGCGAGCGTCCGCGTCGCGACTGACGCCGTGCTGCCGCCGACATTGTCGAAGAGGCGCGCTGAGGAAGCGTTGGAGCGCATGGGCGTGTCCCGCCTCGCCGGCCACGTCGTCGGCCGGCTTGCGCACGGTCAGCGCCAGCTCGTCGAGCTCGCCATGGTGATCGCCCAGAAGCCGGACCTGATCCTGCTCGACGAGCCGGCGGCGGGCATGACCGGCGCCGAGGTCGACCGGCTGGGCGACCTAATCGTGGAGCTCGCGCGCTCAAGCTCGGTCATTGTGGTCGAGCACGACATGACCTTCATCCGCCGCATCGCCCGCACGGTGACGGTGTTCAACCAGGGCCGCGTGCTGGCGCAGGGGCCGGCGGCCGAGGTGCTGGCCGACGCCCGCGTGCGCGACGTCTACCTCGGAAAGGACGCGGCATGAGCCTGCTGACCGTCTCCAACCTCGCCGCCGGCTACGGCCAGATCGGCATTCTCCGCGAGGTCGCCCTCAGCGTCGACAAGGGCGAGATCCTCGGCGTGCTCGGCCACAACGGCATGGGCAAGAGCACGCTGCTCAAGGCGCTGAGCGGCGCGATCCCCGCGACCCGGGGCTCGATCGTGTTCGAGGGCGTCGACGTCGCGCGCGAGCCGCCGTTCCGCCGGGCCAGGCGCGGCCTCGGCTACGTGCCCCAGGGGCGGCAGATCTTCCCCGCGCTGACGGCGCGGGAGAACATGGAGTACGCCGCCCGCGCCGCCGCCCAGCCGCTCGAGATCGTCGACGACATGATCGAGCGGTTTCCGCGCCTGACGTCGATCCTTGACCGCGCCGGCGGTGTGCTCTCGGGCGGCGAGCAGCAGATCCTCGCGCTCGCCCGCTGCCTGTGCGGGCGGCCGTCGCTGATCTTGCTGGACGAGCCGACCGAGGGCATTCAGCCGTCGATCCGCGACGAGATCGTGGAGACGCTCCTGCGGCTTCGCAGGTCGCTGGGCCTGTCGATCCTGCTCGTCGAGCAAAACGTCAAGTTCATGGGCGATCTCGCCGATCGCGTGCTGCACATGGAGAAGGGGCGGCTTTCCGCCGCCGCGACGCCCGAGATCGCGACGACGGCCTGACCACGCGGCCAAGCGGACGGTCGTCAGCGTGCGGTCTTGGCGGAGCCGATCGCGGACACCCTGACGGTCGCGAAGCGGCCGAGCCCGAGGCCATGCATCTCACGGGCTCCCAGGTTGGCCTGCCGGGCGCCCGGCGCGGCCGGTCCGCGCGTGCGCAGGTCGGCGTCGCGGGGGCCGCCGATGATCGCGGACTTCTGCGCCAGCAACCGTCGCAGCTCCTGATTCTCCAGGCTGAGCGCCCTCAACTGCCGCACCCCCGCGGGCGCAAGGCCCGCAAACTTCTGCTTCCAGCGATAGAACGTGCGGACCGAGACGTGGGCGCTCTCGCAGACGGCCTCGAGCGGAGCGCCGTTCTCGACCTCCTGCAACAGTCCCGCGATCTCTTCGTCGGTCAAACGCGAACGGCTCATGGTCTCTAGCCTCCGTTCCGGCGTCTCAGGGCGGCGGCGATGGTCATGCGCAGCCCTTGGGCCTGCTCAACTGAGAGGCAGCATGATCCTGCAGCCCGCGCCGCGCAATCCCGGATCGCATGAGCGCGGCGCCTTTCGAGATCCATTCCCGCAGTACGCAACCTCAGAGAAATGAGACGTCGCCGGAGCGGGAGCCGCGGACGCCCAGCAGGTCCTGCCCCGCCGTCTTATGTCACTTTTGACATCGGCCGCGGGCGACCCCGCCGATGCTCAATTCCGCGGCGAAGACCGTTTTTATTTGATCTTGTCGCTGGTTGCCGGACATCGCCAAATCCACGGCGACCGGATCCATCCCGTCGTCGCGAGGCCCGTCCGATGAGCATCTTCACCCGCCGCACCTTCCTCCAGACCTCCGGCGCGGTCGCCGCGGGCGCGGCGCTGCCGCTCGGCGCCCCCGCGTTCATCCGCTCCGCCAACGCCGCCGACACCGTCAAGCTCGGCTGCCTTTTCTCCTCCTCCGGCACGATGGCGAACCTCGAGGGTCGGCTGAACTACGTGGCCAAGATGGCGGCCGCCGAGATCAACGCCGCCGGCGGCGTGAACGGCAAGACGGTCGAGGTCGTGGCGTCGGACCCCGCCTCCGACTGGCCGCTCTACGCGCAGGTCGGCCGCCAGATGCTGACGGAGACCAAGGTCGCCGCGCTGTTCGGCTGCTGGACCAGCGTGTCCCGCAAGACCGTGCTGCCGGTCGTCGAGCAGAACGACGGCCTGCTGTTCTACCCGCTCCACTTCGAGGGCGACGAGAACTCCAAGAACGTCGTCTACGTGAACTCGCCGCCGGCGAGTTCCGTGCTGCCCGCCGTCGACTACCTCATGAGCCCGGACGGCGTGGAGGCCAAGCGCTTCTTCATGATCGGCTCGGACTACGTCTGGCCGCGCACCATCAACAAGCAGCTCAAGGGCTACTGGAAGTCCAAGGGCATCGAGGAGAGCGCCTGGAAGGAGGAGTACGTCCCGTTCTCCTTCTCGAACTTCCAGACGCTGGTGAACCAGGTTCGCGCCTTCGCCGACGCTCCGGGCGGCAAGTGCGTCGTGGTGCTGACGGTGGTCGGCTCCTCGATCCCGGACTTCCTGCGCGAGTTCGCGAACCAGGGCATCACCGCGACCGACGTGCCGATCCTCGGCCTCGACATGGTGGAGGCCGACCTCGAAGGCCTCGACACCAAGAAGCTCGTCGGGCACCTCAACTGCTGGGCCTACCTCCAGCAGGCGAAGGGCGAGGCCAACGTCAAGTTCCTGTCCGGCTGGAAGGACTTCGTCGCCAAGGAGAAGGTGCCCTTCTCAGCCGACGTCGCCATCGACCCGATGGTCTCGACCTACGACGCCGTCCACCTCTGGGCGATGGCCGCCAAGAAGGCGGGCTCGTTCGACGTGCCGGAGGTGCGCAAGGCCTTCGCAGGGCTCAGCTTCGACTGCCCCTCGGGCTACAAGATCGCGATGACGGCCGAGAACAACTACGTCTCGCGCGGCGTCTTCATCGGCTCGGTCAACGAGGCGCAGGGCTTCGACGTGCTGTGGCAGTCCAAGGACACGCCGAAGCCCGTGCCGATGAGCCCGTTCGGCTGAGCGAGGCCGTCCGCATGCGCATGGGCCGGCGTCTCGGTCTGCTGCTTCTGGCGTTCGCCGCGGCGTGGGGCTCCCCCGCCCTCGCCTACGACCGGGCGCAGATCGCAGCCCAGGCGTGCTTCGGCGCGGCGGGCCTGAGCGAAGCGGCGGCGACCCTCACCGCCGGCGCCGCCTCCGCGACCTCCGAAGACGCCGCCTGGGCGGCGACGCTGACCGGCGCCCTGCTCGACAAGACGATCCGGTGCGGGGCCGGCGCCTCGACGATCGAAAGTCCCTCCGGCTCCGTCGACGCGGCCACGCTCGCCAAGGCCGCCCCGGCGGACGGCCCCGCGCCGGTGCTCAGTCTCAAGAACCGCCCCTTGGTCGAGACCGCCCGCGCCGCGGCGACCCTGTTCGCGGGCGCGACGGCCGGCGAACGGGCGGCCGCGCTGCGCGCCCTCGAACGCCGCGCCGCGAGCCTTCCACCAGACCTGTTCGAGACCGCCGCCGCCCGCGAGCCGGACGCAGGCCTGAAGGAGCAGATCCTCGGCGTCGGCCAGAGCGCGCTGCTCAATTCGCCCGACGTCGCCAAGCGGATCGCCGCGATCGAGCGCATCGCCGCCCAGCCGAGCCGGCGCGCCGAGACGCAGATCGCGGCGCTCAAAAGAGATCCGGCCTACGGGAAGGAGGCCGCGTTCGCCGCGGCGGTCGACGCCGGCCTCACTTCGATCGACCGCTGGCTGCGCGTCTCGTCGGTCGCCAACACGCTCTACAACGGGCTGTCCTTCGCCTCGATCCTGTTCATGGCGGCGGTCGGCCTCGCCATCATCTTCGGGCTCATGGGCGTCATCAACCTCGCCCAGGGCGAGTTCATCATGCTCGGCGCCTACGTCACCTACGCCGTGCAGGAGGCCTTGCGGGCCGTCGCCCCCGGCCTGCTCGAGTGGTACCTGATCCTCGCGATCCCGGTCGTGTTCCTCGTGGTCGCCGCGGTCGGGGTGGCGCTGGAGGCGACGCTTGTGCGGCGGCTCTACACCCGGCCGCTGATGACGCTGCTCGCGACCTGGGCGGTCAGCTTGCTGATCGTGAACCTCGTGCGGGTCGGCGTCGGCACGCAGAACCTGCAGTTCGTCACGCCGAGCTGGCTGGCCGGCGGCAAGCTGCTCGTCGGCGACTTCATCGTCACCTGGAACCGGCTGTTCGCGATCGTCTTCGCGGGCGTCACGCTGGTCGCCACCTGGGCCGTGCTGAAGCGCACGCGGCTCGGCCTCAACATCCGCGCCGTGACCCAAAACCGCGCCATGGCGGGCTGCATCGGCGTGCCGACGCGGCGGGTCGACATGATGGCCTTCGGCCTCGGCTCCGGGCTCGCCGGCCTCGCAGGCCTCGCGCTTTGCCCGATCTACAACGTGAACCCGCAGATGGGCTCCAACTTCGTCATCGACAGTTTCATGGTCGTGGTGCTCGGGGGCGTCGGCACGCTCGCCGGCACTGTGGTGGCGGCGCTGGGCGTCGGCCAGATCAACGTCCTGATCGAGCCGCTCTACGGCGCAGTCGCCGCCAAGGTGATCGTGCTGCTGATGATCGTCGGCTTCCTGCAATGGCGCCCCGAGGGCCTCTACGCCGTGAAGGGACGCCGCAAGTGAGGGCCGGTCGGGCGCTCCTGATCCCTCCTTGCGCGCAGCGTGGGGAGGGTGGCCTCGGCCGAAGGCCGAGGTCGGGTGGGGCCTTGTGTCAGCGTCGCGTCCGATCCGGGACGATCCCCACCCGACCTCGCTGCCGCGAGGCCACCCTCCCCTTTGCAAGGGGAGGGATAAGCAGAACCTCCCCACGGCGCCTCTCGCCCGCGCGCGTCGGAGGCCGCCCATGATGGCCCCCAAGCGAAGCCTCCTCGCGCGGGCGGCCGACGACCGGATGGTCGTCGCCGTGGCGCTGGCGCTCGCGGCGACCGCAGCGGTTGTGGTCGTGGGCGGTCTGTCCGGCTACCGCGTCAACACCATCGGCCAGCTCGCCTGCTTCGCGCTGCTCGCGCTCGCGCTCGACCTGATCTGGGGCTACGCCGGCATCCTGAGCCTGGGCCATGGCCTGTTCTTCGCGGTCGGCGGCTACGTCGTCGGCATGCACCTCCTGGAGCGCTCGGTCGCTGAGACCGGGGTCACGCCCGACATCGTGCAGTTCATGGGCTGGAAGGCGCTGCCCGGCTGGTGGGGGCCGCTCGAGAGCTTTCCCGTCGCGCTGGCCGCGGCGATGGGCGTCAGCTTCGCGGTCGCCTTCGTGTTCGGCTGGGCTTCGTTCCGCTCGCGCGTCAGCGGGGTCTACTTCGCGATCATCACGCAGGCGCTGGTCTACGTCGCCATGCTGCTGATGTTCCGCAACGACACAGGCTTCGGCGGCAACAACGGCATGACCGGCTTCCAGGTCGTGTTCGGGGTTCCAATCCAGGACCCGGCGGTGACGAAGGGCCTCGCAGTCGCCTCCGTGCTCGCCCTGCTCGCGGCGCTGGTCGGGTGCCGGCTGCTGATGATCGGCCGGTTCGGCCGCCTCCTGGTCGCGACGCGCGACGACGAGGTGCGGCTGCGCTCGCTCGGCTACGAGACGCTGCGGCTGAAGCTCAAGGTGTGGTGCCTGTCCGCGGTGCTCGCGGCGCTCGCGGGCCTGCTCTACGTGCCCCAGGTCGGCATCATCAACCCGCGGGTGCTGTCGCCGGAGCTCTCGATCGAGATCGCGGTGTGGTGCGCCATCGGCGGCCGCGGCCGGCTCGCAGGCGCGATCATCGGCGCGGTGCTGGTCAACGCGGTCAAGTTCGCGCTGTCGGCGAGCCTGCCGGAGCTCTGGCCCTTCGTGCTCGCGGCGCTCGTCATCGTCGTCGCGCTGATCTTCCCGAACGGGCTGCTCGACCTTGGCAAATGGAAGCCGACGCTGCTCTCGCGCGCCCGAGCGCTCGAACCGAGGGACGCGACGCCATGAGCATCAAGCCATGACCGTCGCGGTGCTGGTCGAGGGGCTCACCGTCGAGTTCGGGCGCTTCCGCGCGCTGAACGACCTGTCGCTCGCGATCGACTACGGCGAGGTGCGCGGCGTCGTGGGTCCGAACGGCGCGGGCAAGACCACGCTGCTCGACGTGATCTCGGGGGTGAGCCGCGCCAAGGCCGGCCGCGTGCTTTTCGACGAGACCATGGAGTTGACGCGCGCGAGCGAGGCGGAGATCGCCCGCTCCGGCGTCCGGCGCAAATTCCAGAAGCCAAGCGTGTTCGAAGCGCTGACCGTCCGCGACAACGTCGCGATCGGGCTCGGCGCCAAGCCCGGTTCCGACGGACCGGAGAAGGTGGCCCGGATGCTGGAGACGGTGGGGCTCACGGCCGAAGCCGACCGGCTCGCGGGCGAACTCGCCCATGGCCAGAAGCAGTGGCTGGAGATCGCGATGGTGGTCGTCGCCGAGCCTAAGGTGCTGATGCTGGACGAGCCGGTGGCTGGCCTCACAGACGAGGAGACCGAGCGCACCGCGGCGCTGGTGAAGGCGTTGCGGAGCCCCGAGCGCGCGATCATCGTGGTCGAGCACGACATGGACTTCGTCGAGCGGATCTCGGATCGGGTGACGGTGCTGCACGAGGGCCGCACGCTGTTCGAGGGCTCCATGGCCCGCGCGCGCGCCGACGCCGCCGTCGTCGACGTCTATCTGGGGCGCTAGAAGGCCATGAAGCTCACCGTCGCCGGCCTCGACCAGCATTACGGCAGCGCACAGGCGTTGCGGGGCGTCTCCTTCGAGGTGGAGCCGGGCCAGTGCCTCGCGGTGCTCGGGCGCAACGGCGCAGGCAAGTCGACGCTCCTCAAGTGTCTCGCCGGCGTGCTGCCGGTCACGCGGGGGCGCATCGCGCTCGACGGGCTGGACGTGACGCGCGCCGCGAACCATCGCCGCTCGCTCGCGGGCGTCGCCTATGTGCCGCAGGGCCGTGAGATCTTCGCCGAGCTCACGGTGCGGGAGAACGTCCTGGTCGCCGCCCGCGCCCACGGCAAACCGGCGCAGGCCGCCTTCGACGAGATGGTCGCGCTCTTCCCCGTGCTGGGCGAAATGGCCGAGCGGCGCGGAGGCGCCTTGTCCGGCGGCCAGCAGCAGCAACTGGCGCTCGCCCGCGCGCTGGCGACGAAGCCGAAGCTCCTCATCCTCGACGAGCCGACCGAGGGCATCCAGCCCTCGATCGTCCAGCTCATCGAGGACGTTCTGAAGCGCCTCAAGGGCGCGCTCTCGATCCTGCTGGTCGAGCAGTATCTCGATTTCGCCGCCGCCGTCGCCGACGGCTTCGTCGTGCTGTCGCGCGGCCAGGTCGTCGACGAAGGCCCCCAATCCGCGATGAGCCGCGAGCGGCTCTCCCGCTTCATGTCCGTCTGATTTTCAAGCATCCGAGGCACGCATGTCCAAGCACCACGTCATCTCGTCCGCGCCCGAAAACATGGTCTGGGGCTATCTCGACTCGGCGCTGAAGCCTGTCGTGAAGATCGCGTCCGGCGATACGGTGACGCTCACCTCGTTCCCGGCCGGCGGCAAGGAGTGCCTCCCGCCCGACGCCTCGCGCGTGCCGGCCGACTACATGGCGGCGCTCGACACGCTGACCCAGGGCGGCGGACCGCACTTCATCACCGGCCCGGTCTATGTCGAGGGCGCCGAGCCCGGCGACACGCTGCAGGTGGAGATCCTTTCGGCCAAGCCGACGATGGACTGGGGCTTCGTCGCCATCCTTCCGCTGCTCGGAACGCTGCCGGACGAATTCACCGACTACGAGACGATTCACCCGGCGATCGACACGGGGAAGAACGTCTGCACCCTGCCCTGGGGCGTGGACGTGCCGCTCGATCCGTTCTTCGGGATTCTGGGCGTCGCCCCGCCGCCGGCCTGGGGCCGCTGCGGCTCGCCCGTGCCGCGCGCCTTCGGCGGCAACATGGACAACAAGGAGCTGAAGGAGGGCACGACGCTCTACCTGCCCGTCTTCAACGAGGGCGCGCTGTTCTTCGCCGGCGACGGCCACGGCGTGCAGGGCGACGGCGAGGTCTGCATCACGGCGCTCGAGATGGGCATCGAAGGCACGTTCCGGCTCACCGTCCGGAAGGACATGGCGATCGACTTCCCCTTCGCCGAGACCGAGACGCACCTGATGTCGATCGGCCTCGACGAGGACCTGGACGACGCGGCCAAGCAGGCGGTGCGCGAGATGGTGCATCACGTCTGCCTGCGCTCGAACCTGTCCCGCAACCAGGCCTACATGCTGTGTTCGCTGGCCGGAAACCTGCGGGTGACGCAGCTCGTCGACGGCAACAAAGGCATCCACATGATGCTCCCGAAATCCGTCATCTGAGGGCGCGGCCATGGACCTGAAGCTCAAGGGGCTCAACGCCTTGGTCTCCGGCGGGACCAAGGGCATCGGCCGCGCCATCGCCGAGACGCTCGCCGCCGAAGGCGCCAACGTCTCGATCTGCGCGCGCAACGCCGCCGAGGTCGAGACCGCCGCGGCGGAGCTCGCCCGGACGGGCGTGAAGACGCTCGGCCGGGCGCTCGACGTCGCCGACGGCGCGGCGGTCGCGGCCTGGGTGGAGGCGACCGCGGCGGAATTCGGAGGGGTCGACATTGTGGTCGCGAACGTCAGCGCGCTCGCGATCGGGAACGACGAGGCGAGCTGGCAGGCGTCGTTCGCCACCGACATGATGGGAACGGTGCGGCTCGTCGACGCCGCCCTGCCCCATCTGGAGGCCAGCTCGGCCGCGGCGATCGTCACGATTTCGAGCGTCTCGGGCCGCGAGATCGACTTCGCGGCGGGTCCCTACGGGACGTTCAAGGCGGCGCTGATCCACTATACGCAAGGCGTCGCCTACCAGCTCGCGGCCAAGAACATCAGGGCGAACAGCGTCTCGCCGGGCAACACCTACTTCAAGGGCGGCGTCTGGGAGCAGATCGAAACCGGCAACCCGGAGCTGTTCGCGACCGCGCTCGCGCTGAACCCGACCGGCCGGATGGGAACGCCGCAGGAGATGGCGAACGCCGCCGTCTTCCTCGCGAGCCCCGCCGCGAGCTTCATCACCGGATCGAACCTCGTGGTCGACGGCGCGTTGACGCGCGGCGTCCAGTTCTGACGCCGAAACGAGCCGGCGGGTTAACGCCGGGGTAACCGCCGGTTCACGGCGCCGGGCGGGATCAGCCTTCCGCTCGGCGCCTTCCCGCCCAGCGGTCGATCGCCAGCGCCGCCAGCAGCGAGGCGCCCGCCAGCGGGAACGCGACGCCGAGCGCGAGCGTGATGAGCGCGACCGTCCGCGCCCGGGCGGGCGCCAGCGGACGCGGCGCGCCGAGGCCGCCCACCGGCCGGCGGCGCCACCACATCACGGGGCCGGTGATCGACAGCGCGGCCGCGCCGAGGCAGGCGAACAGCATCACGATCTGGTTCGCCCAGCCGAAGTAGTTCCCCATGTGCAACTGGACGCCGAGCTCCACCGCCTTCGCCGCCGACCCGTAGTCCTTGAAGCCGACGTCATTGAGGATGCGGCCGGAGTACTGGTCGATCTGGATCGTGCGCTGCCCCTCCGGCTGGTCGGGGTAGGTGTAGGCGGAGAACACCCCGGCCGGGCCGTTCGGCAGCGACAGCCGATATGGATGCGTCATGCCTGCCGCGGCCAGAACTTCCGCGGCGCGGTCGACGCCGATCGGCTGCGCCTCGGGGTCGGCTGGCGGGGCGTGGGCCGCGCCATGATGGGCGGCGTGGTCGCCGGAGGACGGCATCGGCGCGTTTTCGAGCGTCCAGGGCGCCTCGCCGGTCGCCTGCTTCAAGGTCTGGCCCGAGGCCGGGACGGAGCCGTGGTTGCGGTGGCTGGTGGGATAGCCCACCCCCGCCACTTCGGTCCCGGCCCTGAGCAGCGTGCCCCAGACGTTGGCCCAGGGCAGGCCCGTGAGGATCAGGAACAGGATCAGCCCTGCGGTCCAGACGCCGATCACCGCATGCAGGCTCTTCCAGAACGGTCGCCCCCGCGCGCGGAGCCGCGGCGTCAGCGCCTCCGCGACCCCGCGGACGCCGCGCGGCCACCAGAGGTAGAGCCCGGTGACGATCAGCACGACGCCCCAGCAGGCGGCGAGCTCCACCACGCCGTCTCCGAAGGTCCCCAGCATCAGCGAGCCGTGGAAGCGGTCGGCGAAGCCCACCAGCGTGCGCTCGTAGACGTAAGCGCCGAGCGGGGCGCCGGTCCCCGGATCGACAAAAGCCCGGAGCGCCGTCCCGTCGCCGGCCGTGACGAAGACCTGGGCGCTCCGGTCGGGCGCGCTCCAGGTGTCGATGCGCGTCGCCTTCCCTCCGGAAACGCTCGCTTCAGCGGCGGCGATCAAGCGGCTCAGCGGCAAGGTCTCCCCATGGGGCGCGACGATGCGCTTTTCCGCATGAAGGACGTCGTTGATCTCGTCGTTGAACAGGTAGATCGCGCCCGTCACGCTCAGGATCAGCAGGAACGGGGCGACGATGAGCCCGGCGTAAAAATGCCAGCGCCAGACGGCGCGGTAGGTCGCAGGATTCGAGAGCCAGCCCATCGTCGCCTCCCTCAGAACTTCACGCTGTAGGTGACGTCGAAGCTGCGCGGCGCGCCGACATAGACCTGGGTGGAGCTGTAGCCTGACCACTCCGCGTAGAACTTGTTGGTCAGGTTGCGGCCGCGCAGGGTGAGCGTGCCGCCGACGGGCACGTCGTAGGCGATCGAGGCGTCGAGCAGCGTGCGGCCGTCCACGCGGATGGTGTTGGCGTTGTCGGTGTAGAAGTCGCCGACATAGCGGACGCCCGCGCCGAAGGTGACCGGGACCGACGCCAGCCGGTAGGTGGTCCAGAGGTTGAACGTCTGCTCCGGGACGTTGAGCGGGCGGTTGCCCTTGCGGCTCACGGACTTAAACGTCCCGTCGGGCTGTTCGACCGACTCCCGGAGTTCGGTGAACTCCGCCTGCAGGATCGCGGCGTTGGCGTTGATTTTCCACTGGTCCGTGATCGTCACCGCGACGTCGAATTCGACGCCGCGGGAGCGCTGGCTGCCGCCCTGGATGGTGAGGCTCGAATTGGTCGGGTCACGCGTGAGGATGTTGTCCTGGTCGATCTGATAGACGGAGGCCGTCGCAACGAGCCGCTCGTTCCAGAGCGTCGTCTTCACGCCGGCTTCGACAGAACGGCCTTTTGTGAGCTTGAACTCCGCCCGAGCGGAATTCGAAAGCAGTAGGGCGCTTACAGGGGTAATGGCGGTCGTGTACTGGCCGAACAGGCTGACTTCCGGCGTCAGGTCGTACACCGTGCCAAACCGCCACGTGGTGGGCGAGTAATTGTTGCCAAACGTCGACCTCGTTCCGGCGTTCAGATCGTGGACCTTCCGGTCGAGATCGATCCACTCCCGGCGCAAGCCGCCAACCACGATCCATTCCGGCGTGATGTTCAGCGCGTTTTCGAGGAACACCGCCGTGTTGTCGACCGTGCTGTCAAAGTTCTGGCGTGTCTCAAAGCCCGACGTGTCCGGGAAGCGTCCGCGGTCGAAACTAAACGGATCGACGGGGTCGATCAGTTCGAAGGTGTCGTCGAACCGCCGCTTCGAACCGAACTCGGTCCGCATGTACTCGAAGCCGACCGTGAAGCGGTTCCGCCGTCCGCCGATCTCGCCGTCAAAATTGGCGGATGTCCGATTTGTCCAAGATTGCTGGTTGTGGCTGATGTAGGTCAAACCTCGGTTTAGCTTCTTAGTCGCGGCGTCGTACGTGTAGTCCTCCGAGTTCCGCCACAGCCGGTCGGCGCTGTAGAAGGCGAAATCGTTCTTCAACGTCCACTGGTCGGTGAGCTGGAACGCGGCGCCGGTCCGCGCCCAGATCGCGTCGGACTTCATCACGCCGTCGTCGACGTTGTAGTTTTTCTTCCAGATCGACTTGTCGAGCACGAGACCCTGGTCGCCGCTGGAGACCACGCCGCTCGGATCGCGGGCGACGCCGCGGGGAACCAGCGGGGTGCCGAAGTATGCGGTCGAGAAATCGTCGCGAAAGTAGTCGAAGGCCGCGGTGATCGTCAGGCGGTCGGTCGGCTTCAGCGTGAGGCCGGTGGTGACCTGCACGTTCTCGCTGTCGGCGTCGTTCACGTAGCCGCCGGAGCGGCCGTAGAGCACGCTCGCGCTCGCGGCGGCGTTCTCGGAGACGGCTGCGTTGAACGAGGCGCCGGCGCGGAGGGTGTCGAACGAGCCGTAGCTCAGCAGGGCGTCGGCCTTGGTCACGCCCAGTTCCGGCTTGCGGGTGACGAGGTTGATCGTGCCCGCCAGCGCCCCGGCGCCGCTCACCACCGAGGCCGGCCCCTTCAGGATCTCGATGCGGTCGAAGCTGTAGCTGTCGTAGTTGCGCGAGGCGATCAGCGGGTCGATCGAGCGGACGCCGTCGATCGAGTAGCCCACCGCGCCGCGCGAGAAGCCGCGGATGGCGGTGACGCCGGGCTCGCCCGGCAGGTTGCCGGCGACGACGCCCGGCGCCGACATGTAGGCCTCGATCAGCGAGCGGCTGCCCTGCTCCTGCAGGCGCTCCTGTGTAATGACGTTCACGGTCGCGGGCGTCTCACGCACCGTGAGGCCCAACCGGCTCGCAGCCTCCGTGCTGCGCTTGAGGATCTGGGCAGGCGACCCGTCGTCGACGGCGGAGCCTTCGCCCTGGACGCTGATTTCGTCGAGGGCGATCGTCCCGCCGTCTTCAGCGGAGGCGGCGGAGATCGAGGCCGCGCCGAGGGTGGCGAGCACGACCGCGCGATAGGCGGTCGACGACATGAGGGCGGGTCGCCGCGCGCCGAAAGGCGCCGACGCGGACAGAAAACGAGGCACGGGAAGCTCCACGCGAAGACGGGGCCGCCGACGGTCGGGTCGCGCGGCTGGGCTGACGGCTGGCAGGAGACGCGCGGCCCGGGGCCGCGCGCGTCAGGCCTTGGCCGGTGGGCCTCGCGTGCTGCGTGGAGAGCGTTCGAAGACGGCGGGCGCGGCGGCCTGAGCCTCGGCGGACGCGCGGACGATGTGGTCGTCGCTCGCGATGGGCGTCGCAGGAAACGACGGCGGCGGCGCCATGGCGGCGCCCAGCATCAGGCAGCCGGCGACGCAGCAGCCGGGAAGCGCCGCGTGGCCCTTCCCCGACCCTTCGATGGGTCCGCTATAGGATCCGCAATGGACGTCCGCCAGGGGAGCGGCGACCACGGGCTGAGACCCGAGAGCGAGACCGCCGAGCGCAGCCTGGAGGACGAGCAGATACGCGAGCAGCAGCCCGCGCAACGCATCCCCCGGTCTCCGCCTAGCCGCCACGACTTCGCCCCCTGTCAGCCGTCATCCTGCCCTACCACGAACGCGCGGCGGGGCCAAAGGCGAACGGTTTCCTGCGACGAGGCGCGGCGCCGTCGCGGAGACCAACGCCCGGCGCTGGCGCGTCTCAGGCCGCGATGTGCGGCTCCACCCTGTCCCGCCCCGCCTCCTTGGCGCGGAAAAGCGCGACGTCGGCCGCGTTGACGAGGTCGCGCGCGGATGTGCCGACGCCTGGAACCATGGCGGCGACGCCCACGCTGATTGTGACCACCCCCTCGCCATGAGAAATGCCGAGATCGCGCACGCTTCGAACCAGGCGGTCAGCCACCGCGCCGGCCCCGTCGATCGTCGCCCCGGGCAGGACAACGATGAACTCCTCGCCGCCGAAGCGCGCCGCGAGGTCGCTGGCGCGGCTCGCGCCGGTGTTGATGACCGCGGCGAGCCGCTTCAGGACCTCGTCCCCCGCCAGGTGGCCGTAGGCGTCGTTGTAGCCCTTGAAACGATCGACATCGATCATCAGCACCGCGATCGACGCCTCGCTGCGAAGCGCCCGGCGCCATTCCGCCTGCATGTATTCGTTGAAGTAACGACGGTTGCCGAGGTTGGTCAGGCCGTCGATCTGCGTCAGCCTTTGAAGCTCCAGATTGGCGTTCATCAGCTGGCGCTGGCTCTCGCGCAGCGCGCTGTAGGCCGCGTCGCGCTGGACGTGGTCGAGGTAGGCGCGGGTCTGGTGGCGAATGCGCGCGATCAGCTCGATCCGATCCGGGAGCTTGACGAGATAGTCGTTCGCGCCGGCGCGGAACGCCTCGCTCTTGGTGCTCGCCTCGTCCTTCGCGGACAGGACGATGACCGGAACCGCGTGCAACGACGGCGTCGCCCGGTACGTCCGCAGCAGATCGAGCCCGTCGATTCCCGGCATGACGAGGTCCTGCAGGATCACCGTCGGCTTCAGGTCCTGGGCGGTGCGGACCGCGTCGCGGGAGTTGGTGCAGTAGTGGAGATCCATGTCCGGCTCTTCGGCCAGCGCCCGCCGCACGGCCTCGCAGATCAGCACCTGGTCGTCCACCAGCAGCACCATCGAGAGATAGTTGTCCGCCGCCGGCGGCACGACCATCGCGATGGGATCTTGGTCCTGGGTCATACGGCGGCCTTTCAGGCTTTCAGCGCGCAGGCCGCGACCAGCCGCGGCGCGATCGCGCCAAGCGGCAGGATCTCGACGGCGGCTCCAAGCGCGGCGGCGGCTTTCGGCATGCCGTAGACCGCGCTGGTGGCCTGGTCCTGCGCAATAGTGAGATGATTCTTGTCCCGAAGTGATTTTAGCCCGCGCGCTCCGTCCCGGCCCATCCCGGTAAGCAATACGCCAAACACTTGGCCTTGCCATTTGGTTGCAACGCTTTCGAAGAACACGTCTACAGACGGCCGATATGGGTAATCACGCGGCTCCGAGACGTAGCTTAGTTCGGACGACGACTTGAATACAAGGTGGTCGCTGGTCGCGGCGACGAGCACAGCTCCCACTTTGGGACAATCGCCTTCCCGCGCTGGCCGAACCTCCAGTTTGGTGTGCAGCCCCAGCCAGTCGGCCAGCCCCGAGGCGAACTTCGCGTCGACGTGCTGGACCAGCACCAGAGCGGCAGGAAAATCTTCAGGCAATCCTCCCAAGAGGGTCGCGACGGCGGCCGGGCCGCCGGCGGAGGCGCCGATGACGACGAGCTTGCGCGCCGACCGCGCGGCGGCGGCCTCGTCGTCAGTCCGCCGCCGCGGGCGCAGAGGCTCGCCCGTCAACTTGCCGATCATCGTGATCTTCGCCAGGAGCAGCGAGACCTGCGACCCGAAGGTCTCGCCCGGCCCGACCGACGGCAGGTCGACCGCGTCGAGAGCGCCGTGGCCCATGGCCTCGAACACTCCGGGCACGTTGGCGTCGACGCTCGCGGTGACCAGCAGGATTGGGCACGGCGTCTCCGCCATGATCTGGCGCGTCGCCTCGACGCCGCCCATCTCCGGCATGGTCAGATCCATCAGCACGAGGTCCGGCCGGTCGCGCCGGCAGGCCTCCACCGCCTCGCGTCCGTTGGCCGCGGTCCAGGCGAGCTCATGGCTGGGCGCCGAGACGACGATCCGGCGGAGCAGCTCCACCGCCATCGGCAGGTCGTTGACGACGCCGATCCTCATGCCCTGTTCCCTGAGACTATGGACCCCGTTCCCCGCCGCGCGCTCACCCCGACGCCGGACCGACGAGGTCGACCACGGCGTGGATCAGCGTGTCGTCGTGGAAGCTGCCCTTCGTGAGGTAGTAGTCCGCGCCCGCGTCCAGACCGCGCCGGCGGTCCTCCTCGCGGTCCTTGTAGGAGACGATCATCACGGGCACGCTCCGCAGCCGGGCGTCGCGCTTGATCAGCGTGACGAGTTCGATGCCGTCCATGCGGGGCATGTCGATGTCGGTCACCACCAGATCGAACGGCTCGGACCGCACGACGTTCCAGCCGTCCATGCCGTCGACCGCCACCTCCACTTCGTAGCCGTGGTGGTCGAGGATCTTGCGTTCGAGCTCGCGGACCGTGAGCGAGTCGTCCACGACCAGCACGCGCTTGCGCCGCGCGCGGTCCGCCGCGGCCGACGCGCGCTGCAGCGTGCGGAGCCGGCCCGACGACGCGATCTTCTCGGCCGAGCGGAGCAGGTCGTCGACGTCGATGATCAGCACCGGCGAGCCGTCCTCGATCAGGGCGGCGGCGCTGATGTCCTTCACCTTCGCGAGCCGGGGGTCGAGCGGCCGCACGACGAGCTCCCGCTCGCCGAGGAAGCGGTCCACGATCAGGCCGTAGGAGGTCTCGCCGTCGCCGAGGACCACGACGGACAGCTCGGCCGCGTCCGGCCGCGCGTCGCCGCGGCCGAGGATCTCGTGCGCGGTGATCAGCCCGACCTGCCGCTCGCCGAACCGGAAATGCGGCCGGCCCTCCAGCAGCTCGATGTCCGCGCGGGGGAGCTTCAGCGTGCGGGTGATCCCCGCGAGCGGAAGCGCGTAGGGCTCGTCGGCGATCTCCACAAGCAGGGTCCGGATCACCGAAAGCGTCAGCGGAAGCTGCAGCTGGAACTGGGCGCCCTCGCCGGGGGTGGACGACACCGTGGTCAATCCGCGAACCTGCTTGACCATGCTCTGCACGGCGTCGAGCCCCACGCCGCGGCCGGAGACGTCGCTCACCGTCGTCTTCATCGAGAAGCCCGGCAGGAACAGGAACTCGAGCAGCTCCGCCTCGCCGAGGTCGCCGACCGTCTCTTCCGTCACCAGGCCGTTGGCCAGCACCGCGGCCCGCACCCGCTCGACGTCGACGCCCTGGCCGTCGTCGGCGACGATCACCTGGAGCAGCCCGGCGTGGTGCCGGGCCTCGAGCCGGATCACGCCCTCGCGGGGCTTGCCCGCCGCGACGCGCTCCTCCGGGGTCTCGAGGCCGTGGTCGACGGCGTTGCGCAAGAGGTGGCCGAGGGGCGCGTCGAGCTGGTCGAGGATGTCGCGGTCGATGCCGGCCCCGCCGCCGACGATCTCCAGCCGGGCCTCCTTGCCCAACGACCGCGCGAGGTCGCGCACGGCGCGCGAGAAGTGCCGCACGCCGTCCTCGAACGGCCGCATGCGGCTCGACAGGGTCTCGGTGTAGAGCCGGTTGGCGAGGTCGGTCGCGCGTCGGTCGATGGAGTCGAGCTCGGCGAGGCGCTCGATGAAGAAGTCCTCGCTCTGCGCGAGCTTGTCCTGCACCTCGGCGAGCGCGCGCGCGGCGCGGTCGTCCGGATCGATCGGCCCGAGCGCCGCCCGCAGTCCGTCCACCGCCTTGGCGAGGTCGCGGTGACGCCGTTTCTGACGCACCAGGCGATCGGCGAAGGGGCGCAGACGGCGCGCCTCCATCAGGGATTCGCCCGCAAGCCCCAGCAGCCTAGTCATCGCCTGCGCGGTGATGCGGACCATGCGGTCAGCCCCCGCCGCGCTTTGCGGAGGCTCCAAGGCGGAGAGGGCCGGCGCCATTTGCTCCTGGGGCTCGCTCGAGGGCCTCGCGTCCGCCGCGGCTCCCCTGTTCGAAGCCTGCTCCAGAGCCTGCAGAAACAGAGCGATCTGCGGCTCCGCGCCCGCCCCGCCGGCCGGCGGCTCGGAGGCGGCGACGCCAAGCACGTCGACGCCCTTCAGCAGCGCGTCGATGTGGTCGCGCGTGAGGCCCAGCCGGCCGTGCTGCGCCGCGACGAGGCATTCCTCCATGGCGTGGGCGACGCGGACCGCCGGATCGAGGTCGATGATGCGGGCGGCGCCCTTCAGCGAATGCGCGGCCCGCATGCAGCTTTCGAGATGATCGGGCGCGACGGGGTCGCGCTCGAGGGCGAGCAGCCCGGCCGTCAGCGCCTGAGACTGCGCGTCGAGTTCGGCGCGGAAGAGGTCCAGCATCGAGAACTGGCTGAGGTCCTCGCCGCTCACGACATGCTCCGATCGAGCGTCTCGAGGATCAGCGCGTCGTCCAGCCGACCGATCGCGCGGCCCTTCCACGCGATCATCCCCACGGCATAGGAGGAGACGGCCTTGCCGATCGTCGCCGGCAAGGCGACGACGTCGCGCGCGGAGTAGCGGTGCACGCCGTGGACCTCGTCCACCGGAAAGGCGACGCGGTGGCCGTCGCGTCCGATCACCACGAGCCGCGGCCCCGCCCTGGACCGCTCGCCGGCCTCCGCGGCTCCGGCGGAAATCCCCAACAGGGCGGACAGCGACACGCAGACGAGCAGCTCCCCGCGAACGTTGACGATGCCGAGCACCAGATCGTCCCGCCGGTGCGGAAGCGAGTGCGTGCGCCGCGGCTGCGCGACCTCGTGAAGGTGATCGGTCGGCAGGGCCAGCCACTCATCGCCGATGCGGAACAGCAGCGCCGCGCGGGCGTCGCTCTCGTCCTCCGCGGCGCCCTCGCCTGCGCGTTCGGCGAAATGGCGCGCCCATTCCTCGAGGTATCCCGTCGGCAGCGGGCGCTCGAGCAGCCCGCCCGCGATCTCGCCTCCGGCGGCTGCGGGAGATCCGCCCGGCCTGCCGCCCCCGCTCGCGCCGGTCATTGGTTCCTGCTCCTATCCCCGATGCGGCCGAGGCGATCGGACAGCACCTTCGCTCCCGCCGCGTCGCCCCGGCGCTCCAGCGCCAGCGCGAGGTGCGCCAGCGTCTCGCGGTGGTCCGGCGAAAGATAGAGCGCCTTGCGGTAGTTCTCGATCGCCTCGGCCATCGCCTGGCTGGCGTCGTGGGCGAGCCCAAGGAGGTAGTAGGCGTCGGCGGACGGCCCGAACGCCGCGAGGTGCGCGAGCGCCGCCCGCTTGGCTTCGTCCAGCCGCCCGGCGTCCGCCGCGCGCTGGATCGCCGTCAGGCTCAGCTCGGAGGCGTCCTTCGCCGCAGCGGGCGACGTCGGCTGGACCATCGGCTTCGGACCCGCCTCAAATGGCGCCGCCGGGGCCCGGACGCCGCCTAAGCGGACGCCCGGGGCGGCGACCGGCGCAGACGCGCGCCGCGGTCGCGGCGGGCCGGGGCGCGGCTCGGCGACCGCCGGGTCCTGCTTGTGGAAGGCGAAGGCGAGCGGGGTGCGGGCGGACACGAAGCCATGGAGGGTCGGCAGGCTCGACTCCGCGGGGCCGACCAGCAGGAGCCCGCCGGGAACCAGCATCTGCCGAAGCCGGCCGATCGAGCGCTGCTGCAGCTCGCGGTCGAAATAGATCAGGAGGTTGCGGCAGAAGATGACGTCATAGGCTTCGACCGGCGGCGTCACGGCGGGATCGAACAAGTTCCCGGCCTTGAACTTCACCTGGTTGAGCACGGCGGCGCTTGGCCGGTGGCCGCCCTCGACGGCCTCGAAATGGCGGCTGCGGAACGCGAGGTCGGTCCCGCGAAACGAGTTCCGGCCATAGACCGCGCGGGTCGCCGCGGCGATGTTCCGCGTCGAGATGTCGACGCCGTCGATCGTGAAGTCCGCCGCCGCGAAGCCCGCGTCGAACATCGCCATCGCGAGCGAATAGGGCTCCTCGCCGGTGGAGCAGGGAAGGCTGAGCATGCGCAGAGGCGATCCCGGCCGGCGGCGCGCCCGGGCGTGGCGGACCATGGCGACGAAGGCTTCGCGGTCCCGGAAGAACCAGGTTTCCGGGATGATGACTGCGTTGATCAGCTCCTGCATTTCCTGCCGCGAGCTCGAAAGCCGTTGGAGGTAGTCGAGCGGCTCGGGAAAGCCGCAGGCCGCCATGCGGGTCTTCACGGCGTACTGGACCACCGATCCGCCGACGCTCGCGACGTGCAGGCCGATCTCCTCGCGAAGCAGCCGCCCGACCTCGTCCAGGATCATGCGGGCGCTCCCGCCCGTTGGAACAGGAGGTTGCGGACCTCGTCCGCGAGCAGCGCTTCCACCCGGATCCACTGGATGAAGCCGTCCGCGTCGGAGGCGACCGGCCCGAGGTAGGCGGGCGAGCCGGCCTCGACGCCGGTCGCGACGAAATCAGCGGGGTCGCGGTGGATCGTCTTGATCACCCGCTCGGCGCAGAGCGCCAGCCGGTCATGGCCCTCCCCCCGTCCGGGATAGCGCGCCAGGATGATCCGCGTGCTCATCACGCGCTCTGACGGCCGCCCCAGCGCGAGGCGGCTGAGGTCGATCAAAGGCGTCGGCGCGCCGCGGTAGTTGATGATCCCGACCACCTCCGGAGGCGCGCCGGGCAGGCTCTTCGCCTCCATCAGCGGCAGCACCCGCTCGACCTGCTCGGCGTCGAGGACGAAGCGATCCCGGCCGATGTGGAACATCAGGAACAGCACGGCCGGCCCGGGCGCTCAGGCGCGCAGCTTGAAGCGGACGATCGAGCTGCGAAGCCCGGTCGAGACCAGATTGAGCTCGTCGATCGCGAGCGTGGACTGCTGCAGCGACTCGACCGTCTGCTGCGCCGCCTCCCCGAGCTGCGACAGCGCATCGCTGATCTGGCTCGCGCCGACGGCCTGGGCCTGCATGCCTTCGTTGGCGATTTCGAAGCGCGGCACGAGCCCCTGCACCTGCTGGATGATCTCGGACAGCTGGCCGCCGACCTGCTGCACGTCGAGCATGCCGCGCCGCACCTCCTCCGAGAACTTGTCCATGCCCATCACGCCGCCGGCCACCGCGGACTGGATGTCCTTCACGATCTGCTCGATGTCGTAGGTCGAGGCCGCGGTCTGATCCGCCAGCCTGCGGATCTCGGTCGCGACGACCGCGAAGCCCCGTCCGTGCTGGCCCGCCTTCTCGGCCTCGATCGCCGCGTTCAGCGACAGGAGATTGGTCTGGTCGGCGACCTTGGTGATGGTCGTCACGACCTGGTTGATGTTGCTCGCCTTCTCGCTCAGCGCCGCGAGTTTGGCGTTGATCGCGCCGGCCGCCTCCATGACGTGGCGCATGGTGCCCTCCATGCGCGACAGCCCGGCCTGGCCGCCGCCCGCAAGGGTCGCCGTCTGCTCGGCGACCGCCGAGACCTCGTCCATGGTCCGCACCAGCTCGTTCGAGGTGGCCGAGATCTCCTTCGCGGTCGCGCCGATCTCCGTAGTGGTCGCCGCGATCTCGCTCGCCGTGGCCTGCTGCTCCTTGGACGTGGCGGCGACCTCGGTGATCGAGGTGTTGACCTGGATGCTCGACCGCTGGACCTGGCCGATCAGCGCGGCCAGCTCGTCCGCCATGGCGTTGAAGCCGTCGGCCAGGGTGGTGAACTCGTCCCGGCGGGAGAGCGTCAACCGCTCGCTGAAGTCGCCCTCGCGCATGATCCCGACCATCCGCAGCAGCTTGCCGAGCGGAACCGTGATCGACCGGAAGAGCACGTAGCCGCAGAGGATCGACAGGACGAGCGCGACGAGGAAGCCGACGACGAGGCCGAGCTCCGCGGCGGACACCGCGGACACGATCATCCGCGTCTCATGGTCGGCTTCGCTCTGGTTGAAGCTGATGGTCGTCTCGAGCGCGGCGCGGATCTTTGCCAGCGGAGCCTCCAGCTCCCTCGCGACCAGGGCGCGAAGATCGACCTCCGTGCCGGCGGCCGACGCGCGGGCGAGCGTGGCGTCCTCGAGCTCGAAGAACCGGCCGGTGAGGTCGCGCAGGGCGTCGTAGTTGCGGCGGTCCTGGTCGCTGTCGACCGTCTCCTGATAGGCCGACATCAGGCGCTCGACGCCCGCGCGGTTCTTGAGGATGGCGTCGGCGACGCGGCTTCGCTCCGCCGGCGTCGGCTGCGACGCCAGGTCACGCAGCAGCCCTTGCGCCTCCGTCCACGCGGCCATCATGCGGAGGCTCGAGGTCAGCGCGGGAACGGTGTGCCGTTCGACCGCGGTCGCCTGTCGCTTCGTCTCCTCCAGGCCGACATAGCCGACGGCCGCCATGCAGGTGAGGACCGCCAGCACGGCCAGGAAACTCATAACGATCCGCTGGCGTATGGTCAGGTTCGTCATCGAGCGGTTCCGTCATCAAGAGGCGCGGGTCGGCGCGCGCCGCCGGGAGCGACCCTAAAGGGACGATCGGAGGCGATCCCTGAGACAGATTGGTTTCCGTTTCGTTGAGACATCGATCACGGACAAGATCGCATTTGTGCGATCCGCGGGCTCGATGCAGCCATCGCGCCCGCGCTCGACCGGTCGCGGGCGCCCCGCGTCACTCCACCGTGACGGACTTCGCGAGGTTGCGCGGCTGGTCGACGTCCGTGCCCATGAAGGTCGCGGTGTGATAGGCGAGCAGCTGGATCGGCAGGGCGTAGAGCATCGGGCTGACGAAGGCGTAGGCCTTGGGGCAGACCAGCGTCGCGAAGGTCTCGCCGGCGTGCGCCGCGCCCTCCTCGTCGGTGATCAGCACGATCTTGCCGCCGCGCGCCGCGACCTCCTGCATGTTGGAGGCGGTCTTTTCGAACAGATGGTCGAAGGGCGCGAGCACCACGACCGGCATGTTCTCGTCGACCAGCGCGATCGGCCCGTGCTTCAGCTCGCCCGCGGCGTAGCCCTCGGCGTGGATGTAGGAGATCTCCTTCAGCTTGAGCGCGCCTTCGAGCGCGATCGGGAAGCTGGTGCCGCGGCCGAGGTAGAGCACGTCCTGGGCCTTCGCGAAGGCCGGCGCGAGCCGCTCGATCTCGGGCTCCAGCCTGAGCGCCTCGACCATCAGCCGCGGCAGCTCGACGAGGGACGCCACGAGCTTGCTCTCGTCCTCCTCCGACAGCACGCCGCGGTCGCGCCCCGCCTTGACGACAAGCGCCGCCAGCACGCTGAGCTGGCAGGTGAAGGCCTTGGTGGAGGCGACGCCGACCTCGACGCCGGCGACGGTCGGGAACACCAGGTCCGCCTCGCGGGCGATGGTCGAGGTCGGCACGTTGACGACCGCGCCGATGCGCATGCCCTGCGCGCGGCAGTGCCGCAGCGTGGCCAGCGTGTCCGCCGTCTCGCCGGACTGCGAGATGAGCAGCGCCAGCCCGCCCGGCGACAGCGGCGGCTCGCGGTAGCGGAACTCCGACGCGATGTCGATGTCGACCGGAAGCCGCGCGAACTTCTCGAACCAGTAGCGCGCCACCAGCCCGGCGTAATAGGCGGTGCCGCAGGCCGAGATCGCGAGGCGGTCGAGCCTGGAGAAATCGACGTCAGCGCCCTCGGGAAGCCGGATGCGGCCGTTCGCCATGTCGACGTAGCGGGCGAGCGTGTGGCCGACGACCTCCGGCTGCTCGGCGATCTCCTTCGCCATGAAGTGCCGGTGGTTCCCCTTGTCGACCATGACCGCGGCGGCCGCGGCGCGCGTGCCGGCGCGCACCACCGTCGCGCCGCTCTCGTCGAAGATCTCGACGGCGTTGCGCGTCAGCGCCACCCAGTCGCCGTCCTCGAGATAGGTCACGCTGTCGGTGAAGGGCGCGAGCGCGATGGCGTCGGAGCCGAGGTAGTTCTCGCCCTCGCCATGGCCGATCGCGAGCGGGCTGCCGCGGCGCGCGCCGATGATCAGGTCGTCTTCGCCGGCGAAGATGAAGGCGAGCGCGAAGGCGCCGCGCAGGCGCTTGAGCGTCGCCTGCACCGCGGCGCGGGGCGCCGCGCCGTTCGCGAGTTCGCGCGAGGCGAGATGGGCGACGACCTCGGTGTCGGTCTGGCTCTGGAACACGGCGCCGTCCGCCTCCAGCTCGGCGCGCAGCTCGCGGAAGTTCTCGATGATGCCGTTGTGGACCACGGCGACGCGGTCGGTGGCGTGCGGATGCGCGTTGGCCTCGGTCGGCGCGCCGTGGGTCGCCCAGCGGGTGTGGCCGATGCCGACGCGGCCGGGAAGCGGCGTCGCCGTCAGCTTGGCCTCGAGGTTCCGGAGCTTGCCTTCCGCCCGCGCGCGCACGACCCGGCCGCCGTCCAGCGTCGCGACGCCGGCGCTGTCATAGCCGCGGTATTCGAGCCGCTTGAGGCTGTCGACCAGAAGCGGGGCGACGTCGCCCTTGCCGAGAATTCCGACGATGCCGCACATGCCGTCCGCACGCTCCTTGAAGCCGTCCCGCCGCCCGCTTCTAACAGCTTCTCGTTAGCGGCGGCTGAAGGCCGCGCGAAATCACGGCTGGTTTCGGGATGTGGCGGCGCTCGTCGTCCCGGACGGCCGCAGGCCGAGCCGGGATCGTTCTTCAGGGCGGCCCATGGGGGCGCCTTCGTCGGATGACGATCCCGGCTCTTCGGCCGGGATGACGCGCTTTACGCCCCCGCCTTCCCCTTCTTCGCCTTCTGCAGGGCCCTGAGCTTCGCCCCGCGGCCTTCCTTGGTGACCTGGCGTCCGCGGCCGATGGCGAGAGCGTCGGCCGGCACCTCCTCCACGATCACGCTGCCGGCGCCCACATAGGCGCCGTCGCCGATCGTGACGGGCGCGACCAGCGTCGAGTTCGAGCCGACGAAGGCGTCGGCCCCGATCGTGGTGCGGAACTTGGACACGCCGTCGTAGTTGCAGGTGATCGTGCCCGCCCCGAGGTTGGCGCGCGGGCCGACCTCGGCGTCGCCGACGTAAGCGAGATGGTTGAGCTTGGCGCCCTCGCCGATCGCGGCGTTCTTGACCTCGACGAAGTTGCCGACGCGGGACTTCGCCGCCAGCCGCGCGCCGGGCCGGAGCCGCGCGAAGGGGCCGACCGAGACCCCTGCCCCGACTTCGGCGCCCTCCAGATGGCTGAAGGCGTGGATGACCGCGCCGTCGGCGACCACGACGCCGGGGCCGAACACCACGTTGGGCTCCACCACCACGTCGCGGCCGAGCCGGGTGTCGTGGGCGAAGAACACGGTCTCGGGCGCGATCAGCGTGGCGCCGCCCGCCAGCGCCGCCGCGCGGAGCCGGCGTTGCAACTCGGCCTCCACGGCCGCGAGCTGGGCGCGGTCGTTGACGCCCTGCACCTCGGCCTCCGGCGCCGCCTCGACCGCGACCGCGAGGCCGGCGAGCACCGCGCCCTCCACCACGTCGGTCAGGTAGAACTCGCCCTTGGCGTTGGCGTTTCCAACGCCCTCGAGCAGCGCCAGCGCATAAGCGCCCGAGATCGCCATCAGCCCGCCGTTGGAGAGCTTGATCGCGCGCTCCTCGTCGCTCGCGTCCTTCTCCTCGCGGATGGCCACCAGGTTGCTCCCCTCGGAGATCAGGCGGCCGTAGCCGGTCGGGTCGCCGGCCTCGAAGCCGAGCACAACCACGCCCGCGCCGTGGGCGAGCGGGGCGCGCAGCCGCTTCAGCGTCTCCGCCCGCACCAGCGGCGTGTCGCCGTAGACGATGAGCACGTCGTCGAAGCCGCCCGCCAGCGCCTCGCGCGCCGCGAGCACCGCGTGCGCGGTGCCGCGCCGCTCGGTCTGCACGAACACCGGCGCGCCGGGCGCGAGCGCCGCGACCTCGGTCGCCACGTCCTCGCGGCCGGGCCCCACGACGACCGCGAGCGCATCGGAGCCGGCGGCGAGCGCGGTCGCAAGCACGTGGCCCACCAACGAGCGGCCGGCGACCTTGTGGAGCACCTTGGGGATGTCGGAGCGCATCCGCGTGCCCTCACCGGCGGCGAGGACGATCGTGAGACAGCTACGGGCGGATGCGGTCATGAAAGGGCTCGGTCGGGATTGGCGGTTTGGAATCGCTCGTCGGCGCAGCGCCGGGCAGAGTGGCGGGAAGGCCGCGACGCCGCAACCGGCGGGCTATTCCGCCGCGTCGGGCCGAAGGTCTTCGTCGAGCGCGTCCGCCGCCGGGCGGCGCGGCGCAGGCTCCTCGTCCGGCGCATCTCCGCCGCGCGACGGCCCATCCTCGCCCATCCGCGCCAGCAGCTCGCGGGCCTGGTCGGCCTCGCGCTGGCGGTTCCAGAGGCTGGCGTAAAGCCCGCCTTTCTCCAGCAGCTCCGTATGGGTCCCGCGTTCGGCGACGCGTCCCGCCTCCAGCACCAGGATCTCGTCGGCCGCGACCACGGTCGACAGCCGGTGCGCGATCACCAGCGTGGTGCGCCCGCGGGCGACGCTCTCCAGCGCGTCCTGGATCTCCATCTCGGTCGCGCTGTCGAGCGCCGAGGTGGCCTCGTCGAGGATCAGGATCGGCGGCGCCTTGAGGATCGTGCGGGCGATCGCTACGCGCTGCTTCTCGCCGCCCGAGAGCTTCAGGCCGCGCTCGCCGACTTCGGTTTCGTAGCCCTTGGGCATGGTGCGGATGAAACCGTCGATCTGGGCCAGCCGCGCCGCCTCCTCGACCTCGGCGTCGCTCGCGTCCCAGCGGCCATAGCGGACGTTGTAGCGAACCGTGTCGTTGAACAGCACGGTGTCCTGCGGAACCATGCCGATCGCGCCGCGGAGGCTCTCCTGCGTCACCCGGCGGATGTCCTGGCCGTCGATGGTGATGCGGCCGGAGCCGACGTCGTAGAAGCGGTAGAGCAGCCGCGAGATCGTGGACTTGCCCGCGCCGGAGGGCCCGACGATGGCGATGGTCTTGCCGGCCGGGGCCTCGAACGACACGCCCTTCAGGATCGGCCGCTCGGGGTCGTAGGCGAAGGACACGTTTTCGAAGCGGATCGTGCCGCCGGAGACGGCGAGCGGGCGCGCGTCCGTATCGTCCGCGATCTCAGGGTCTTCGCCGAGCACCCTGAACATCTGCTCGAGGTCGGTGACCGACTGTTTGATCTCACGGTAGATGAACCCCATGAAGTTCAGCGGCACGTAGAGCTGGATCATCATGGCATTGATCAGCGCGAAGTCGCCGACCGTGTTGCGGCCCGCGCGGATGTCGCCGACCGCCATCACCATGCACGCCGTCAGGCCCGCGGTGAAGATCAGCGCTTGGCCGGTGTTCAGCCAGGCGAGCGAGGTGTAGGCGCGGATCGAGGCCGCCTCGTAGCGGCCCATCGCCCGGTCGTAACGGGCGGCCTCGCGCTCCTCGTTGCCGAAGTACTTCACCGTCTCGTAGTTGAGCAGGCTGTCGATCGCCTTGGCGCTCGCGTCGGTGTCGTTCTCGTTCAGCGCGCGGCGGATTCCGAGGCGCCACTCGGTCGCCATGTAGGTGAAGCCGATGTAGACGACGACCATGGCGCCCACGACCGCCGCGTAGACCCAGTCGAACTGGTAGGCGAGCACGCCCAGCACCAGCGCGAGCTCGAGGATCGTCGGGATGACGGTCAGCAGCGCGGTGCGGGTCAGCGTTTCGATGGCGTTGCGGCCGCGGTCGACGATGCGGCTGATCGCGCCGGTGCGGCGGCCGAGATGAAACCGCAGCGACAGGCGGTGGATGTGCCGGAACACGAGCAGCGCAAGCCGGCGGACGGCGTGCATGACGACCGCGCCGGTGATGCCATCGCGGAGCTGCGCGAGGCCGACCATCGACACCCGGCCGAGGCCGTAGGCGACCACCATCACGATCGGCGCGCCGAGCGCGAAGGCCGCGAACCCGTCGCCGACCGGCGCGGCCTCGCCGTTCGCGATCCGCGTCAGCGCGTCGGTCGCCCACTTGAAGCCATAGGGCACGATGACCGTGACGAGCTTCGTCAGCACCAGCAGGACGACCGCGACCGCGATGCGCCGCTTCAGGTCCGGCCGGTCGCCTGGCCACATGAAGGGCTGCAGGGCGCGCATGGTCCGAAAGAAGGCGAAGCCTTCCGCGCGTACCTTCGTCCCGGCCGGATCCAGCCCGCTCATACGAAACGGCCGGAGCGCGACGGCGACCGGGAAAGAGAGGTGTTCACGAAGGTCATGCGAGGCCGGAGTTAGGGAGCGCGACGCCGAACCGCAAGCGGCGGTCCGTCTCGCGGTCAGCGGCCTCCCGCCGTCAGGGACGCGCCGGCGGCGTCTGTCCGTCAGCGGATTCGTTCGGAAGTACGAAGACTTGGCCGGGATAGATCAGGTTGGGATTGCGGATCTGGCCATCGTTCGCCTGGTAGATGACGGTGTAGCGGGCGCCGGCGCCGTAGTTCGAGCGCGAGATGCGCCACAGGCTGTCGCCGCGCTCGACCTTCACCGCGCCGATCGCGCCGACCACAGGGTTCGCCGCGTCGGATGCGGCGGGAGCCGGCGTCGCCGCCGCCGTCTGAGGGGCCGAGGGGGTCGCGGCGCCGGCGGCGCCCGCCGATGGTTGGGCTCCCGAAAGCTGGGTTGCCGAGGGCTGGCCGGCCGGGCCGGCGCTCGCGAGGGGCGCGCCGGCCGCCGGCGACCCGGCGTAGGTGAAGGTCGCTTCGGCGCGCGCGACGACCTGCGCGCTCTTCGGATCGAGCTGGTCGGCGCGGACGACGTAGGACCCCGGCGCAAGACCGCGCTCAACGCGGAGCGACCAGCGGCCGTCGCCGCCGATGGTGGCGGACGCGACCGGCGCATTGTTGAGGTAGAGCCGCAGCCGACCGTCCGCCGGACCGGAGCCCTGCGCGAAGAACCGGCCGTTCTCGGTCTCGACCGCCACGATCGCGAGCTTGCCTCCGGCCGCCGCGCGGGCGCTCTCCGGCGCGGCCGCAGGCGACGCCGCGGCCGGCGCGAAGGCGGGCTGACCGGCGGCGTCGACCGCGCCCGCCACCTTCGGATCGGCCGGCGCCCTGTCCGGGCGCTGCAGGATCTGTGACGGCGCGCCGGGCTTGTTCAGGACCACCACGACGTCCTTCGACGGCGGTTTCGGCACCGACACGGTGAGGGTCTGTTCGGAGACGATGGTCTTTCCGTCCGGCTGCGTCACCGTCAGGCCGATCTGGTAGTCGCCCGGCGCCAGCGGCGCCGGCGTCATCGTGAACTGCCCCTGCGCGTCGGCCTTGGCGCTCTCGTGCGTCTTGCCGTTCGCGGTCAGGGCCACCGCGCAGTTCGCGACGCAGCGGCCGGCCACCACCATCTCGCCCGAGGGCTCCACGCGCACCACGTCGAACGAGGGCTTGGCGGGATCGGCCGGCGCCCGGGCCGCCGGAGCGGCCGGCGACGGGGCGGCGGCGGTCCCGCCGGACGGGGCCGCGAGCGTCGGAACGTCCGGATTCTTAAGTGCGGCGGAGGGCGCGGCGGGCTGCGGCTTCAGCGCCGCGGAGGGCGCGCCCGGCGCGGGCGCGGCGTCCGGAGCGGCCGGAGCCTCGGCCTGGCGGTTCGGAGCGGTCGGGGACGAGGCGCGCTGGCAGCCATAGACGCCGACCGCCGCCGCGACCAACACGAAGCCGGCCGCAAAGCCCCGTTTCACCGCCTGATCCATCGTCCCCACATGTCCCCGAACGTTCCGCGCACGGCCCGATACATGCCGCCGGACCGTCACACAGACTTCAATCGCACTGTCCTACAACGGCTTAGGTCTGCGTGCACGACTCTTTGGTCTCGCTGATCGAGTGACGAAGCAGCGGCCCGATCCTCGCCAGATCGTCTTGACCCCGCCATGGTCCAACCCCCAAATCCAAAGCATGAACCGAATCCAGACTGTCTGCGTCTATTGCGGCTCCAGCCCCGGCGCCCGCCCCGAACACATCGAAAACGCCACGGCGCTCGGCGTCGCGCTCGCCAAGGCCGGCGTCCGGCTGGTCTACGGCGGCGGAAACATCGGCCTGATGGGCGCCGTCGCGCGCGCCACGCTCGCCAACGGCGGCCACGTCACGGGGATCATCCCGCAGTTCCTCGTCGACCGCGAGGTGATGCTGGGGGACGTCCAGGAGCTCGTGGTCACCGCCGACATGCACGAGCGGAAGCGCCTGATGTTCGAGCGCTCCGACGCCTTCGTGGCGCTGCCGGGCGGCGTCGGCACGCTCGAGGAGCTGGTCGAGCAGCTCACCTGGGCGCAGCTCGGCCGCCACGACAAGCCGATCCTGATCGCCGACCTCGACGGCTTCTGGACTCCGCTCCTGACGCTGATCGAGCACATGCAGGCCGAGGGCTTCATCCGCCAGGGCCTCGACGTGCCGTACATCGTCGCGAGCAAGATCGAGGACATCCTACCGATGCTCGAGGCCGCGGTCCCCATTCTCGAAGCGCTCGGGCCGGACGAGGACGAGGAAGCGCTGGAGAGGCTGTGAGGTTTCCAGCCCTCAACGCGACACGGACGCGCCGTCGTTCCGGCTGAAGCGCAGCGGAATTCCTGAACCCATGAGCCCGGCGGCCGAGATCGTGTGCAAGTGGCCGAACTGCGTGCTTCGAGACGGCCGCTTAGGCGGCCTCCTCAGCATGAGGAAACCTGAGCCTGCTCAAAACCTCCTCATGCTGAGGAGCGCCGAAGGCGCGTCTCGAAGCACGCAGCTCCCTCGCCACGGGGTCAGAACGGCCGCGCGCGTTTGCTCGCCCGCCACAGGCGGAGCAGCCTGAGCCAGATCGCCGGCCGCGTGCGGGGCGCGAACGGCTGGTCGGCGCGGCGGTCGAGCGCCTTGAGGTCGCCGTCCAGCAGGGCGAGCGGGAGGAACGCCGGAGCGGCCGCTGGCTCCAGCGTGTCGAAGGCCGCGCGGGCGCTCGCGAGGTGGCCGCGCGCGAGGCCGGACAGCTCCCGAAGCAAAGCTGCGAGGCCCGGACTCGCCTTCCAGGCGATCACGTCCTCCCGCCGCACGCCATGGGCCGCCATGCGGTCGGTCGGCAGCAGCAGCTGTCCGCGCGCGGCCTGCGCCGGCAGCGCCGCCAGCAGCCGCGTGAGGCCGAGCGCCACGCCGCCATGGCCGGCGACGTCGGCGCCGCCGGGGTCCTTGCCGCCGGCGAGGATCAGCGTCGCGAGGCGGAGCGGGACCGAATGGGTCTCGCCGAGCCGGGCGGTCAGTTCGTCGACCGAAGCGATGGGGTCGTCATAGAGGTCGGCGATGCGGGCCTCGGCCAGCCCGTCCAGCGCGGGACGCGGCAGCGCGCCGTGGCGGATGGCGGCCTCCAACGCCCGCATGACGGGGTCCGCCATGGCGTCGGCCCGCTCGGGCTCCGCCAGCGCGTCGCGCCGCCACTGCAGGCGGATTTCGCCCGGCATTGGGTCGGAGACCACATCGCGCACGCGGGCGAGTTCGAGATCGTAGGCGGCGAGCGCGAGCAGATGCGGCCGGGCCGCCGCCGGCGCGAACAGGCTCGCTGCGTAGCGGTCGAAGTCCAGGTCGCGGACGAGGCTTCCCACCGGGTCCTTCGACAGGTCTTGGGACGGCTCGGTCAAAGGCGGCTCTCCGGGCCCGCCCGCGTCAGGCGACGGCGATCAGCGCCGCAGCCACGCGGCGTTTCTCCGCGATCAGGATGTTCCAGGTCCGCGCCGCGGCGCCGGTCGCCATGGTCTCGACCACGAGGCCGGCGGCCCGCAGCGCCTCGCGCACCGGCTTACGCAACGGCGCGATGTCGGCGCCGGTTCCGACGAGCAGCGTGTCGATCGCGTCGGCCTCCGCAAGCACCCGCGCGAAGGCCGCCTCGTCGAGCTCGGACGCGTGGGCCACGGGCCACGCCCACATGCCGGACGGCAGCGCCAGCAGGGAGCCCCGGTGCGACAGGTCGGCGAGGCGGAAGCCGCCGCCGCCGTAGGCGTCGATCAGGTGCGCGCCCGGCAGATGGCGGCCGTCGTCGGGGGCCGCCATCGGATCAGGCGCGAACCTGCGCCGCCTTCGCCTCGGCCTCCGCCTTGGCGTCGGCGGCGGCGCGGGCGGAGGTCTTGACGCCGAGGTAGATCAGCATTGGCGTCGAGACGAAGATCGCGGAGTAGGTGCAGATCACCACGCCGAACAGCATCACGTTGGCGAAGCCCTGGATGGCCTGGCCGCCGAACAGCACCAGCGCGAGCAGCGACAGCGCCGTGGTCGTGGCGGTCATCACGGTGCGCGACATGGTGGAGTTGATCGACAGGTCGAGCAGCTCCTCGGTCGGGATGTTCTTGTACTTCCGCAGCAGCTCGCGCGTGCGGTCGAACACCACCACCGTCTCGTTCAGCGAGTAGCCGACGATGGTCAGGATCGCCGCGATCGAGGTCATGTTGAACTCCTCCCGGGTGATCAGGAAGAAGCCCACCGTGAGCACGATGTCGTGCAGCGTGCCAATGACGGCGCCGAGCGCGAGATTGAACTCGAACCGGAACCAGAGATAGACGAGCACCGAGACGATCGAGAGCACCACGCCGAGCGTGCCGGACTGCACCAGCTCGCCCGAGACGCGCGGGCCGACGGTTTCGACGCGGCGGATCTCGTAGTCGTTCTGGAACGTCGCGCGCGCCTTCGTGACGAGCGCGTCCTGCGCCGCCTGGCCGCCGGGCTGGGTGCGGAAGCGCACGGAGACCTGGCCGCCCTGGCCGAACTCCTGCACCTCGACCTCGCCCGCCTCGAACGAATGCGCGGCGGAGCGCACCGCGGCGAGGTCGGCCTGGCCGGACTTCGCCTGCATCTCCATCAGCGTGCCGCCGGTGAAGTCGATGCCGAAGTTGAGGCCGACGGTCAGGAACAGCACGACCGTGGTGACGGTGATGAAGGCCGAGAACGGGAAGCTCAGCACGCGCCAGCGGACGAAGCGGAACTTGCTGTCGTCGGGGAACAGTCGGATCAAACGCATGATCGGGCGTCCCTCAGAACGGCATCGTGGTGGGACGGGTGCGGCGGTACCACAGCGCGATCATCAGGCGCGTCATGGTGACGGCGGTGATCACGGTCGTGAGGATACCGAGCAGGAACACCACCGCGAAGCCGCGGACGGGGCCCGATCCCAGCAGGAACAGGATGATGGCCGCGATCGCCATGGTGGAGTTCGAGTCCACGATGACCGCGAAAGCGTGCTTGAAGCCGCTCTCGATCGCCGAGACCATGGTGCGGCCGGCGCGGAACTCCTCGCGGATGCGCTCGTAGATCAGCACGTTCGAATCGACCGCCGTGCCGATGGTCAGCACGATGCCCGCGATGCCGGGCAGGGTCAGCGTGGCCCCGAGCAGCGACATCAGCGCGAAGATGAACACCACGTGCACGACGAGCGCGATGTTCGCGAAGAAGCCGAACACGCCGTAGGTCGCGAACATGAACACGATCACGAAGATCGCGGCGACCCAGGTGGCGCGGGTGCCGGCGGTGATCGAGTCCTGCCCGAGGCCGGGGCCGACCGTGCGCTCCTCGACCACGTTGAGCGGGGCCGGCAGCGCGCCCGCGCGCAGCAGCACCGCGAGGTCGTTCGCGCTCTCGACGGTGAAGTTGCCGGAGATCTGACCGGAGCCGCCGGTGATCGGCTCGTTGATCCGCGGCGCGGAGATCACCTTGTCGTCGAGCACGATCGCGAAGGGCCGGCCGACGTTCTCGCGCGTCACCTGGGCGAAGGCCTGGGCGCCGCGGGTGTTGAACTTGAAGGAGACGATCGGCTGGCGGTTGTTCTGGTCGAAGCCCGGCTGGGCGTCGGTCAGGTCCTCGCCGGAGACGATGACCCGGCGCTCGACCACCACGGGGATGCCCGGATTGTCGTTGCTCGCGCCCTCGTACATCAGCTCCGAGCCCGCCGGCAGCGGACCCGACGGCGGCTGGCCGATCGGGAAGTTCGGATCGACGAGCCGGAACTCGAGCTTCGCCGTCTGGCCGAGGATGTCCTTCAGCCGCTGCGGATCCGCGAGGCCTGGCACCTGCACGAGCACGCGGTCGGCGCCCTGGCGCTGGATCGACGGCTCCACCGTGCCGAGCTGGTCGACGCGGCGCCGGATGACCTCGAGCGACTGGTCGACCGCCTGGCGGACGCGGGCCTGCAGCCCCTGCTCGGTCAGCGTCGCGGTCGCGACGTTGGCGTTGCGTTGGCCGACCTCGAGGTCGAGCTGACCCGTCCCCGGCGCGAAGGCGGAAGCGCCGATCGGCTGGGCGAGCGTGCGGAGCCGCTCCTGCGCCTTCGCCAGATCGCTGGGATCGCGCAGCGTGACGGCGACCGTCATGCCGTTGAGGTCGATCCCGGTGGTGCCGATGCGGGCCTCCCGCATCACGCGCCGCGCCTCTTCCTGGAGGCCGACCGCGCGGCTTTTCCTCAGGGCCTCGCCGTCGACTTCCAGAAGCAGTTGCGAGCCGCCCTGCAGGTCGAGGCCGAGCACGATGGTGCGGGCCGGGAACCAGCTGGGGTAGCTGTCGCGGACGGACTGCGGCAGCACGTTCGGCAACGCCAAGATGACGCCGAGCAGACAGAGGGCGCCGATGGCGGCCGTCTTCCAGGTGGAGAAATGGAGCATGCTGTCGCGCGGCCTCGCCGTCTCAAGCCTGATCGATACCGATCAAGCCGCGTCGGTCTTCACGGGTTCGCCCTTGGCGCGGACTTCGGCGATCATCGCGCGGGACAGGCGGACACGCACGTTGTCCGCGATCTCGACCTGCACCTCGGAATCGTCGGTCACCTTGATCACTTTTCCGATCAGCCCGCCGGAGGTCACGATCGTGTCGCCGCGGCGAACGTTCTTGATCATCTCCTGATGCGCCTTCACCCGCTTCTGCTGCGGACGCAGAATCAGGAAGTACATGATCACGAAGATCAGCAGGAACGGCAGGATCTGGATCAGGAAGTCCGTGCCGCCGGGAGCCCCCGAGGCGGCCTGGGCAAAAGCGGGAGTGCTGAACATCTTAGGCTCCGGTGGCGGGGTTTTGCGCCTCGCTCAGGGGAGCCGGCTTCAACCTTCGCGGAAAAGCCGGAGCGCGCGCCCCGGCGAAAGCGCGCGGACTATAGCCACGGGCCTTAACAAATCAAATCACGGCTCGGATGGGACGCGCCTGCGCCCTTCGTCGAACAGGCGGCGCCGGGGGAGCGGCCATGCCCGCGCCGTTGTGGACGCGTCTCCCGCCCCGCGATAACGACGGCCGCAGCTTTGCGCCCCGCAACCCAGAGGCAAGCTCCGTGTCCGACCCGTTCTACTCCATGCCCGCGACCGACACCCGCGACGCGCTGCTGCTGCGCATCGCCGAGGCGCTCGATCGGCTGTCGCCGCCGAAGGCGCAGACCCCGGACTTCGACGCCGCGGACGCCTTCGTGTGGAACGCAGGCGAGACCCGGCTGCAGCCGGTGCCGGCGGTCTCGCGCGTCGATCTCGTGCTGCTGAAGGGGATCGATCGCGTCCGCGACCAGCTGCTCGACAACACCCTGCGCTTCGCGCGTGGGCGGCCGGCGAACAACGCGCTGCTCTGGGGCGCGCGCGGCATGGGCAAGAGCTCGCTGGTGAAGGCCGCGCATGCGACCGTCTCCGCCACGCTGGTCGCGGAGGGCAAGCCGCCGCTGAAGCTCGTCGAGATCCACCGCGAGGACATCGAATCGCTTCCCGTCCTGATGGGCCTGCTGCGGCCGGCGCCCTATCCCTTCCTGCTGTTCTGCGACGACCTGTCGTTCGACGCCGAAGACACCTCGTACAAGTCGCTGAAGGCCGTGCTCGACGGCGGCGTCGAGGGCCGGCCGGCGAACGTGCTGCTCTACGCCACGTCGAACCGCCGCCATCTGCTCGCGCGCGAGATGATCGAGAACGAGCGCTCGACCGCGATCAACCCCGGCGAGGCGGTGGAGGAGAAGGTCTCGCTGTCGGACCGCTTCGGCCTCTGGCTCGGGTTCCACCGCTGCAGCCAGGACGAGTACCTCGCCATGGTGAAGGGCTACGTCGACCACCTCGGGCTGAACGCCGATCCGGAACAGCTCCGCCGCGAGGCGCTGGAATGGTCCACCACCCGCGGCTCCCGCTCCGGCCGCGTCGCGTGGCAGTTCGTGCAGGACCTCGCGGGGCGGCTGGGGGAGTAGCCCAACCGCTCTTCGCCCGCCCTCACCTCCTCGCCCCTCATGCTGAGGAGCGCCGCAGGCGCGTCTCGAAGCACGCACTGCCCATTGCACGCGACGGGAAAGAATTGCGTGCTTCGAGACGCTGGCCTCAAGGCCGGCTCCTCAGCATGAGGGCGTTGAAGGAAGCTCGAGACATCAGCCTTAAAAGCGCGAAACCCGGACGGCCTCTCGGCCGCCCGGGTTCGCATGTCGATCTGGAGCGCGGCGTCAGATGCCGGCGAGGTGCTGCATCGGGTCCACCGCCTGGGCGCCCTTGCGGACTTCGAAGTGCAGCTGGGGCGAGGTCACGTTGCCGGTTGAGCCGGACTTCGCGATGATCTGGCCGCGGCGGATGGTTTCGCCGCGCTTCACCTCGAGCGCGCTGTTGTGCGCGTAGGCCGTGACCCAGCCGTTCGAGTGGCGGATCAGCACGAGGTTGCCGAAGCCCTTCAGCTCGCTGCCGGCGTAGGCCACGACGCCGTCGTCGGAGGCCTTCACGTCGGTGCCTTCGGGCACCGCGAGGTTGATGCCGTCGTTGGTCGCGCCGCTCGCCTTCGAGCCGTAGCCGGAGATCACGCGGCCCCGGACCGGCCAGCGGAAGGACGGGCCGGAGGGCGCCGCCTCAGGGGTGGCGTCGACCTTGATCGAGGCGGTCTTGACCTGCTCGGACGGCTCGGGCGCGGCGCTCGGCTTGGACGGCGCGCCGGCGAAGGCGCGGGCCTGCGGGTCGGCGCCGGGGACGCTCGGCTTCAGCGCCGGAGCGGCCTGGGCCGTGCGGACCGCCGGGGGGGCGACGGGCGCGACCGGGGCGGCGACGGGGGCCGCGCCCTTGGGCTGGGCGCCCTGAACGAACTGCATCTTCGGCTCGCGGCCGTTGACGGCGGCCGGCGGAGCGACCGGCGCGACGGGCTTCACCGCCGCCATCTGCTGGCCGGCGCCCGGCACCGAGAGCTTCTGGCCGCTGCGGACCATGGTCTCCGAGGGGATGTTGTTGGCCTCGGCGAGAGCCGTGCGGCTAACGTTGTACTGGCGGGCGACCGAGGACAGCGTCTCGCCGGGAGCGACCGTGTGCACGCCGCCGCGGGCCGGAGCCTGCGCCGCCGCCATGCGGGGAGCCTCGACGGCCTGAGGGGCCGCGGCGACGCGGGGAGCCTCGATCACCGGGGCCGCGGCGCCCATGCGGGAGCCGCCGCTGGAGTAGACCGGGATCACGACGCGGGAGCCGGGGCCGACGGCGTTGGCGCTCGACAGGCCGTTCGCCTGCATGATGGCGCTCGCCGGCACGCCGTAGCGCTGCGACAGGGTGTGGACGCTCTCGCCCTGGGCGAGCGTGACGGTCGATCCGCCCTCGGCGCTCCAGTTGGAGGACGCCGCGGAGACGGACGGCGCCGGGCGGGCGATCGCCGTGCGGGAGACCGACGGGATGGAGCCGGTGCTCTGCGGCTCATAGGAGCCCGAGCGCGGCTGGTTGGCGCTCTGCTGGCCGCCGAAGCCGCGCATCGGCGCGGACTGGGCGGGGCTCGGCGCGCCAAGCGGCGCGCGCTCGATCCGGCTGGTGGGAGCCGCCCGGACCGTGCCGGTGTAGCGCGGCTCGGCCGGGGCCCGGTAGGTCGGCTCCGACGACGAGGCCGACGCGAACGGGTTGGAGAACGGGGACTCGCCGAAGCGGCTGGAGTCCGAGCTGCAGGCGGCCACGCCGCTGGCGGCGAAGGCGATGAGAGCGGCCCGCGCCAGCAGCTTGGCGCGGAGGCACGGAACGACATTACGCATGTGGGACACTCGCAACGACTTCGACCAACATGAACGTAGTAAAGAGGCGTTGAGGTAAACATACGGTTAGCTTCGAGGCGAAAAGCCACGAAGGCGCCGCAAGTCTTTTCACGAAGGGGCGAGCGGCGGCGGGCGGGTGGCGGGCGGGCGGCGACGCGAGGTTCGGCGATGCCGATCAAAGCGCGCCGTCGCGGCCCCCCTCTCCGCCTGCGGGAGAGGGTTAGGGGTGAGGGGTCGTCTGGGCCGCCCTCGTCGATGTTCAGGATGCCCCAGACGACCCCTCATCCGGCGCTTCGCGCCACCTTCTCCCGCAAGGGGAGAAGGGAAGAACGCGCGCCGGTTTCGCCCGAGCTGGCGGATCGCCCTCAGAGAGCGGCAGCTCGCCCCGGCGTCATGGGGGCCGCGCGGACGAAGCCGATGAGGCTGTCATCGACGTCGCCGTTCGCGCCCTTGCGGAAGCGCGTGAGACGCAGGCGCGCGCCCTGCCCGATCGGCGCGAGCATCACGCCGCCGGGCTTCAGCTGGTTGAGCAGCGCCGACGGCGGCGCGAGCACCGCGCCGGAGATCAGGATGCGGTCGAACGGCGCCTCGGGCGCGCGGCCCTGAAGGCCGTCGGCGGCGACGAAGGCCACGTTCGCCGCGCCCCCAAGCCGCTCGAGGCGTTTCTCCGCCGCCTCGACGAGCCCGCGCCAGCGGTCGATCGCGACGACGCGGCTCGCGAGGCTGGCGAGGATCGCCGTCTGGTAGCCTGTGCCGCAGCCGACCTCGAGCACGACGTCGGCTTCCCCGACGCCCAGCGCCTCCGTCGTCGCGGCGATCTGGAACGGCGATTCGAGCGTCTGCCCGCAGGCGATCGGGAGGGCACGGTCGGCGTAGGCGACCTCGGCGTGCTCGGCGCGCACGAACAGCGTCCGCGGGATCATTTCGATCGCGCGCAGGAGGCGCATGTCGCGGACGCCGCGCGAGCGCAGCTTGAGCACGAGCTCGGCGCGGCGGGTGCGTTCGGCCTCGTCGCGCCCCTCGGTCATCGGGCCCTCAGGCGTCGGCGAAGGCGGCGCGCAGGCCGTCGAAGGTGTCGTGGTCGGTCAGGTCGATCTTCAGCGGAGTCACCGAGATCTTGCGGTCTCGGATCGCGGCGAGGTCCGTGCCCTCCCCGGCCTCCACCGGAGCCCGGCCGAACGCGATCCAGAAATAGGGCTGCCCGCGCCCGTCCTCACGCTGCTCGATCCGCAGAAGCTCCTGGTTACGCTTGCCCTGGGACGAGACGGCGACGCCCTCGACCTCCTCCGGCGCGCAGCCGGGAAAGTTCACGTTGACCAGCCGGTCGGGGGCGAAGCCCGCCTTGATGACGCGGCGGACGACCTCGGCGCCGTGGACCCGCGCGGAGGCGTACATGTCCTCGAGGTCGCGCGTGCGGTCGTAGTTCTGCGACAGCGCGATCGACGGCACGCCGAGCAGCGTGCCCTCGATGGCGCCGGCGATGGTGCCGGAATAGGTGACGTCCTCGGCGACGTTCTGGCCGCGGTTGACGCCCGACAGGATCAGGTCCGGCCGCGCGTCGTAGAGCACGTGGCGCACGCCCATGATCACGCAGTCGCTCGGCGTTCCGCGCACGGCGAAGCGCTTCTCGCCGATCTGGCGCAGCCTGAGCGGATCGCTCAGCGAGATCGAGTGCGAGGCGCCGGACTGGTCGGTCTCGGGCGCGACCACCCAGACGTCGTCCGACAGCTGCAGCGCGATCTGCTCCAGCGCTTCGAGGCCTTCGGCGTGGACGCCGTCGTCGTTGGTGAGGAGAATTCTCATGCGCAGGCGGCTCTCCGGTCGGTGCGTGCTTCGGCGAGCGTCCTCACGCCCGCCCGATCGTCGTCAGCCCGCCCATATAGGGCTTCAGCGCGGCGGGGACGGCGATCGAGCCGTCCGCCTGCTGGTAGTTCTCCAGCACCGCGACCAGCGCGCGGCCGACCGCAACGCCGGAGCCGTTCAGCGTGTGGACGAAGCGCGGGCCCTTGGCGTCCGCCGGTCGGTAGCGCGCGTTCATGCGCCGCGCCTGAAAATCGCCGCAGACCGAGCAGCTCGAAATCTCGCGGTAGGTCTTCTGCGCCGGCAGCCAGACCTCGATGTCGTAGGTCTTGCGCGAGGCGAAGCCCATGTCGCCGGTGCAGAGCGTGATGGTGCGGAACGGGAGCTCCAGACGCTTCAGCACCTGCTCGGCGCAGGCGAGCATGCGCTCGTGCTCCTCGAGGCTCTTCTCCGGCGTCGTGACCGAGACCAGCTCAACCTTGCTGAACTGGTGCTGGCGGATCAGCCCGCGCGTGTCGCGGCCCGCGGCGCCCGCTTCCGCGCGGAAACAAGGCGTGCCGGCGGTCACGCGCAGCGGCAGCTCCTCCTCCGACAGGATCTGCTCGCGCACGAGGTTCGTGAGCGAGACCTCGGCGGTCGGGATCAGCCAGAAATCGAAGCTCGTCCGGAACTGGTCGTCGGCGAACTTCGGCAGCTGCGCGGTGCCGAACATCGCCTCGTCGCGCACCAGCAGCGGCGGCGCGATCTCGGTGTAGCCGTGCTCGGTCGTGTGCAGGTCGAGCATGAACGACATCAGCGCCCGCTCGAGCCGCGCCACCTGACCTTTGAGCACCGCGAAGCGCGCGCCGGACATGCGCGAGGCGGCTTCGAAGTCGATCAGGCCGAGCGCCTCGCCGAGGTCGTAGTGCGCCTTGGCGTCGGGGATCTCGCGCGGGGTCCCGACCCGGTGGCGCTCGACGTTCGCGCTCTCGTCCGGACCATCGGGCACCTCGTCCAGCGGGATGTTCGGGATCTCGGCGAGCGTCGCCTCGAGCTCCTGCTCTATCGCCTTCTGCTCGGCCTCCGCCGCTGGCGCGTCGAGCTTGAGCTTCGCCACCTCCTCGATCAGGGCGGCGGCGCGGGCCTCGTCCTTCTGGGCCTTGGCCTGGCCGACCTCCTTGGAGGCGGCGTTGCGGCGCTCCTGGATCGCCTGCAGGCGGCCGATGACCTCGCGCCGGCGTTCGTCGAGCGCGACGAGCCGGCCGCTCAGAGGCGTCAGCCCGCGCCGCGCGAGCCCCCGGTCGAAGCTCTCGGGATCGTCGCGGATCAGGCGGATGTCGTGCATGGAGAAACGGACCTAAGGGTTTGAAATCTCAACCAACCGGCGTCGTCGCGTCGGAGGCGAGAACGCCCCCGGCCTAGTCCGGCGAACCTTCGGCCTTCTCGGCCTCCGCGCGCTTCTTCTCGACCATTTTCACGACGACGATCGAGGCCTCGTACAAAAGGATCGTCGGCACGGCAAGCGCGACCTGGCTGATGACGTCGGGCGGCGTCAGGACCGCGGCGATCGCGAACACCACCACGATGGCGTAGCGCCGCTTGTCCTTCAGCCACTGCGAGTCGATGAAGCCGGCGCGGGCGAGCAGCGTCAGGATCACCGGCGTCTGGAAGCAGATGCCGAAGGCGAAGATCAGCGTCATGACCAGCGAGAGGTACTCGCTGGTGCGGGCGATCAGTTCGATCGAGGCGTGGCCGTCGCCGCCCGCCTGCTGCATCGACAGGAAGAACCGCATCGCGAGCGGCATCGCGGCGAAATAGACGAAGGCCGCGCCCATCAGGAACAGCACCGGCGTCGCCACCAGATACGGCAGGAAGGCGGAGCGCTCGTTCTTGTAGAGGCCGGGCGCCACGAACTTGTAGATCTGGTTCGCGACGATCGGAAACGAGATGAAGCCCGCGCCGAACATGGCGAGCTTGATCTGCGTGATGAAGTACTCCTGCGGCGCCGTGTACTGCAGCCGGATCGCCTCGGCCGAGCCGGCGGCGATCTCGTAGGGCACGAGCAGCAGGTTGAAGATGTGCCCGGCGACGGCGAAGCAGAGGCCGAAGGCGATCGCGAAGGCGAGGATCGAGCGGATGAGCCGCGAACGCAGCTCGATCAGGTGCTCGATCAGCGGCGCCTTGGTGGAGTCGATGTCGGCTTGGCTCACGAAGCGGCGCTCGAAGAATGAGGAGGTTCGGCGGGCACGGGGGACGGCGCGTGAGCGGGCTCGGCGTCCATGGATCCGGCGTCCATGGGTCCTGCGACGTGGGGCGTAGCGCCGTTCGGCGCGGCGGGGGTCTCGATCCCCGACATGCCGGACGCGACGACGTCCGGCTCGGCCTCGGCGTCGTCCGTGGTCGGGGACGGCGCGAGCGCGGAGGGGATCGGCTGGTCGTCGACCAGGGAGGACGCCGCCGCCTCGCCCGCCAGCGCCGAGGGCGCGGCCGGTTTGGAGTCGACCGCCTTGCGGATCTCGTCGCGGGCGATCTGGAACGGGTTGGGCGAGGACGCGGCCTTGGACGCGATGTCCTTCAGGCCGGTCACCTCGCGCTTGAGGTCGTCCAGCTCGGCTTCGCGCATGGCGTCGTTGAACTGGGTCTGGAACTCGCCGGCCATGCGCCGGACGGTCGCAACCATGCGCCCGACGTTGCGCAGCAGCGCAGGAAGGTCCTTCGGGCCCACGACGACAAGCGCCACGACCGCGACGACCAGAAACTCAGACCAGGCGATGTCGAACATGAGGCTCAGCCCCCGTCAGGGGCGCTCAGCCGAGGCGCCGCGCAGCGGGACGACGCCCGCCGCAGGAGACCTCGACGTCAGGACTTGAACGTCAGCACTCGGACGTCAGGACTTGCTGCCGTCGACGCTGCCGACGCCGGGGCGGACCTGCGCGTCGGCGCGGTGCTCGATCGGCTGCGCCGGCCGGCTCTGGGACATGCCCTCGGCGACGTCGTCGTCCTCGGCGAGGCCCTTCTTGAAGCTCTTGATGCCCTTGGCCATGTCGCCCATGAGCTCGGAAATCTTGCCGCGGCCGAACAGCAGCATCACCAGCACGGCGACGACCAACCAATGCGTGAGACTCATGACATTCCCTTTCGAAGCGGCAGTCAGGACCTCGCCCGCGCGCGAGCGTCCGGCGGCGCGCCGCCTGTCGTGTTCCGGAAACTAGGCGCCGCCCGCCGCGAACACAAGGGTTTCCGATGCGTCCAACGTCACGGCGACGTCAGTCCCGGGGGATGCGTCTCCGCCGGGCCGCACTCGGGCCCTGAGCGGAGACGTTAGACCATCGACTAAGAGCTCGATCTGCTCGGCTTCGCCCAGGAACCGGCGCGCGACGATTCGCGCAGCCGCCCCCGTGCCCCGCGCGCCGATGCGCAGACCCTGCGGCCGCACCGCGACCACCGCCGCGCCGTCCGGCACGCCGGCCGCCGGCAGGTCGCCTAGCGTGCAGTCCGCGCGGCCGGCCCGCACAACCGCGGGCAGTTCGTTGAGCTCCGAGAAGAAGCGCGCGACGAAGAGATCGACTGGAGCCCGGTAGAGCGCCTCGGGGGCGCCGGCCTGCGCCACGCGCCCTCCCCGCATCAGCACGATCTCGTCGGCCATGCGCATCGCCTCTTCCGGATCGTGGGTGACGATCACCGCCGTCGCGCCGGTCTCGCGCAGCACGGCGACGGTCTCGTCGCGCACCGCGTCGCGCAGGCGCTTGTCGAGGCCGGAGAACGGCTCGTCCATCAGCAGCACGCGCGGCCGCGGGGCGATGGCGCGGGCAAGCGCCACGCGCTGCTGCTGCCCGCCGGACAGCTCGGTGGGATACCGACCAACGTGGGCCGACATCCCGACGCGGGCGAGCGCCGCCCTCGCCCGGGCGTCGGCTTCGGCGCGCGGCAGGGCCTTGAGCCCGAACAGCACGTTTGCGAGCACGGTCATGTGCGGAAACAGGGCGTAGTCCTGGAACATCAGGCCGACGCCCCGCCTTTCCGGCGGCAGGTAGTCCGGGCCGGCCGAGACCGCGCGCCCGTCCAGCCGCACCACGCCGCCGCCCGGCCGCTCGACCCCCGCCGCAATGCGCAGCAGCGTGGTCTTGCCGCAGCCGGATTCCCCCAGCAGGGCCACCACGGCGCCGGGGCGCACCTCGAGCGACACGTGGTCGACCGCGACGGTGCGGCCATAGGCGTGGGACACGTCGTCGAAGGCGAGGGCTGCGGGGTCGGCGCGGGGAACGAGGGGACGCGCGGCGGACGCGGCGGCGTTCATCGGCGGCCCGGCGCCGGTCGCCGCCGGTCGGTCGCCGCCACTCGGTCGTTTGGGGTCTGCATCCGTCACTCCTCCCCGTCGCCGATCTCGAGCGCGGCGAACGGATCGTCCGCGCCCAGCGGCTCCTCGTCCGGGGCAAGCCCCGGATCGTCGGACGGCTGCGGCATGGCGAGGCCCGGCGGGAGCCGGGCGTCGAGAAGCCCCGCCGCCTTCAGTTCGTCAAGGCCGGGAAGGTCCGAGACCTGTTCGAGGCCGAAATGGTCGAGGAAGGCTGGCGTCGTGCCGAAGGTGACCGGCCGCCCGGGAGAGCGGCGGCGCCCGCGCAGGCGGACGAAGCCGGCCTCCAGCAGCGCGTCGAGCGTGCCCTTGGAGGTCGCGACGCCGCGGATCTCCTCGATCTCGGCCCGCGTGGTCGGCTGGTGGTAGGCGATGATGGCGAGGGTCTCGATCGCTGCGCGCGAGAGCTTCTTCGGCTCGGCGATCGCCTCCGACAGCGACGCCGCCACATCCGGGGCGGTGCGGAAGGCCCAGGCGCGCTCGATCCGCCTAAGGTTCACGCCGCGGCCGGCGTAGCGGTGGGCCAGCACCCGCAGCGCCGCGCGAACGTCCGCGCCGTCGGGCAGCCGCGCGGCGAGCGCCGACTCCTCCACCGGGGCCCGCGCCGCGAACAGCACGGCTTCGAGAATCCGCAGGTGCAGCTCCGGCGCGCGGGCGACGTCGTCGGGGCTCAGCGTGCCGCCGAATCCCTCGAGCGGCAGCGGCGGCTCGTTCGCGCCCCTCGGCGCGAAGCGGCTGGGCGGGTCGCGCTCGGTCACGACCGTTCCGAAGGCGTGGGCGCGAGCGGCGCGGCCGAGCGCACGAACAGCGGCCCGAAGGCGCGCTCCTGGCGGAGGTCCATGCGTCCCTCGCGCGCCAGCTCAAGCGAGGCGCCGAGGCCGGACGCCAGCACCGAAGCGCGCAGCTCCGGCGTCATGAAGCCGAGCAGCAGGCCGTCGAGCCGCGCCCAGTCGGCCGCGGGCCCGACGAGGCGCTCCAGCGCGGCGCGGGCTTCCGCGAGCGTCCAGTGCGGCCGCCGCGCGATGGTGACAGGCGCGGAGAAGGTGCGGGCGCGCTGGCGGGCGTAGGCTGACAGCAGGTCGTAGAGGCCCGCGGTCCACTGTGGGCGGCGCCCGTCGTGCTCCTTCGGCTCCTCGCCCCGCACGAAGACGTCGCGCCCGAGCAGGGGCCGGTCGATCAGCGCCGCGCCCGCGGCGCGCATCGCCTCCAGGCGTCGCAGGCGAAAGGCGAGCGCCGCGGCGACGATCTCCGCGGGGGGCTCGTCGTCGTCCGCCGGCGGCTCGGGCAGCAGCAGCCGGGATTTCAGATAGGCGAGCCATGCCGCCATCACGAGGTAGTCGGCCGCGAGATCGAGCCGCTCCGCGCGCGCCGCCTCCACGAAGGCGAGATACTGGTCGGCGAGGTCGAGGATCGACAGGCGCGCGAGGTCCACCTTCTGCCGGCGCGCGAGATCTAGCAGCAGATCGAGCGGGCCTTCGAAGCCGTCGAGATCGACCACGAAGGCCGCGCGCGGCGCGTCGGGCCGCTCGTCGGCCTCGAACACGGGGTCAGGCCCTTCCACGCCGGGAACGGCCATGGATCTCGGTCTCCGGCGGCGTCAGGCCGTGGCGCGCTTGAGCAGGCGGTCGCGCCGGTCCGCGAGCGCCACGAGGTCGGCGCCGGCCGGGGTCGCGATCAAAGCGAGCGCCGCCGCCGCCCGTTCGGCCGAGCGCCCTTCGAGCCGCGGCGCCGCAGCCGCGACCTCCCGCATTTCGCCCATGTCGCCGTTGCAATGCAAGGCGAGGTCGCAGCCCGCCGCGAGCGCGCCCGCCGCGCTCTCGCCCACTGGGCCGAACAGGGCCTTCATGGAGAGATCGTCGCTCATCAGGAGCCCGTCGAAGCCGATGTAACCCCGCACGATCTCGGACAGCACGATCGGAGACAGCGTCGCCGGGCGACCCGGGTCGATCGCCTCGAACACGAGGTGGCCGGTCATCCCCACCGGCGCGCGGTTCAGCGCGCGGAACGGAGCGAAGTCGCTGGCCTCGAGCGTCGCCCGGTCCGCCGCGACGCGCGGCAGGTGGTAGTGGCTGTCGACGGTGGCCCGGCCGTGGCCGGGCATGTGCTTGATCACGGGCAGCACGCCGGCGGCCAGCATCCCCTCGACCACCGCCTGCCCGAGCGCCGCGACCGCCTCGGGCGCGTCGGCGTAGGCGCGGTCGCCGATCGCCTGGGTCATGCCGTCGACCGGCAGGTCGAGCACGGGCAGGCAGTCGACGGTGATCCCCAGGGAGACGAGTTCGCCCGCCATCAGCTCCGCCCCGATCCGGGCGGCGCGGACGCCGGCCTCCGGGTCGCGAGCGTAGAGCTCGCCGTAGCGCGCGCCGGGCGGGTGGGATAGAGCGAGCGGCGGACGGATGCGCTGGACGCGGCCGCCCTCCTGGTCGATCAGCACCGGCGCGTCGGCGCGGCCGACCGCGTCCCGGAACTCGGCGACGAGCGCGCGGATCTGTTCGGCGTCGCCGACGTTGCGGCCGAACAGGATCAGCCCCCAAGGCTCGGCGTCGCGCAGGAAGGCGCGCTCGTCGGCGGTGAGGGCCAGGCCGGAGCATCCGACGATGAAGGCGCGCGCGGGCATCAGCGGTTCCGCCGTTCGGGCCGCGCGCCGGGCGCGGCCTTTAAAGGCCTCCGGGCGGGAGGCGTCAGTTGCGGGAGACGACGCAGTCGCCGCCGGCGGAGCGGAGGTTGTTGCAGACGGTCGAGGCCTGGCCGCCGTCGGCGAAGGGCCCGACGCGGACGCGGTAGTAGGTGCCGCGGTCGCCGACGTTCGCCGACTGGATGTTGGCGCCGTACTGGCCCAGCACGCCGGGGAACTTGCGCTGGAGCGCGGCGTAGGCGGCGCGGGCGTCGGCTTCGGACCGCTGCGAGGTGACCTGCACCACGAAGCCGCCGGAGGCCGAGGGACGCGGCGCCGTCGCCGGAACCTGGGCGCGCGGCGCGACCGCTGCGACCTGCTGCTGGGGCGGCGCGACGGGCTGCTGGGTCTGCGCAGGCGCGGTTGGACGCGCCGCGGCCTGAGCCTGGGCCGGAGCCGCGGGGCGCGCGGGCGCCTGGGCGGGCGCTGCCGGACGGGGCCGCGGCACCGGAACGGCCGCGGTCTGCTCGCGGGCCGGCGCGGCGGCCGATCCGTCGTTCATGATGCCGTTGTCGAATTCGCCGGCGGGCGCCTGGCCGGTCGCGGCCGCCTGGCCGATCGGGTCGTTCGCGGGCGTCGCGGGCTGCGGCTGGGCAGGCGCCGGGGCGCCGCCGAAGCCGCCGTCGGGACGGATCTCGACCGTCTTCACGCGGCGCGGCTCGTTGCCCATCGTGGAGGGCGCGGTCGGCTCGGCCGCAGCCGGACCGCCGGGCAGGATCACCCGGGCGCCGTCGGCGCGGGGCGTCGAACTTGGCGAGGCCGGCAGCTCGACCGGCTGCTCTTCGCGCGACACGACCTTCGATTTCGCCGGCGCGGTGGCCTCGACGCGGTCATAGATCTGCTTGTTCTGGTGCGTGTCCGCGGCGGCGGGCGCGTCCGGGACGGTCTTGACCGGGTCGGTCTCGGCCTTGATCAGCGGGGGCTCGCCGCCGAGGCCGCCGTGGCTCATCATCCGGTAGGCGTAGACCCCGCCGCCGCCGAGCAGCGCGACGCCGAGGACGGCCGCGACGAGCACCATGCCGCTGCGCCCGGAGCGCACGCGGCGGTCGTCGTAGGATTCGTAATAGAGCGGGTTGCCGTCGGCGTCGTAGCCGTAGGGCTCGTCCGGATTCGGCGCGTAGGCGCGCGGATCGTACTCCTGCGGCTCGGCGTCGGCGTAGAGATCGCGCTGATCGTCGGCTGCGGGGTAGTGATCGCCCGGCCGGAGGCCGAGGTCGGAGGTGGAGCGGCGATGGCCGTCGTACTCGTTCATGACGCCCGTCCGATCATCGACGTAAGCCTGGCCGCGGTCGTCACGATCGACGCCGCGCCGAACTGCCTGCTTCTGCATTTGTCGGTCTCCGCAAGCCGCAAGGAACGACGCCCCAGACGGCCCCTTCTCAGAGTCCCAACCTTCGGACCCTCACCTCATCTCGTCGGGGGCCGCCACGCCGAGAATACCAAGACCCGACGCGAGCACCAAGGCCAGCGCGCGGACCAGCGCCAGACGAGCGCAGGTCAATAATGGATTGTTTTCCATAATGAACCGTAAATCAGGCGAGTCTTTGCCGCGGTTCCAATGGCCGTGCAGGTCGCTCGCGAGATCGTGCAGATAGAACGCGACCCGATGCGGCTGCCGCGCCTGGGCCGCCTGCTCGACGATGCGCGGCCATTGCGCGAGCCGCTTCACGAGATCAAGTTCGCCGGGGTCGGTCAGAAGCGCGAGGTCAGGCGCGCCGTCGTGTCCGGCTACCTCCGAGCCCTTGCGCAGGATGGATTGCGCCCGGGCGTGAGCGTACTGCACGTAGAACACCGGGTTGTCGCGCGACTGCTCGGTGACCTTCGCGAAGTCGAAGTCGAGCACGGCGTCGTTCGAGCGGAACAGCATCATGAAGCGCACCGCGTCGCGGCCGACCTCGTCGACCACGTCGCGCAGGGTGACGAAGTCGCCCGCGCGCTTCGACATGCGCACCGGCTCGCCCGCCCGAAACAGGCGCACGAGCTGGCAGAGCTCCACGGAGACCTTCGCCGTCCCGCCGGAGAGCGCGCGCCCCACCGCCTCGAGGCGCTTGACGTAGCCTCCGTGATCCGCGCCCAGCACGAACACCATCTCGCGGAAGCCGCGCTCGAACTTCGAGCGGAAGTAGGCCACGTCGGCGGCGAAGTAGGTGTAGGAGCGGTCCGACTTCATCAGCGGGCGGTCGACGTCGTCTCCGAATTCGGTCGCCCGGAACAGCGTCTGCTCGCGCTCCTCCCAGTCGTCCGGCAGCTCGCCCTTCGGCGGTGCCAGCACGCCCTCGTAGACGAGCCCCTGCCCTTTCAATTCCTCGACCGTCCGCACGATCGGGCCGTCCGGCCCGTGCAGCGTGCGCTCGGAGAAGAACACGTCGTGGCGGATGTTCAACGCCGCGAGGTCGTCGCGGATCATCGCCATCATGGCGTCGATCGTGACGTCCTTGACCGTCGGCAGCCAGTCCGCCTCCGGTGTGTCGAGCAGCGACGGGCCAAACCGCTGCGCCAGCGTCTGGCCGACCGGCTTGAGGTAGTCGCCGGGGTAGAGCCCTTCCGGCACGGCGCCGATCTCTTCGCCCAGCGCCTCGCGGTAGCGGAGGAAGGCGGAGCGAGCCAGCACGTCGACCTGCGCGCCGGCGTCGTTGATGTAGTACTCGCGGGTGACGTCCTCGCCCGCGAAGGCGAGCAGGCTCGCAAGCGAATCCCCGAACACCGCGCCCCGGCAGTGCCCGACGTGCATCGGCCCGGTGGGGTTCGCCGAGACGTACTCGACGTTGACCTTGGTCCCGCTCGCGGATCCCGGCTTGCCGTAGTCGAGGCCCGCGGCGAGCGCGGCGCCGAGAACGCCGTGAAGGTAGGCGGGCGTCAGGGTAAGATTGACGAAGCCGGGGCCCGCGACGCTGGTCGCGGCCACATCAGGCTGCTCGGCGAGCTTCGCCGCGATCTTCTCCGCGAGGTCGCGCGGCTTGACCCCCAGCTCCTTCGACAGCGCGAGCGCGGCGTTGGTGGCGAGATCGCCGTGGCTCGGATCGCGCGGCGGCTCCACCACCACCTTGGCGAGGTCGGGCACGCGCCCGATCGCGCCTTCGGCGGCGAGCGCTTCGAGGATCGAGCGCAGGCGCGCGGCGAAGTCGGCGAAAACGTTCATGGGGATGCGGGGCCTCGTCGGAGAGGTCGGCGGCTAACGCAATTCCGGGGTCGCGTCAAACAGCCGGGCGTGTTCGGACAGCGCGTAACGGTCGGTCATGCCGGCGATGAAGTCGGCCACGAGCCGCGGGCGGCGGCCCGGCGCGTCGGAGGCTTCGGCCCGCGCCCACTCCGGCGGCAGGGCCTTCGGGTCGGCGGCGTAGGCGCCGTAGAGATCGGTCACCACCTGGCGGGCGTCCGCCATCACCCGGTTCAGGTAGGGGTGGCGGTAGAGCTTGGCGAACATCAGCCGCTTCAGCTCGCGCTCGGCCTCCGCCATCGCGGGCGAGAACGCGATCAGCGGCCGGCCCGCGGCGCGCACTGCGTCGACGTCGCGGCCGACGAACGGCGCGAGCCGCCGGGCGCCCTCCCCGATCGCATCCTCCACCAGCCGGGTGATCACGCGGCGGACGATCTCGTGCACGGTGCGGGCGTGGTCGAGCCCCGGATGGCGGTCGCGCACCTCCGCCATGATGCCGGCGAGTAGACGCGAGCCGGACAGGTCGTCGAGGGTGATCAGGCCCGCCCGCAGTCCGTCGTCGATGTCGTGGGCGTCGTAGGCGATGTCGTCGGCGATGGCGGCGGCCTGCGCCTCCGCGGTCGCATGGGTCTCGAGGCCGAGATCATGGACCGCCGCGTATTCGACGAGCGCCGCGGGCAGCGGACGCCCGGCGTAGGCGCCGACCGTCCGCCCGTCCGCGTCCAGCAGCGGCCCGTTGTGCTTCACCACGCCTTCCAGCGACTCGAAGGTGAGGTTCAGGCCGTCGTAGTCGGCGTAGCGCTTCTCGAGCTTGGTCAGCGCGCGCAGCGACTGGGCGTTGTGGTCGAAGCCGCCATGCTCCGCCATGCAGGCGTCGAGCGCCTTTTCGCCGGCGTGGCCGAACGGGGGATGGCCGATGTCGTGGCTGAGCGCGATCGTCTCCGCGAGATCCTCGTCGAGACCGAGGGCGCGGGCGATCGAGCGCGCGATCTGCGCGACTTCGAGCGTGTGGGTGAGGCGCGTCCGGAAGTGGTCGCCCTCATGGTAGACGAAGACCTGGGTCTTGTGCTTCAGCCGCCGGAACGAGGTCGAATGCAGCACCCGGTCGCGGTCGCGTTGGAAATCGGTGCGGGTCGGGCTCGCCGGCTCGTGGGTCAGCCGGCCCCGGCCGCGGGTGGGATCGGCGGCGTAGGAGGCGCGCGGGCGCAGGATCCACGCCGTCACGTCGATCGCCGGGACGTCCATGCCCTGTTCCTTCATGCGGCCTTGCACGCAGCCTCCGCGTTGACCGTCCCGCCGCGCGTGCTTACCTCTTGCATGAAACCACGCGCAACACGTCGCGCGACGTTCGCCGCCCGGTCGGGCCCTCGCCTGATCCTGACGCGGCCCGCGCGATTAAGGCAGGCACCCGGTCCATGACCACAGACACGCTCGTCGCCCCCGTCTCGCTCACGGAACGCGCCGCAGGGCGCATCAACGAGATCCTGGCAGACGAAGCGCCGGGGTCGAAGCTTCGCGTCAGCGTGCTCGGCGGCGGCTGCTCGGGCTTCAGCTACGACTTCGGCTTCGACGTCACCGCTCAGGCGGACGACCTCGTCATCAGCCGCGACGGCGCGACCGTGCTGATCGACCCCGTCTCCCTGCCCTATCTGGCGGGCTCCGAGATCGACTTCGTCGAAGAGCTGATCGGCGCCTCGTTCCAGATCCGCAACCCCAACGCCACCGCCTCCTGCGGCTGCGGCACCAGCTTCGCGATCTGAGCTCGTTCGGAAGTCGGACCCAGCCTAAGGAGGCGGGCGTCATGCCCCGGTTGATCCGAGGCATTCAGGCGTCCTGCGGCTCCCGCAGGACGCCCCGGCCTGGATTCCCCGAATAAATCGACGAATGACGGCGCGCTGCAGCGCGGCGCGAGCGAGACCCGGCGGCCTGTCGCGGAGCTTGACGCGCAACGTCTGCGCCTCATTTTCCAACGATCGGTCAACCGTTCATTTTCGCTGCGAAACAATAGCGCACCCAAAGCGCGCCTTTTGGCCTTGGCATTTCGGCTGTGGCACGCCAATTAGGATGCGTACGACGGCGAGCGCTTTCGCGAACCGTCTTGCAGCCCTCCTTTGGGCGTTTCCTCCCTAGACTTGGGCCGCTCGCTTGTCGGGCGGCCTTTTTTTCTGCCCGCGCCCTCGCGGCCTGCGCCCAAGACCGTTAGGTCTGACGCACGCGCCGCCCGCTCCGGAGGACCGCCCCGTGCAGATCGCCACCTGGAACGTCAACTCGGTCAAGTCCCGGCTCGACCTGCTGCTGCGCTGGCTCGGCGAGGCGAAGCCCGACGTCGTGTGCCTGCAGGAGATCAAGTGCGTGGACGAGGCGTTTCCGCGCGCCGCCATCGAGGACGCCGGCTACCACGTCGCCGTCCACGGCCAGAAGACCTACAACGGCGTCGCCATCCTCTCGCGCCTGCCGCTGGAAGACGTGACGCCCCGGCTTCCCGGCGACGACGAAGACGACCACGCCCGCTTCATCGAGGCGGTGGTCTCGGCCCCCTCGGGCGCCGTGCGCGTCGCGGGCATCTATCTTCCGAACGGAAATCCCGCGCCGGGGCCGAAGTACGACTACAAGCTCGCCTGGATGGAGCGCCTGCGCGGCTACGCCGCAGATCGGCTCCAGCTCGAGGAGCCGCTGATCATCGCCGGCGACTACAATGTCATCCCCGCCCGCGCCGACGCCCGGCGTCCCGACGCATGGGTCGAGGACGCGCTGTTCCGCCCCGACACCCGCGCCTCCTGGCGCAAGCTGCTCGCCCTCGGCCTCACGGAGGCCTTCCGCGCCTGCGACGACGCCGAGGGGCTCTACAGTTTCTGGGATTATCAAGCCGGCGCCTGGCAGAAGAACGACGGCATCCGGATCGACCATCTGCTGCTCTCGCCGCAGGCGGCCGACCGGCTCGTCTCGACCCGCATCGACAAGCACGTGCGGGCCTGGGAACGGCCGTCGGACCATGTCCCGGTCGTCGCGGAGTTCGCGTTCGACTGACCAGTCATCCCCGGTAAAACACGTAGGTTTCCACCCTAATAAGCGTTGATTAAGCGCTGGAGGAGCAGGGTCGCGCTCTGCCCTTCAACGCTCTCCCGGTGGTCCCGTGTCTGTCCTCTCGACGCTGAAAGTGCGCCTGCCCGCCACCACCATCGGCCTCGCGCTGCTCAGCGCCGGACTGATGGGCGCGCTCAGTTGGCATTCGGCGAAGCAGGGCCTCATCGACGAGGCGAACCAGCGGTTGCGTTCGGCCGCCGTCGCCCGGAGCGAAAGCGTCGAGCTGCTGGCGGAACGGGCCAAGGCGGACTTCATCGCCGTCGCGGCGCATCCGCTGGTGCAGCAGAACTTCGGCGACATCGCGGAGAATCTGGACCCGAGCCGGCCGGACTTCGACCAGTTGAAGACCGCCTTCCAGAGCGCGCCGGACGTCGCCGGACGAGTCGCCGTCGACGGCGCCGAGACCAACACGACCTATGGCCGCCGCCACGCCAAGGTGCAGGAGGTCGCCCGCAAGCTGATCGCCCAGCCCGGCTACGCCGACCTGGTCTTCCTCAACGCCGACGGCCGCGTCGTCTACACCACGACCAAGGGCGCGGACTTCGGCGGGTCCCTCGCCGACGCGCCGCTCGCCGGCACGGGCCTCGCGCGGCTTTACGACACGCTGAAGGCCGGCGCCGACGACGCCGTCGTCTACCAGGACTTCGCCGCCTATGCCGCCGGCGACGGACCCTCCGCCTTCATCGGTCGGCCGATGACCAAGCGCGCGAACGTCGCGATGGGCTCCGCCCAGGCCTCCGAGCGCACCGGTTACGTGCTGATGCGGCTGTCGCCGGCGCTGTTCGACCAGACGCTGTCGAAGCGCGCCGGCCTCGGCGAGACTGGCGAGGCGCTTGCGATCGGCGCCGACGGCGCGCTCCGCAGCACCCCGCCGCTCGCGGTCGAGGCGCACGCCGGCGACCCCGCCGCCCGGGTGGGCCTCTCCACTGAGGCGACGAAGGAAGCGGAACCCTTCACCTTCGAGCGCGACGGCGTGGCGCGGATGGCGGTCGCCACCCCGATCGACGTGCTCGGCGCGCCCTGGACGATCGTCGCCGCCCAGACGACCGACGAAGCGGTCGCGGCGGCGACCGCGCTGACCCGGACGCTGGCGATCACCGCCGCCGCCGTGCTGGCCCTCACCGCTCTGCTCGGTATGATCCTCGCCCGTTCCATCGTCGGCCCGCTCGGCGCGCTGACGACCGCGCTGAAGGCGCTCGCCGCCCGCAAGGAGCTCGCCGAGGTGCCCGGCAGCCGCCGCTCCGACGAAATCGGCGACATCGCCCGCGCCGTCGTGACGATCCGGGACATGTCGCTCGAAGAGGCGGCGCAGCAGCTCAAGACCACCGAGGCCGCGCGCCTTCGGGAGGAGGAGGCCCGCCGGAAGATGCTGCGGGAGCTCGCCGACCGCTTCGAGCAGTCCGTCGGCGGCATCGTCTCGGACGTGACGCTGTCGATCGGCGGCCTGCAATCGGCCGCCCAGACCATGCGCGCCACCGTCGACGGAACCTCGCAGCGCTCCGCCTCGGTCGCCTCTACGGCCGAGCAGACCGCTGGCAACGTCGACGCCGTCGCCGCGGCGGCCGACGAGCTCGCCAAGACCATCCATGAGATCGCGGGCCGCGTGGAGCAGGCCGCGGCGATGTCCTCGCACGCCGTGGACGGGGCCTCGATGGCCGAGCGTACGATCTCCGAGCTCTCGACCGCGGCGATGCGGATCGGCGACGTCGTCGACCTCGTGTCCCAGATCGCGAGCCAGACCAACCTGCTGGCGCTCAACGCCACCATCGAGGCGGCGCGCGCGGGCGAAGCGGGACGCGGCTTCGCGGTCGTGGCTTCCGAAGTCAAGGAGCTCGCGAGCCAAACCACCCGCGCGACCGCCGAGATCGGCCAGCACGTCGCCCTGATCCGCCAGACGACCGGGGACGCCTCGCGCGCGATCCAGGAGATCGCCCGCCAGATCCAGGCGATGAACGAGGTGTCGACGACGATCGCTTCCGCGGTGGAGGAGCAGAACGTCACGACCCAGGAGATCGTCCGCAGCATGGATCAGGCCTCGGCCGGATCGCAGGCCATGACCTCCGACATCGCCCAGGTCGCGCGCTCGGCGGGCGAGGCCGGCGCGGCCGCCGGCGACGTCGCCCAGGCCGCCGACGACCTGTCGCGTCAGTCGAACAGCCTCAGCCGCGAGGTGCGGCAGTTCCTCAGCAACGTCCGGGCCGCGTAGAGACACAAAAAGACGCGCGGTCGGCGCCGGAACGCCGCGCCCGCCCGCTATATTCGAAGGACGCGATCCACGAACGCGCCCTTCGGAGCCTTCTCGCCGTGACCGACCCACGACCCTCCCATCTGACCCGACGCACGACGCTCGGCGCCCTCGTCGCCGCTCCCGCCGGCCTCGCCCTGCCCGCCCGCGCGCAGGAGGCTGCGCCGCCGACGGCCTCAGGCGGCATGTGCCTGCTGCCGGTGGAGGCCGTCGAGGGTCCGTTCTATTTCGATCCGAAGCTCGAGCGATCCGATGTCACCGAGGGCCGTCCCGGCGTGCCGCTCGAACTGAACCTCACGGTCGTCGACGCAGCGACTTGCGCGCCGCTCGTCGGGGCGCGCGTGGACCTCTGGCACGCGGACGCCGGCGGCCTGTACTCGGGCTATCCGGCGCAGGGCGGGCCGGGCGGGGTCTCGACCGAAGGCGAGACCTTCATGCGCGGCTCCCAAACGACGGGCTCCGACGGATCGGTGACCTTCCGCACGGTCTATCCCGGCTGGTACCGGGGACGGACGCCCCACATTCACGTCAAGGCGCTTTTGAACGCGCGCGAGGCGCTGACGACGCAGCTCTACTTTCCCGACGCGCTCAGCGAATACGTGTTCGAGCACGTGACGGCCTATGGCGGCCGCGGCGGCGCGCGGGATACGGTCAACGCCACCGACGGCGTGCTGCGCTCGACCGCGCATGGCCGCACGACCTTCCTGAACCTCAGGGAAGACACCGATCGCTATGTAGGAACGCTGACGATCGCCGCCGACCGCAACGCGGCGCCGGTCGTCCAGCGCCGCGGCCCGCCGCCCCCGCCCGGCGGCCGTCCGGACGGCCCGCCGCCGGGCGGCCGGATGCCGGAGATGATGAGGCGGCCGGACGGGCCGCTCGTGCCGGGGACCAAGGCCTGACGCCAAGGCGGGAGGCCTGACGCAGCGCTCGACGTCGGGCGCGCCGCAACGCTCGCTCGACCGTCAGCCCCGCGTCAGCCGCGGTCCTTCAGCCAGGCGTTGACGTAGTTGGCGGACGAGGCGCGCTCGTCATCCGAGGCCGCGCCCATCGCCTTGTCGTAGAGATCGACGATCCACCTGTCCTGTTCGCCCGCCGCTTCCTTGGCGAGCGTCAGCCACATCAGCCCGCGCGCCGCCTGCCGGGGCACTTCGCCGCCGTTGAACAGCAAGTGGCCGAGCACGGCCTGCGCGTCGCGCTGGCCCTTGTTGGCGGCGAGGCCGAGCCAGCGGGCCGCCTGCCGCACGTCCTTCTTCACGCTCTGCCCGTCGAGGTACATGCGGGCCAGATTGTACTGCGCGTCGGGGTCGCCGAAGTAGGAGGCGGCGTAGGAGAACATCTCGCGCGCCCGCTCGGCGTCCGCCGTGATCGGGCTGCCCGCGATGCCGTCGAGATAGTAGTTGCCGAGCGCCACGAAGGAGTTCGCCACGAACCGGGCCTGCACCGTGTCCGGCGCGTCGTCGGCGTGGGCGTTGGCGATCTGGCTGAAGTAGTCGAACGCCTTGACGTCGTCGCGCTCGACGCCGTCGCCCTCGGCGTACATGCGGCCGAGCTTCCACTGCGCCATGGCGTGGCCGCGGTTCGCCGCGTCGATCAGCGACGCGACGGCGCCCGCCTTGTCGCCGGCGATGTAGGCGCGCGCGCCGGTCTGGAACTGCTCAAACGGCGACGGCTGCTTCTTGGAGCTTGTCCCCTCGAAGGCGCGCGCGGCGGTGGAGCCGCCGAACAGCGCCAGCGCCGCGAAGGCGAGGCAGGGAAGGCGCTTACACGTCCGCATAGGCGCGCCCCTCGAACTTGGCGCCCGGATGGGTCACCGCCCCCTCGCGCGCCGGGCCTACGCCCTGCGCGTACTTCCAGAGCGCGCCCGACCCGAAGCCGTGGTCGCGAGGCGTCCAGTCCTGCCGGCGGGCGTCCAGCTCTTCGTCGGTCAGCGCCACGTCGAGCGTGCCCGCGACGGCGTCGATCGTGATGACGTCGCCATCCCGCAGCAGGCCGATCGGCCCGCCCACGGCGGCTTCGGGGCCGACATGGCCGATGCAGAAGCCGCGGGTGGCTCCGGAAAAACGGCCGTCGGTGATCAGCGCGACCTTGTCGCCCATGCCCTGGCCATAAAGGGCCGCCGTGGTCGACAGCATCTCGCGCATGCCGGGCCCGCCGCGCGGGCCCTCGTAGCGGATGACGAGGACTTCGCCTTCCCGGTAGCTCCTCTTCGTGACCGCCTCGTAGCACTCCTCCTCGCTGTCGAAGCAGCGCGCCGGTCCGGAGAAGGTCTGGTTGGCCATGCCCGCGACCTTCACGATCGCCCCGTCGGGAGCGAGGTTGCCCCTGAGGCCGACCACGCCGCCGGTCTTCGTCAGCGGCTTGTCGGCCGGCAGTATCACGTCCTGGTCCGGGTTCCAGCGCACGGACGCCATGTTCTCGGCGATGGTGCGACCGGTGACGGTCAGGCAGTCGCCGTGCAGGAAGCCGTGGTCGAGCAGCGTCTTCATCAGCAGCGGCACGCCGCCGACCTCGAACAGGTCCTTGGCGACGTAACGGCCGCCGGGCTTCAGGTCCGCGACGTAAGGCGTGCGCTTGAAGATCTCGGCGACGTCGAACAGGTCGAATTCGATGCCGGCCTCATGGGCGATCGCCGGAAGATGCAGGGCGGCGTTGGTGGAGCCGCCCGAGGCCGCGACCACGGTCGCCGCGTTCTCCAGCGCCTTGCGGGTGACGATGTCGCGCGGGCGGATGTTGCGGGCGATCAGCTCCATGATCATCTCGCCGGCCGTCATGCAGAACCGGTCGCGGATTTCGTAGGGCGCCGGCGCGCCAGCCGAATAGGGCAGCGCGAGGCCGATGGCCTCGGACACTGTCGCCATGGTGTTGGCGGTGAACTGAGCGCCGCAGGCGCCGGCGGAGGGGCACGCGACCTGCTCGATCTCGTCGAGGTCCTCGTCGGACATCGCGTTGACCGAGTGCTTGCCGACCGCCTCGAACACGTCCTGGATGGTGATCGGCTGGCCGCGGAACGAGCCGGGCAGGATCGAGCCGCCGTAGATGAAGATCGACGGCACGTTGAGGCGGACCATCGCCATCATCATGCCGGGCAGCGACTTGTCGCAGCCGGCGAGGCCGACCAGCGCGTCGTAGCAGTGCCCGCGCATGGTGAGCTCGACCGAGTCCGCGATCACCTCGCGGGAGGCGAGCGAGGACTTCATGCCCTCGTGGCCCATGGCGATGCCGTCGGTGACGGTGATGGTGCAGAACTCGCGCGGGGTGCCGTTGGCGGACGCCACGCCCTTCTTCACCGCCTGCGCCTGGCGCATCAGCGAAATGTTGCAGGGCGCCGCCTCGTTCCAGCACGACGCCACGCCGACCAGAGGCTGGTGGATCTGCGCCTTGGTGAGGCCCATCGCGTAGAGATACGAGCGATGCGGGGCCCGCGACGGACCTTCCGTGACATGCCGGCTTGGCAATCTCGACTTGTCGAAGACTTTGGCGTCCATAGTTCCCGCTTATGCCCCCGTCGCGCGGCCTGAATATGGCGCGCGCATCGACGTTCCGAGGAGCGGATCCGACCATGCCGCGTCGATGAAACCTCGACGCTTAACGACACCCGAACGCACGCGGCCTGCTGACGGAACGTCCCGATCCCCCGACCGGCTCTACTTTAAAGACCGCAATCTGATCAGCAGGTTAAGTTCAGGGGTGGCGGCGCTTTGCGGCTAAATGGCGGCGAAAACTTCGCCGCCGCGCGCGCCGCCGGCGCCTGACCCGGCGGACGTGTCTTTCAGGTGACAGGAACGAGCGCCGGCCCGGCCGCCTGAAGCGCGGGTTCCGCGCCCATCACGCCGTCGAGCAGCGCCATCTGACGCGTCAGGCAAACGCGCAGATCGTAGGTCGCAAGCGCCGTCTGGCGCGCAGCCCGGCGCATGGCTCCTAGGGTGTCTCTTTCGGCCAGCGTCCGCGCCACCGTCTCCGCCAGAGCGACGACGTCGAAGAAGTCGACGAGGCGGCCGTTCACGCCGTCGACGATGGCCTCGCGCACCGGCGCGGTGTCGGAGCCGACGATTAGGCATCCCGCGGCCATCGCCTCGAGCAGCGACCACGAGAGCACGAAGGGATAGGTCAGGTAGACGTGGCAGGACGAAATCTGCAGCAGCGCGAGGAAATCCGGCTTTGGGATCTGCCCGAGAAAATGCACCCGGCTCATGTCGATCCGACCGCGCACCTCGTCGAGATAGGTGTCCTTCCACGTCGTCCCGGCCGGCGCGGGACGGCCGTAGGCGACGCCGTCGCCGCCGACGATGAGCACCTGGGCGTTGGGCCGCTTCGCCATGATCTCGGGCAGCGCCCGCATGAAGACGTGATAGCCGCGGTAGGGCTCGAGCTGCCGGTTGACGAAGGTGATCACCTCGTCCTTCGCGGTGAACGTCCGGTCGACGCCGGCCGGACGGAGCTGCGCGTCCGGGTTCGGCGCGGCGGCGTCGACGTCCACCCCGTCGTGGGCGACCTGGATCCGGTCCCACAGGAAGTCGGGATGCTGGCGCTTCTGCCACTCGGTCGGCGACAGGCCCATGTCGGCCGCGGCGAGCGCCGTCAGCATGCCGGCGTTCTTGGTGCGGATGCGAGCCGCGGTCCGCAGCCCGCCGTCCGGAAACTCCGGATCGAAGCCCACGTCGGAGTTCCGGTAGTTGTAGAAGAACTCGCTGTAAACGACTTGTTTCGCCTCCGGAAAAATGTCGCGGGCGAACAGCGTTTCGCCCCAACCGGAGTGGCCGACGATCAGCGCGGGATCGCAGCCCGCCTCCTGGCTAAGCCGCTGCATCGCAGCCCCCGCGAGTTCGCCCCGCACGACGTCGGAGGTGAAGCGCTCGACCAGCGGATGGCCGGGCTTCGGCGGGTCCTTGGGCAGGGCGTAGCGCGCGAGCGTCACGCCCGGGCGCGGACGCGCGGTGGGACTGCCGACCGCGAAGACGCGCGCGCCCGGCCGCTGCGCGAAGGCCTGCGCCATATGCACGAACTGGCCGGGGAAGTTGTTGTGAATGAACAGGACGTCCAACAGCCCTCCCCCCGGAAGCTTGCCCGCGATCGGACGACCGCGATCTTTGGAATGAAGCCGTTCAGGCGGGCCGGGTCCACCGGAACACCCAGGTCTCGGTCAGCGTCTTTCCGCCGGCCTTCAGCACGCCGCGGATTTCGGCGCTGGCGCCCGGCTCCTCGATCTCATGGTCGAGGAACAGCCGGAAGCCGCCGATCTCCTTGTTCGGCATCACGAAGGCTGCGTTGATCTTGCCGAGGCTCGCGCCGGTCTCGGTGACCACCTTGGTCGGATCGTCGAGCCAATAGTCGAGGTCGCCGCCGGCGAAATCCACGATGAAGCGGCGGACGTGATCGGGGCCGGGAGCGGGATCGCCCGAGGCCCGCGCCTCGGCGACGAAGGTGTGGATCGCGCGCGCCTGCGGGGACACCCGCTCGGCGAGCTTCAGCGCCCGGATGCGGTAGGAGTAGCGCAGCGTCGAGCCGGCGGTCGCCGGCGCGTCCGGGACCCAGTAGGCGACGATGTTGTCGGCGGTCTCGTTGTCGGTCGGCAGTTCGACAAGCTCCGCCCGCCCGGCGCCCCAGTCGCCGTTCGGCTCGATCATGTAGCTCGGGCGCAGGTCGTAGCGCACCTCGAGGTCCTGGTAGTGCTCGAACAGCCGGTCGCGCTGGAGCAGGCCGAAGCCCCGCAGGTTGCCGTCGCCGAAGGCCGTCTTCTGCAGCCTCTCGGGATTCATCAGAGGCCTCCAGATCGCCTGGCCCGATCCGGTCTTCAGCAGCAGACCGTCGGAATCGTGCACCTCGGGGCGGTAGCCGCGGTAATGCCGCCGGTCGTTCTCGCCGTAGAAGAACATCGAGGTCAACGGCGCGACGCCGAGCTTCTTCACGTCCGTCCGCGGAAACAGCGTCGACCCGACGTCGACGGTGGTCTCGTCGCCCGGCGTCAGCACCATGCGGTAAGCGCCGGTGATCGAGGGGCTGTCGAGCAGCGCGTGCACGACGAGCGCGGCGGCGTCCGGTTTCGGCTCCTCGACCCAGAACTCACGGAACGTCGGGAACTCCTCCGGCTCGGCCTCGCCGGTGCCGAGCGCGAGACCCCGCGCCGAGATGCCGTAATGCTGGCCTGCGCCGAGCACGCGGAAGTAGCTCGCGCCCAGGAACACCCCGAGCTCGTCCATCACGGTCGGGCGGTTCAGCGGGTAGAGCAGCCGGAGCCCGGCGAATCCGGTGTCGATCGACAGCCTTTGGGAGAGCTTGGTCTGGCCGAAGTCGAACAACGAGGCGTCGTAGGGAATCGGCGCCGGCACGCCTTCCCGCACCAGGTTCACGGTCACCGGGTCCTTGTAGAGGAAGCCGAGGTGAAACAGCTCCATGCGGAAGCCGCTCGGCGACTTGCCGAAGAACGCCTTCTCCCGCCGGAACCGGATGTCGCGGTAGGCGTCGAAGCTCATTTCCGCGAGCGCCTTGGGCAGCTCCGCCTTGCGCGCCTCGAACGGCGCCGAGGCGAGCTTGCGCGCCCGGTCGATGACCACGCCGTGGTCGAAGGCGGCCGGTCCCGGCGGCGGCGCGGGCGGCGCGTCCGCCGGTTGCGCGGCGAGCCCGGCGGGAACGAGCGCGGTCCCCGCGCCCAGCAGAACGACGGCGTCTCGGCGTGTCAGCGTCAATTGAGAAGTCCCCATGAATCGCCCAGGGGACTTACGTAGCGCATCCCCGGCCCAACGGAAGACACGTGAACGCGCGCCGCCGCAACGCCGAGCGCCGCCCTCAGTATCCCCGCCGCCGGTCGACCGCGTTGAGCGGCGGCTGGCCCAAACGGATGCGCCGGATGTTCTCCGCGATCTGCGTCGCGGCCGAGGCCGGCAGCGCGATCGAGGCGAGGTGCGGGGTGACGAGCACGTTGTCGAGCCGCCAGAGCGGGCTCGTCTCCGGCAGCGGCTCGGTCTCGAACACGTCGAGGGTGGCGTCGGAGATGGCGCGCCGCGTCAGCGCGTCGACCAGCGCCGCTTCATCCACCACCGGGCCGCGCGAGACGTTGACGAACTTCGCGCCCTCCGGCAGCAGCGCCAGCCGCTCCGCGTTCAGCAGCCCGCGGGTCTCGGGCGTGAGCGGCAGCATCACGACGAGGATTTCGCAGCCGCCGAGAAACGCGGGAAGCGCGTCCATGCCGGCGGAACAGGCGACGCCCTCGATGGTCTTCGGCGAGCGCGACCAGCCGCGCACGTCGAAGCCCTGGCGGGCGATCTCCGTCGCCGCCGCGGCGCCGAGTTCACCCAGCCCCATCACGCCGACCCGGATCTCCTCCGCAGGGCGCGGATGCACATAGACCCAGCGGCCCTGGCGCTGGGCGCGTTCGAACACCGGAATGTCGCGCGCGTGGCGCAGCACCGCGAACAGAACGTAGCCCGCCATCATCCGGGCCATCAGCGAGTCCGACAGCCGGGTGATCGGCGCGTCCGGGAGATCGTCGCGCGCCGTCAGCGCATCGACGCCGGCGCCGAGATTGATCACGAGCGCAAGATTGGGAAAGCGCGCGAAGAAGCCCTGCGGCGGGTTCCAGACCAGCGTGTAGCAGACGCTCGCGGCGTCCGAGACGTCGTCGGCGCGCCGCACGTCGAGGTCGGGCAGCGCCGTCGCGAGCGCCGCGCGCCAGGGCTCGAAGACGTCGACCGCGCTGTGGAAGACAAGGGTGTCGGGATCGGTGCGGGACATGGCGGCACCATGCCAAGGCGCGCCGCGTCCGCCAAATCGTTTGAGGCGAACGACCCGCGCCCGCTCAGGGGCGCGATAAGATTCTCAACCCTGACCGCCGACCACGCGGGCGGCGAAGAAGCCTGCGACCGAGGCCGCGGCCGTCAGCGCGGCGCCCCAGGACAGGTCGACGATCGTCACCGTCGCCGGCCAGTCCTTCAGCGTCGCGAGGTTGGTGAAATCGTAGGTCGCGTAGCAGAAGAAGCCAAACAGCGCGCCCCAGAGCAGCGCAGTGGTCCAAGAACCCGCGACGAGGCCCGGGGTCACCCCGAACAGCACGATGCCGACGACATAGAGCGCGTAGAAGCCCACGGCCGCGAACATGTTCGGCTCCGGCGCCAGCAGCGCGCCGATCTGCGCGCGGTAGAACCCGCTCGCGACGTAGCCGAGCCAGAGGAAGTCTGCGGCGAAAAACAGAAGAGCCGCGCCCACATAGGCGGCGACGTAGGTGGTGGCGGAAAAGGTCAGCGGTCCGCTCCTCGGCCCGGCGTCACCGCGCCATGGACGCGCTCGACACCTTGTCCCCGGGCTTAAGCCCGATCCGCGCCGCGGAGCCTGCGAGAAGCTCCACGACGTAGCGCACGTCGCCGCCCGACTCGATGATGCGGGTCGAAAGCGGCTCCGTGTCGGCTTCTACGCGCAGGACCGTCCCGTCGGATCGCACGAACACCATGTCGAGCGAGACGTAGGTGTTCTGCATCCACATGCTGACGCTTTGGGGGCGGCCGAAGTCGAAGATCATGCCGCGGTCGGCCCCGAGCGAGCGCCGGTACATCAGCCCGACCTCGCGCTCCTGCTCCGAGCGCGCGACCTCGACCTGGAAGCTGTGGGCGCCGCTCGCCGTCTCGATCGTGAGCGGCTCGAGCTTCGCCGTCGCATGGACGGGCGGCGCGGCGAACAGCGCGGCGAGAAGTAGACCGAAGGCGGCGAGAAACGTGCGGGCGAGCGTCATGGCCCGGTTGTCGGGCCGCGCCCGTCCGCCGTCAATGGGAGGGTTGGACAAGCGAAAGCGACTCAGGCGAAGGGAGAGCGGAAGGATCGCTAAGCCGCGCTCAGTGCGAGGCGGGACCGCCGCCGGGGCCGTCGGCCCCCTCGGGGCGAACTTCGGCGGCCATCATGCCCTTTGGGCCGGGGCCGAAGCGCACATAGACCTTCTGGCCCGGGCGAAGCTCCATCAGGCCATAACGGCGGAGCGTCTCCATGTGGACGAAGATGTCGGGCGAGCCGTCGTTGCGGGTGAGGAAGCCGAAGCCGCGCAGGCGGTTGAACCATTTCACCTCGACCAGCTCGAGCCCGCTGGTCGGCGTCACGTTCACGTGGGTGCGGGCGGCCGGCAGTTCGCCGGGATGAAGCGCAGTGCTGTCGTCGATCGACAGCACGCGGAACGCCTGCACGCCCTTGGCGCGGCGGTGCGCCTCGCACACCACGCGCGCGCCTTCGTTCGCGGTCTGGAATCCGTCGCGGCGCATGCAGGTGACGTGGAGGAGAACGTCGGGGCCGCCGTCGTCCGGCACGATGAAGCCGTAGCCCTTGCCGACGTCGAACCACTTGATGACGCCGGACACTTCGTACAGGTCGACCGGCGCCTGCTCGACGACGCCCGAGACTTCCTGATCGTCCGGAGCTTCGCCCCGCGGCCTGTCAGCACTCATACGACCCGCCCGCTAGGAACCCAACGCGACACTGTGCGACCCGCTGCCGAGTCGTATCCCCTCGCCACGATAGCACCGCGATCCGCGGGGCAAAGCGAAAAATGGCCCAATCAAGGCGCGGACGTCGCCGGAGCGTGACCGTGCCTAACAGATTGCGCCTCCGCGTAGGGCCCGAAGATCTCCACCAGGTCGTCCCGCAGCACGAGATCGGCGAAGCAGTCGAGATCGGTCGGCTCGCGGTTCGCGATCACTAGCGGCGCTCCCGCGCGCTTGGCCATGCGCGGCAGCAGCGCGGCGGGATAGACCACCAGCGACGAACCAAGCGCGAGGAACAGATCGCAGCCGGCGGTCGCGCGCTCCGCGGCGCGCATCGCCTCCTGCGGCATGGCCTGACCGAACGAGACCGTGGCCGATTTGACCAGGCCGTCGCAGGCCGGGCAGTGCGGCGCCCTCCCCGTCGCCTCGAACGCCGGCCGGATCTCGGCGAGCTCGCGCCGCAGCCCGCAGTCGAGGCACGTGGCGTAGGTCCCGTTGCCGTGGAGTTCGACCAGCCTGTCGTCGGGCACGCCGGACACCCGGTGCAGGTCGTCGATGTTCTGCGTCACCACGCAGGCGATCGTCCCCTGCGCCACGAGGCGGGCGATGGCGTGGTGGACCGGGTTCGGCGCCGCGCCGCGGGTCGCGTCGTCCATCACGAACTTCCGCCGCCACGCCTCGCGCCGCATCTCGGGAGACGCCACGAAGGCGCCGAACTCGATCGGCCGGTTCTGCGACCACAACCCGCCGGGGCTGCGAAAATCAGGAATGCCCGAGGCCGTCGAGACGCCGGCGCCGGTGAAGGCGACCGCCGCCCGCGCGCCTTCGATGAGCTCCCGCAGCCGGTCGGCCTTGCGGACGTCGTCGCGCCCCATAGCTTACGCGCCGACGCGGCCGCGCACGGCCGGATCGAGGAGACGCTGCATGAAATACCTGCACACCATGGTCCGCGTGACCGACATCGACGCCTCGCTGGACTTCTATTGCGCCAAGCTCGGGCTGGAGGAGGTCCGGCGCAAGGACGACGAAAAGGGCCGCTACACCCTGGTCTTCCTCGCGCCTCCCGGTCAGCCCGAGGCCCAAGTCGAGCTCACCTACAACTGGGACCCGGAAGCCTATGGGGAAGGCCGCAACTTCGGCCATCTCGCCTACGAGGTCGACGACATCTACGCGCTCTGCGCCAAGCTCCAGGCGGCCGGCGTCACCATCAACCGCCCGCCCCGCGACGGCCGCATGGCCTTCGTCCGCTCGCCCGACAACATCTCGATCGAGCTTCTGCAGAGGGGCGGCGCGCTGGAGCCGGCCGAGCCGTGGGCCTCGATGCCGAACACCGGGAAGTGGTGAGGCCTCCGGCCTCGGCGTAAGGCCGAGACGCTCGGGATCCGCCCGGTTCAGCCCTCGCCCGTCGCGACCGGCGTCGCGGCGGTGATCCGGCCGGCCTTGCGCCAGGGGCTGCGGCCGAGGCCGAACCGCTCCAGCACGTCGAGCGCCCCCCAGAACAGCGGCGCCTGGCGGTGCTTCAGCGGCGCCAGCGCCCAAGGGTCGACGCCGACGAACGGCAGGAACGGGTTGCGGCGGGCGTAGGCCCAGATCTCGATGCGGACGGACGGACGCGCACTGGCGCCGCGGGCGTGGAAGCCGCTGGTGTCGGCCGCGACCAGCGTATTGGCGGAGACCGCGAACTTCTGCGGCTCCGGCAGCCGCATGCGCTTGAGGTCGCCGGTCTTGAGGCGGAACGAGCCCCGCGCCGAAAGACGGTCCAGCCGCGAGGCCTCCACGCTCATGCGCTTCTCCCAGGCGAGGCGGCGCGGGGTGTGGCGGTGCGAGCCGGGCACATAGACGAAGGGTCCGGCGTCCTCCGCCACGTCCTGCAGGAACAGCCAGGCCTTGAGGCTCGGGTGGAAGCAGTCGGCGTGCAGCGCCGTCTGCGGGTCGGTCGCGGCGTCGTCGACCTGGGCGAACACCGTCTGGACATAGACGATCGGCTCTACGTCGAAGCTCGCGACGTAGCGGATCAGGCCCTGAAACTCCGGAAGGCGCACCATCTCGGCGCAGGCGGGCATGGCGGCCAGGGCGTCCGGATCGAGCGCGATCCGGCGCGTGACGGCGTCGCCCTGCTTCATTTCGCGGGCCGGCGCGACGTAGGCCTCCACCTCCGCGCGCACGCGCCGGAACAGCGAGGGCGGCAGGAAATCGCGCTTCAGGACGAAGCCGTCGCGGGCGAAGGCGGCGCGGTCCTCCGGCGCGACGCGGTCCTGCAGCCGCAGCCGGCGGCGGTCCGCCATGCGCTGGGCGAGCGCGCAGCGCCACGCGTGCAGGCCCTTGCGGTTCAGCCGCTCGCTTCCGAGAATGCCGTTGTCGCAGAAAGACTTGGCAGAGGTGAAAATCTGCGCCGCCCACAGCGGCGCCAAGAGCCACCGAACGCCCGTCACAGCCATGGTCGTCGCCTTCGCCCTCGTCGCAGTCCCCGCGCGGACCAAAGCGTCATTCTCCGATCGAGGCAATCCGCGACCACCCAATTAGCGGTACGCGTCATTATGACGCATGCCTAGGATCATCGGCTGCGGAGCGTCAATCGTGGGGCGCCCTCGACGCCCAAAGTTCGCCGTATTTGATGAGCTCGCGCCAGCGCATGAAAGACCCGGACAGTCGAATCACGGCGGCACAGCCCTTCAGTCCTTGATGATCGCCGGTCAGACAACCCTTCAGCGAAGTCCGCCGCCGGCGGAACGGCAGCCTTTAGTCGAGCGACGCCACGTTTCATTGCGGAACGACGCCGACGTCCCGCAACGGCACAAGTTATAGCCAAATAGCGCGAACAGTGAAGCCAAGACATCGTGGTTAACGCCGAGGCTTCCGCAGGTCGTGCGGCAATCGCCCCCTTCAAATAGGTAAACAGACCGTTAATATCGGTAGCAGGCGCGGCAGTACATCTTTGGGTTGCGCAGCGTGGAGTTTGACGATGGCGACATCGATCGGCGTTCCCGGTTACCGGCCGTTCTTCGGCCTCGAGTTGGCGCGGGCTCGGCTTAACGCCATGACCTCCGCCGTGAAGGGCCAGCAGGCGGCTGCGGCGACCGCGGGGTTCGGCTCCCAGAGCTACGACGAGATCGAGCTGGAGTACGACGCCTCGCTGTCGACGTGCTGGTGCTGGATGAATCCCGCCGAGGCGCCGAGCTTCACGCCCGGCCTGCTGCGGGACATTTCCGCCCACCAGCGCTCGATCCGCGAGGCCTTCACGACGCGGCGGCCGGACGCTCCGGCCCCGCTGAAGCAGTGGGTGCTCGCGTCTCGCCTCTCCGGCATCTTCAACCTCGGCGGCGATCTCGAGCGCTTCGCCGGCTGGATCCGCGCCCGCGACCACGAGGCGCTGACGGCTTACGCCCACGCCTGCATCGACGTGCTGCACGAGAACGCCGTCGCCTTCGACAAGCCGGTCGTGACGGTCGCGCTGGTGCAGGGCGACGCGCTCGGCGGCGGCTTCGAGGCCGCGCTGTCCTGCGACGTGATCGTCGCCGAGCGCGGGGTGAAGTTCGGCTTGCCGGAGATCCTGTTCAACCTGTTTCCCGGCATGGGCGCCTACAGCCTGCTCGCCCGCCGCATCGGCGCGGCGCAGGCGGAACGCATGATCATGAGCGGAAAGCTCTACACCGCCGACGAGCTTCACGCGCTCGGCGTGGTGCAGGTGCTGGCGGAGCCGGGGGACGGCGTCGCGGAGACCCACAAGCTGCTCGCGCGCAATCTGCGCCGCCACAACGGCCTCTCGGCGATCTACCGCGCCGGCCGACGTGTGACGCCGGTGCCCTACGAGGAGCTGCGCGACGTGACGGAGCTATGGGTCGAGACCGCGCTCAACCTGTCGGAGTCCGACCTGCGCAAGATGGAGCGGCTGACGACCGCGCAGGACAAGCGCGTGCAGGCGTCGATCGAGATCGAAGCGGCGCGCGCGGCGGCGGAGTGAGGGCGAGGGGCGAGGCCCGGGCTTGAGCTCGGGCGGCCGCTGGGCCACGGTCGCCTCCCCCCGCCCCGCCCGAAGGTTCGCCAGATGCCCGTGACGCTCGAGGCCCGCATCGAACGCTGGCCGATCGCCGGCTCCTTCGCGATCGCGCGCGGCGCGGTGACCGAGGTGGTCACCGTCGTCGTCGAACTGACCGACGGCCGCCACCGCGGCCGTGGCGAGTGTCGCCCCTACTCCCGCTATGGAGAGTCCGCCGACGGCGTGAAGGTCGAGATCGAGGGCCTCGGCCCGGAGATCGCGGCCGGCCTCGACCGCGCCGCCCTGCAGGCGCGGCTCCCCGCCGGGGCCGCGCGCAACGCGCTCGACTGCGCCTTTTGGGACCTCGAGGCGAAGCGCGCGGGCGCGACCGTGGCGGCGATCGCAGGATTGCCGGAGCCCGCGCCGCTGATCACCGCCTATACGCTGAGCCTTGGGACGCCGGAGAGCATGCGCGCCGCGGCCGAGACGGCGGCGGCGCGCCCGCTGCTGAAGGTGAAGCTTGGCGGCGCCGACGATCTCGATCCCGCCCGCATCGCCGCCGTGCGCGCCGGAGCGCCCAACGCGGAGCTGATCGTGGACGCCAACGAAGGCTGGACCGGCGCCGCGCTCGCCCGGAACCTCGCCGCCTGCGCCGAGGCCCGCGTAACCCTCGTGGAGCAGCCGCTGCCGGCGGCGGACGACGCCCTGCTCGCGACGATCGAGCGGCCAATCCCGGTCTGCGCCGACGAAAGCGCCCACGACCGCGCGAGCCTCGTGCATCTGCTGGGCCGCTACGACGCGATCAACGTCAAGCTCGACAAGACCGGCGGCCTCACCGAGGCGCTGGCGCTGGCCGCGGACGCGCGGGACGCGGGGCTCACGCTCATGGTCGGCTGCATGCTGGCGTCCTCGCTCGCCATGGCGCCGGCGGTGCTGGTGGCGCAGGGCGCGGCGGTGGTCGATCTCGACGGTCCGCTGCTGCTCGCTCGCGACCGCGAGCACGGCCTGGTCTACGAGGGCAGCCTGCTGCGTCCCCCCTCGCCCGCGCTCTGGGGATGACGCGCCTAGAACGATCGGAGGCGGCTCACAAGTTGGGCGAATCCCTGTAAGGCTCAAGCGTTGCGCGGCGTTTGGGACCCCTCCCGCCCGGCGCAGCGGAGCCCAGTGCGATGAACCCTCCCTCCCCGCTCACCCTCGACGACTACGAGTCGATCGAGCAGGCGGTCATGGAGACGGAGCGCGGCCGCTGGTTCCTGGCTGAGTTCGCCCGGCGCAACCGGGCCGCCGACACCGGCGAGATCCTCGAGGCGCTCGGCCGGCTCGAGGGCCGCATCGCCGAAACGCGCGTCCTGCCCGCGCCGCCGCCGCCGGAGCCCGAACCACAGATCGAGCGCATCGCGCCGACGCTCGCGAAGCTCGCGGACGCCGCCTCGCGGCTGCGGTCCGCCCTCGACGCGCCGGCCGAGGCGGAGGAGCGCGTCGAACTGGCGGTCAGCCGCATCGCGACGCTCGAGCGCGCCATCGCCGCCGTCCGGAACGTCGCGGCTGGCGTCGCGCAACCGCCCGAGGCCGAGCCCGCTTCCACGCCCGAGGCGTCCGCCCTCGCCGCCCCGGAGGTCGTCCCCGAGCCGGCCCGCCTTCCGCCCCCGCAGCTGACCTTCGCTCGGGCTCCCAAAGCGGTCGATGAGCCGAAGCCGGAGCCGGCTTCCGCTCCCGAGCCCGTCCGGACGCCGCCGGCCGACGACGCGGCCGCGACGCGGGAAGCGAAGCGCGAGGCGCGCATCCGCGCCGCGCAGGCCCGCATGCAGGCGCGCGCGCAACGCGCCGCGCCGCAGCTTCCGCCGCGCGCCCCTCAGCCTGCGATCCCGCCGGCGTGGTCGCGCGCCGCCGAGGAGCGCATGACCCCGCCCCGCCCGCTCGCTCCCGGCCCGCTGTCCCGCGCGCTGCTGGAAAGCCTGTCGGACGTCGAGAAGGCGCTGCTGTTCGCCTGAAGGCGTCGTTGGCAAGGGAAGCCGGCCTCTGTGGCGAAGCTTCCCATGAGCTTACGCCGCCCGATCCGGCGTCGTCCGCGCGATGACCTCGCGGACGTTGGCGACGAACAGCGCCGTCGCCTCCTTCCAGCCCTGCGTCAGCGCGAAGGCGCGGGCCCGCTCGCGCGGGATCTCGAGCGCCGCCAGCGCCGCGGCCCGCAGGTCTTCGTCCAGCGCGCCGGCGCCGGAGCCTTCCAGGATGTCGAGCGGGCCGGTGACGGGAAACGCCGCGACCGGCACGCCGGAGGCAAGCGCCTCCAGCACCACGATCCCGAAGGTGTCGGTCAGGCTCGGGAACACGAACACGTCGGACGAGGCGTAGGCCTCGGCGAGCGCGTCGCCCTCCAGCGTGCCGGTGAAATGCGCGTCCGGAAACGTCGCTTCGAGCTCGGCCCGGGACGGGCCGTCGCCGACCACCACCTTCGAGCCCGGCAGGTCGAGCGACAGGAAGCCCTCGATGTTCTTCTCCGTCGCGACGCGCCCGACATAGAGAAAGATCGGCCGCGGCAGGCCGAAGGCGCGAGCTTCCGGATTCGGGCGGAAGCGGTCGGCGTCGACGCCGCGCGTCCAATGCATCAGGCGATCGAACCCGCGCGCGGCGAGCTCGCGCCGGAGCGAGGCGGTCGCGACCATGGTGCCCGCGCCGGCGTTGTGGAAGCGGCGGAGCCAGGCGTAGGTCCAGCGCTCCGGAATCGGCGCGCGGCTGCGCACGTACTCCGGGAAGCGGGTGTGATAGCTCGTGGTGAAGGGACGGCCGACCTTGAGGCAAGCCCGCCGGGCGGCGATGCCGAGCGGCCCCTCGGTCGAGATATGGACGTGGTCGACGTTCGCCGCGGCGATCATCTTGGCGACGGCCCCGGCGCGGGCGAGCGACAGCCGGATTTCCGGATAGGTCGGCATCGGCAGCGTGCGGAAGCGCTCGGGCGTCAGCAGCTCGATCTCGACGCCGAAGGCCGGCGCCTGTTCGATTAGATGCTCGATGGTCCGCACGACCCCGTTGACCTGGGGCCGCCATGCGTCGGTGACGACGAGAACGCGCATGAACGAAGCAGCGCTCCTACGCGCGTGGAAGGTGTCAGGCGGCGGCGCGGATGCCGCGCGGGGCCGCTTCGACGATCGGGGCCTGGACCTCGGGCCGGCTCTCGGTCCAGCGGATCAACTCGAAGCTGCCGTCGTAATTCTCAGCCACAGCGGTGCAGCTTTCAACCCAGTCGCCGGTGTTGACGTAGGCGACGCCGTTGATGTCGCGCATGGCGGCGTGGTGGATGTGCCCGCAGATCACGCCGTCCACCTCCTGCTTGTGCGCCTCGGCCGACAGCGTCTCCTCGAACTGGCCGATGAAGTTGACCGCGTTCTTCACCTTCAGCTTCGCCCAGGCCGACAGCGACCAGTAGGGGAAGCCGAGCTTGCGCCGGACCATGTTGACGTAGGTGTTGACGGTCAGCGCGGTCTCGTAGGCCCAGTCGCCGAGGAAGGCCAGCCACTTGGCGTGCCGCACCACCACGTCGAAGAAATCGCCGTGGATGACGAGGTAGCGTTTGCCTGTCGCGCTCTCGTGGATTGCGGTCTCCATCACCTCGATGCCGCCGAAGTGCGAGCCGTAATAGGTCCGCAGGAATTCGTCGTGGTTGCCGGGAAGGTAGATGATGCGCGCGCCCTTCCGGCCCTTGCGCAGCAGCTTCTGCACGACGTCGTTGTGCGACTGCGGCCAGTACCAGCTCTGCTTGAGGCGCCAGCCGTCGATGATGTCGCCCACGAGGTAGATCACGTCGGCGTCGTGGTCGCGCAGGAAGTCGAGCAGCAGCTCGGCCTGGCATCCTTTCGTCCCGAGATGGACGTCGGAGATGAACAACGCCCTGAAGCGCCGACCTTCTTCAGATTCCGACACTGAGCGGCCCTCCGCGCCGTTGCCTAATCCTCGGTCTAGTCGCGATTCGTCTCACGCATGTGACGCGATCACGCGCGCGTGGGCGTTGCGGCCAACACCCCTCGCAGGTCGGTAAAATGGGGCGCTCCCGCGCGGCGACCAGAATGGCGGAGGTCGGTTCGCGCCTGATCTTGAAGCCGGCCACGCCCGTCGCCACGTAGATCCTCAGCCTGATACCGCCGCGACGCCCCCTTCTCGCGCGGCCTGCCGGAGACTGAAGCATGACCTCGAACCCCTATGTGGACGACGCCAGCGCCGCCGCCATTCCCGGCGTGCCGCACCGCTGGAACGCCCTCACGATCGCGCTCACCGCGATCGGCTTCATCGTGTTCTGGCCGCTCGGCCTCGCCATGGTGGTCTACGTGATATGGGGCGAGAAGATCGCGGCCTTCGCCCGCGGCCCGAAGAACCCGTTCCGCCCCAACGCCGGCTTCACCGGCGCGAACGACACGTTTTCGCGTGCGGCGGAGGACTTCACCCGCAACATGCGCAGCGAGTTCGGCTTCGGCCGCAAGCAACGCGAGACCGGCAACGCCGCCTTCGACGCCTGGCGCGCGGCCGAACTGAAGCGCATCGAGGACGAGCGCCGCAAGCTTGAGGAGACCACTGCGGCCTTCGAGGCGCACCTGCGCGCCGAGCGCGGCGGCGTCGACGACGTGCGCCAGCGCGACGAGTTCGAGCGCTTCATGCGCGGCCGCGGCGCGGGCTTCTGAGCGCTCGGGCCGAGACAACGGAAAGGGCGGCTCGGCCGCCCATTTTGTTTGGCTGCAGACGCGCAACCTTGATCCCCCTCCCCCCTGCGGGGAGGGGTTAGGGGTGGGGGTGGCGCAGCATAGAACTGCCCCACGGACGCGCGTGACGGAGCCAGTCGCCATGTCGCGTCGGGACTCTTTCGGGACCTCCCCCACCCCTAACCCCTCCCCGCAAAGGGGAGGGGAACGCGCCTCGCTCTGCGACCCCGAAACCGCCCCCATCCTCACTCCTTCACGTCCTGAAGCGCTTCCGCGATCCGGCGCGTGACGCCGCGAGGCACGAGGCGGGTCATCAGCGCGCTGACCTTCGACATGCCGCCGGGGATCACGATCGCCTGGCGCTTCTGGAAGCCGTCGAAGCCCGCCTTCGCCACCGCCTCGGCCGAGACCACCCCGACCTTGAACAGCCGCGTGCCGCCGAGATCGGCGACGGAGGAAAACTCCGTCGGCACCGGGCCGGGGCACAGCGCGGTCACCGTGACGCCCTTCGCCCGCGCCTCCTCGTGGAGCGCCTCCGACAGCGACAGCAGATAGGCCTTGGTGGCGTAGTAGACCGCCATGTTGGGGCCGGCCTGGAAGGCCGCGAGCGAGGCGACGTTCAGGATCCCGCCGCGACCCCTGGCCAGCATCCCGCGGAGAAAGAGGCCGGCCAGCGCGGTCGGCGCGGTGACGTTGACCGCGATCATCTCGAGCTGCCGGTCGAGCGGGAGCTTCGCGAAGGTCCCCCGCAGCCCGAAGCCCGCGTTGTTCACCAGCACGTCCACGACGTGGCCGGCGCGACCGACGGCGAGGGCGAGCTCTTTCGAGCCGTCGGGCGCGGCGAGATCGGCGGCGAAGACGTGCGCGTTGATTTCATGGCGCGCGGTGAGCTCGCCCGCGAGCGCCTTCAGACGATCCTCCCGCCGGGCGACCAGCAGCAGGTCGTCGCCGTTGGCGGCGAAGAGCCGGGCGAGCTCGACGCCGATTCCCGACGATGCCCCGGTGACGAGAACGGTGCGGCGGGCGGTCGATGGCGTGGTCATTGGGCCGTTTCTCCGGGATGATGCGGCGCGCGAGGGGCCGTCGAGCGACATGACGCCTTCCCTGCCCCGCCGGGACTGTGTATTGGACGCGCTCAGCCACGCAATCGATCCCCACGAGCCACGCGCCGAAAACGCGGGGACCACCGTCCCCACGCGCGTTCAACGCGGACCCGGAAAGCCTGCCCCATGCCCAAACGCACAGACATCGCCACGATCCTGATCATCGGCGCCGGTCCGATCGTCATCGGTCAGGCGTGCGAGTTCGACTACTCAGGCACCCAGGCCTGCAAGGCGCTGCGCGAGGAAGGCTACCGGATCGTCCTCGTCAACTCGAACCCCGCGACGATCATGACCGACCCGGACATGGCGGACGCGACCTACATCGAGCCGATCACGCCCGAGATCGTCGAGAAGATCATCGCGAAGGAGCGCTACGCCGTCCCCGGCGGCTTCGCGCTGCTGCCGACCATGGGCGGGCAGACCGCGCTGAACTGCGCGCTGTCGCTCAAGAAGATGGGCGCGCTCGAGAAGCACGACGTCGAGATGATCGGCGCGACGGCCGAGGCGATCGACAAGGCCGAGGACCGCGAGCTGTTCCGCGAGGCCATGACCAAGATCGGGCTCGAGACGCCGCGCTCGCGCCTCGCCCACAACCTCTCCGAAGCGCTGGTCGCGCTCGAGGACATCGGCCTGCCGGCGATCATCCGCCCGAGCTTCACGATGGGCGGCACGGGCGGCGGCATCGCCTACAACCGTGAGGAGTTCCTCGAGATCGTCGAGCGCGGCGTCGACGCCTCGCCGACCGACGAGGTGCTGATCGAGGAAAGCGTGCTCGGCTGGAAGGAGTACGAGATGGAGGTCGTCCGCGACAAGGCGGACAATTGCATCATCGTGTGCTCGATCGAGAACATCGACCCGATGGGCATCCACACCGGCGATTCGATCACCGTGGCTCCGGCGTTGACGCTGACCGACAAAGAGTACCAGCGGATGCGCGACGCGTCGCTCGCGACGCTGCGCGAGATTGGCGTCGAGACCGGCGGCTCCAACGTCCAGTTCGCGATCGACCCAGCGACGGGCCGCATGATTGTGATCGAGATGAACCCGCGCGTGTCGCGCTCCTCGGCGCTGGCCTCCAAGGCGACCGGCTTCCCGATCGCCAAGGTCGCGGCCAAGCTCGCGGTCGGCTACACGCTGGACGAGATCGACAACGACATCACCGGCGGCGCGACCCCGGCCTCGTTCGAGCCGACGATCGACTACGTCGTCACCAAGATCCCGCGCTTCGCCTTCGAGAAATTCCCGGGCGCCGAGCCGACGCTGACCACCTCGATGAAGTCGGTCGGCGAGGCCATGGCGATCGGGCGGACCTTCCAGGAGAGCCTGCAGAAGGCGCTGCGCTCGCTGGAGACCGGTCTCAGCGGCCTCGACGAGATCGAGATCGACGGCCTCGGCCAGGGCGACGACCGCAACGCCATCCGCGCGGCGCTGGGCAAGCCGACGCCGGACCGCTTCGTGAAATGCGCGCAGGCGCTGCGTCTCGGCTTTACCGTCGAGGAGATCCACGAGGCCTGCAAGATCGACCCGTGGTTCCTGGAGCAGCTCGCCGACATCGTAGCGACCGAGACGAAGGTCCGCCGCTTCGGCCTGCCGACGACCGAGCGCGCGTTCCGCAAGCTCAAGGCCCAAGGCTTCGCCGACAAGCGGCTCGCCACGCTCGCAGGCCTTGAAACGGAGCAGGTCTCGGCGCGGCGCCGGTCGCTCGGCGTCCGGCCGGTCTACAAGCGCATCGACACCTGCGCGGCCGAGTTCGCCTCGCCCACCGCCTACATGTACTCGACCTACGCGCCCGTGTTCGCCGGCGCGGCGGTCGACGAGGCGGCGCCTTCGGACCGGAAGAAGGTCATCATTCTCGGCGGCGGCCCGAACCGCATCGGCCAGGGCATCGAGTTCGACTACTGCTGCTGCCACGCCTGCTTCGCGCTGTCGGAGGCCGGCTACGAGACCATCATGGTCAACTGCAATCCCGAGACCGTCTCGACCGACTACGACACCTCCGACCGGCTCTACTTCGAGCCGCTGACGGAAGAGGACGTCCTCGAGATCATCGCGACCGAGACCTCGAGGGGCACGCTGCACGGCGTCATCGTGCAGTTCGGCGGCCAGACCCCGCTGAAGCTCGCGAACGCGCTGGAGGCCGCCGGCGTGCCGATCCTCGGCACGACGCCGGACGCGATCGACCTCGCGGAGGACCGCGACCGCTTCAAGCGCCTGCTCGACAAGCTGAAGCTCGTCCAGCCGAAGAACGGCATCGCCTATTCGGTGGAGCAGTCCCGCGTCGTAGCGGAGGGCCTCGGCTTCCCGCTAGTGGTGCGCCCGTCCTACGTGCTCGGCGGCCGCGCGATGGCGATCCTGCACGACGACCGCGCCTTCTCGGACTACCTGCTCGGCACCCTGCCGGACCTGGTGCCGGAGGACATCAAGCAACGCTACCCCAACGACAAGACCGGCCAGATCAACACGGTGCTGTCGAAGAACCCACTGCTGTTCGACCGCTACCTCTCCGACGCGATCGAGATCGACGTCGACGCGCTGTGCGACCGCAAGGACGTCTTCATCTGCGGGATCATGGAGCACATCGAGGAAGCTGGCATCCACTCCGGCGACTCAGCCTGCTCGCTGCCGCCGCATTCGCTTGAGCCCGAGATGATCGAGCGGCTCGAGGACCAGACGCGGGCGCTCGCGCTGGCGCTCGAGGTCGGCGGCCTGATGAACGTCCAGTACGCCATCAAGGACGGCGTGATCCACGTGCTCGAGGTCAACCCGCGGGCGTCGCGCACCGTGCCCTTCGTGGCGAAGGTCGTCGGAAAGCCCTTCGCGAAGATCGCGGCGCGCGTGATGGCCGGCGAAAGCCTCGCCTCGTTCAACCTGAAGGCCGAGCCGCTCGGGCACATCGCGGTGAAGGAGGCGGTGTTCCCCTTCGCGCGCTTCCCCGGCGTCGACACGGTGCTCGGCCCGGAGATGCGCTCGACCGGCGAGGTGATGGGGCTCGACTACGACTACGGCGTCGCCTTCGCGAAAAGCCAGCTCGGCGGCGGCACCCGCGTGCCGCAGTCCGGAACGCTGTTCGTCTCGGTGAAGGAAGCCGACAAGGACCGCGTGCTGCCGGCCGTCCGGATGCTGGCGGACCTCGGCTTCAAGGTGATCGCGACCTCGGGCACCCAGCGCCACCTCGCGGCCCACGGCGTGGACGCGCGGAAGATCAACAAAGTGCTGGAAGGCCGTCCGCACGTCGTGGACGCCATCAAGAACGGCGGCGTGCAGCTGGTGTTCAACACCACCGACGGCGCCCAGGCGCTCGCCGACAGCCGCTCGCTGCGCCGCGCAGCCCTCTTGCACAAAGTGCCGTACTATACGACGCTTGCGGGCGCCGTGGCTGCGGCTCAAGGCATCAAAGCCTATCTCGGGGGAGACCTTGAGGTCCGCGCCCTGCAATCCTACTTCGGGGAGAGCGAAGAGGGCGGTTGAGCCCTCCGCTCGGAACGTCGCGCCGGCCGGCGACGCTCCCGAAGTCCGAAGCCTCGTCCCCTGGACCTCTCCACGGGGCGGGGCGTCGCTTTGTTTTGAGAGAGACGGAAATGGACAAGATCCCGATGACCGCCGCAGGCCACGTCGCGCTTGAGGCGGAGCTCAAACACCGAGCGTCCAGCGAGCGCCCGCGGATCATCGCGGCGATCGCCGAGGCTCGCTCGCACGGCGACCTGTCCGAGAACGCCGAGTACCACGCGGCCAAGGAACAGCAGAGCCTCAACGAGGGCCGCATCGCGGAGCTCGAAAGCATGATCGCGCGCGCCGAGATCATCGACCTGACCAAGCTGAAGGGCGATCTCATCACCTTCGGCGCCACGGTGACCCTCATCGACGAGGACACCGAGGAGGAGAAGGTCTATCAGATCGTCGGCGAGCCCGAGTCGGACGTGAAGAACGGCCGGGTCTCGATCGGCTCCCCGATCGCCCGCGCCCTCGTCGGCAAGAAAGTCGGCGACACGGTGGAGGTGGTGACCCCCGGCGGCGGCAAGAGCTACGAAGTCCTGAAGATCCGCTTCGCCTGAGGTCGCGGATTGGGCCCTGAGCCCCTGATCGAACGAAAACGGCCCGCCGGAAGGCGGGCCGTTTTGCGTCGCGGACTTCGACGATCGGCGATCGTCAGAAAATGAACATCCAGGCCAAGAACATGGCGACGACCGCGCCGAGGATGCCGACGCCGAGCACGACGGGCATGCCCTTCGGCGCGTCGGTGCCCTGCTTGGCTTCTACGGGCGTCACCTTTTCGGTGACGGCGCCGGGCGGCGGGGTGTTGGTCTGGGCGGTAGTCATGTCGCGGCCTCTCCGTAACGATCGTGGCCCGCAGGGCGAGCCTTCACAATCACAACGGTCGAAACGTCGAACCGATCCCTAAAAAGATCGAGTGCGCCCGAACCGGATTGCCGGAAGAGACGGCTCCGGCCGGCGTCAGCTCGCGCCGTCGAACGGCGCGGTGGCCTCGTTCTTGACCTGGCCGAGCGCGAGCGCGGTCTTCACCGACCTGACGTTCTTCGCCGCAGTCAGCTCGATCACGAAGTTCTGGAAGCTCGTGAGGTCCCGCGCGACGCACTTCAGCATGAAGTCGACCTCGCCCGAGAGCATGTGGCACTCGCGCACCGTCGACCAGTCCCGCACCCGGGCCTCGAACTCGGCCCGGTCGAGCTCCGAATTGCCGGCGAGCTGCACCATCGCGAAGGCCGTCACCTCGAAGCCGAGCTTGCGCTCGTCGAGCAGCGCGCGGTAGCCGCGGATGGCGTCGGCCTCCTCGAGCGCGCGCACGCGCCTGAGACACGGCGGTGCGGAAATGCCGACGCGCCGGGCCAACTCCACGTTGGTCATCCGGCCGTCCGCCTGCAACTCGCTCATGATCTTGAGATCGATGGCGTCGAAACGTCCACGCATGCGGCGGGCATCCGAATGGTGCGATGCAACAATGCACCGGTGTAGTCGGGCGCCCTTCTGAACTCAAGAGCTCACCCGGCGCAAGTGCGAACACCGCGGCGACGTGATGTGGCGCGGGATAAAAAAAGCCGGACCTCGACGAGATCCGGCTGGAAAGTTTGGGACCGGCCGCGAGGGGACGCGCGCCTGATCCTGAGGGGAACAGCCAATTGCGGCCGCGCAGGAGGAGGTCGCGCGGCCAGATCGCAGTTAGCATGGGAGGAAAATGCGCGGCGCTTGTCGGCCACGCAATGCGCCGAACGGCATAACCGCTATGCATTTGCTGACAAACTAGGCGCCATATGAGCGCAGATAGATCAATAACTGTGCACGTCGAGCGATAGATCGCGCCTATTGACGGTGTTTCGACAGGCTGTCCAAGGACATAAACCGTCGCCTTCAGGCCGCGGGCTGACCAGGTCTTGGTTCTCGTCGCGGTGACGCCGCCCTGACGCCTGAAGCCTGCGTCAATACGACCAGCGCTGCGCCTTCGCGAGCAGGAAGTCGCGGAACACGTTGATGCGCGCCACGTTCTTCAGCTCTTCCGGATAGACGAAGTAGGCGTCGAGCGTGGGCATCTCCGCGTCGCCGAGCACGCGGACGAGCTGCGATTCGGGCTCCACGAAGTAGTCCGGCAGCACCGCGAGACCGATGCCGCGCTCGCAGGCCTGCTTGATCGCCGCCACGCTGTTGATGACGAGGCCGGCGGGGCGCGGGCTCTTGGGGCTGCGATTGGCTGTGATCAGCCAGTTGATGCTCTGCAGGAACGGCGGCACCGGGCCGCCGAACTCGATCAGGCGGTGGCTGTCAAGGTCTGCGACGCTCGTCGGCCGGCCGTGGCGCTTGAGGTAATCGGTCGAGGCGCAGACGTGGTAATGCACCGTGAACAGGCGCCGCTGGATCAGGTCGGGCTGCGTCGGCTGACGCAATCGGATCGCGACGTCCGCCTCGCGCATCGACAGGTCGAGCTCGTCGTCCGTGAGGATCAGATGAAGCTGGATGTCGGGGTAGAGCTCCATGAACTCGCCGAGCTTCGAGCTCAGCCAGCCGGTCCCGAGGCCGAGCGTGGTGGTGACGCGCAGCACGCCGTTCGGCCGCTCCCGGCTGTCGGTGAGGATCGAGCGCGCCGCCTCGAGCTTGGAAAACACGTCCTGGGTGGTGCGGAACAGCATCTCGCCCTGCTCCGTCAGGATCAGCCCGCGCGCGTGCCGATGGAACAGCGGGACCTTCAGCTCGTGCTCGAGCGCGGAGACCTGGCGGCTGACGGCGGACTGGCTGAGGCCCATGACCTCGCCGGCGCGCGTGAAGCTGCCTGCGTCGGCGGCCGCGTGGAAGATCCGCAGCTTGTCCCAGTCCATCCGTTCCCCCTCATAGGCCGGACCGACCATGACGGCCGCCCTCCTCTTGGCGTGTCGGCGCGCGGCGTCCGCCGCGTCAGCCCGGTCGTCGTGTCACGCGGCTTGCCGCGCGGCCTCTTCGGCCGCAAGGAACCGCTCGGCGTCGAGCGCGGCCATGCAGCCCATGCCGGCCGCCGTCACGGCCTGCCGGTAAGTCTCGTCGGCGACGTCGCCCGCGGCGAACACGCCAGGAATGTTGGTGAAGGACGTGCCTGGCTTCACCGCGAGATAGCCGGAGGGCCGGGTGTCGACCTGCCCCCGGAACAGCTCGGTCGCCGGCGCGTGGCCGATCGCCACGAACACGCCGTCGCAGGCGAGCTCGCTCGGCTGGCCCGTCCGCGTATCGACAAGCTTCACGCCGTGCACCTTCGGAGGCGTTCCGCCGCCGAGGATCTCGGCGACGGCGGCGTTCCACACCACCTCGACCTTCGGATGCGCGAACAGGCGGTCCTGCAGGATGCGTTCGGCGCGGAAGCCTTCGCGGCGGTGCACGACCGTGACCTTGGAGGCGAAGTTGGTCAGGAACAGCGCCTCCTCGACCGCGGTGTTGCCGCCGCCGACCACGACGACCTGCTTGTTCTTGAAGAAGAAGCCGTCGCAGGTGGCGCAGGCGGAGACGCCGTAGCCCTTGAAATGCTCCTCGCTCTCGAGGCCGAGCCACTTGGCCTGGGCGCCCGTCGCGATCACCAGCGCGTCGCAGGTGATCGTCCCGGCGGACTCGGTCTCCAGCACGAAGGGCCGCCGCGACAGGTCGACCTTCGCGACATGGTCGAACAGGGTCTTGGTCCCCATCCGCTCGGCCTGGGTCTGCATCTGCTCCATCAGCCAAGGGCCCTGGATCGGCTCGGCGAAGCCGGGGTAGTTCTCGACGTCGGTCGTGATGGTGAGCTGGCCGCCCGGCTGCAGGCCGGAGATCACCAGGGGCTCCAGCATCGCGCGCGCCGCATAGACCGCGGCGGTCCAGCCGGCCGGGCCGGAGCCGAGAATGACAAGGCGATGATGACGGGAAGGCGCTGAGCTCATTTCGGTCGTCCGTTCGTTTCGCGCGCGGCGACCGGTGCCTTCCGGTCGACGTCGCGCCGCAGGATGTCGCGCGTCGCGGCGAGCGCCTGGATCGCCCGGGCGATCTGGGGCGTCGAGTCCAGCGGCGGATAGGCGTAGCGCTCCAGCCGGCCGGAGAACGGCCGGATCACTCCGAGCGCCGTCAGCCGATCCAGGAACGCGCGAGTCTTCCGTCGTCCGCCCGAGGGCTCGAACACCAGCACCGGGCGGCCCGTGGCCGCCGCCTCTCCCACCATATTGGTGGAATCCGCGGTCACCACGAGCGCTTCAGCCTGCGCCAGCAACAAAATGTAGGGGTTATCCCCCGTTCCATCCCAGAAGTAGTGGGCAAGCCTCTCAACCGCCAGAGCGAGCGGCTTCGGCGTGCGGCGCGAGGCCGTCGCCATCAGCACCGCGCCTTCGCTCTTCAGGCGCGTGAGGCCCGCGACGAGGCGGTCGATGTCCTCGGACGAAAACCGATGGTGGCGGGTATCGCCGCCGAGCAGGACGGCGACGCGCCGGCCTGGGACCTCCGGGTCCACCAGCGGCGGCGCGCCGCGGGCGGCGGCCAGCCGCACCGCGTTCACCCGGTGCGGGCTCGTGGTCGAGACGACGACGTTCGGCCCGCGCAGCCGGTCGTGCTCGGGAACCCAGACGACGTCCGCCACGCCCGCCCCCGCCCGCGCGTCGCGCAGGAACACGGTGAGCACCTTGCCGCCCGAGGCCGCCTTGATGCGCCTGAGGTAAGGCGCCGCGCGCCGGCCCGCAGCGATCACCACATCGGGCCAGCCGTCGCCGGGTTTGGGAGCGATCGGGCTGCCCATACGGTCCGGGGCGTCCCGCGGGTCGATCGGCCCCCAGGGCGCAAGCCAGGACCACGGACGCCGCGGCGCGATGCGGCGGCGTTCGATGCGGTCAGCGACCGCCTCCGCCACGCCGAGGCAGGGCTGCTCGTCGCCCGCCTTGCCGTCGGTCAGGACCCATGCGCGCATGGCATGACTGTGCGGCGTGACGCGCGGAGACGCAAGCGACCGCGGCGCCGCAGACGGCATCACATGAACAGTTTTTCGCGCTCGAGACCTTTGTACAATCCCGCCACCTGATCCGCGTAGCCGTTGTAGAGCAGGGTCGGGCGGGTTTCGTCGCCGCCGAGCACGCGCTCTCGGGCCTGGCTCCAGCGGGGATGCGAGACCTGCGGATTCACGTTGGCCCAGAAGCCGTATTCGCTCGGCCCCGCGGCGGCCCACAGCGTGTTTGGGCGGGTCTCCGTAAACTCGACGCTGACAATCGACTTCACGGACTTGAAGCCATACTTCCACGGAACCGCCAGACGGATCGGAGCGCCCATCTGCTTCGCGAGCGGCTTGCCGTAGGCGCCGGTGGCGAGGAAGGCGAGCTCGTTGGTCGCCTCCGCCATCGTCAGGCCCTCGACATAGGGCCATTCGTACAGCGGCGAGCGCTGGCCGCCCGCGACCTTCAGGTTGAGGAAGGTCGTCATCTTCACGTACTTCGCGGAGCCGAGCGGCTTCGCCCAGGCGACGAAATCCTTCATCGGGATCCCGCTCCACGGCAGCGCCATGCCCCAGGCCTCGACGCAACGGTGCCGGTAGAGCCGCTCCTCGAGCTGCAACGCCTTCAGCAGGTCGTCGATCCCGACCTCGCGCGACTTCTCGACGAGGCCCCCAATCTTGAGCGTCCATGGCCGCAACGGCAGCTTCTGCGCCTCGTCGGCGATGTATTTGCTCGTCCCGAACTCATAGAAGTTGTTGTAGTTGAGATTGACGTCCTCGGGCGTCACCGCGCGGTCGAGCGCGTAGCCGTCGTTGCGCTTGAACGGATAGAGGCCGGCGCTGGGGTCGACCTCGGGCGGAGCCGGCTTCTCGTCCGAGCCAAACAGCCAGCCGGCCCGCGCGGGGCCGGCGCCAAGCGCCGCGGCCGCGCCTCCGACAGCCCCCGCCACCAGCGACCTGCGGCTCAGGACCAGATGCTCGGGCGTCGCCTCGCTCTCGCGAAGGGCCCAACTCGGCGTGCGCTTGATCAACATGGCGGCCTCGGCTTCGTCCAGTGGCGTCGGTCAGGCTACGCACGAAAACGGCCGGGCGTTACCGCCCGACCGTCAGCATGGTCTCACGAGGTCGCGAACAGGCTCACACGGGGTCAAGGGTCAACGCGGCGTAGCCGGCCGACACGGCGATGCCGGTCTGGCCTTCGAGGCTGAGCGGCTGCAACGACACCGTGGTGCCGGAGCCGCCGACAAGCAGGTTCGCGCCGCCGCCGATCAGCGCCGTCGCGCTCGCGGTCGCGCCGCGGTACTTGCCCGCGAGGTCCCCCGGTCCGATGTCGCTGGAATGCGAAATCACCGCCCACTTCATGACGCTCGGGCCGGTCGCGCCGACGTCGACGCCGACCGTCGAGATGTGGCCGAGGTAGGCGTCGACGGGGTGGCGAGCGCCGATCGGCTTGTAATCGCACGCGAGTTCGGCGTCGGACCCGAGGATCCAGCCGATGCCGCCGGGCGAGCGGCAGCTCAGCGTGCCGACCTGCACGCCGGACTCGGCGGGACGCTTGCTGACGACCACGGACGGATGGCCGAAGTCGGCGGCGGACGCCGCAGCGGCGGTCGCGACAAGCGCGGCGGCTGCGAGAGTGGTTTTGAGCCGGATCGACATGACGTTCTCCAGAACTTGCGGTCCCCACCGCCTAACGCTGCAGCGCAGGCGATGGTTTCTGTCCGCGACACGGCCTTTTACGCTGGTCCCGACGCCGCCCTGCGCAGGACCGCGTCTCAGCGCAGCGACGCGCAGAACCGCTGGATGCGGCTGCAGGCCTCCTCCAGCGTTTCGTCGGCGGTCGCGTAGGAAATCCGGAAGTTCGGGCCGAGGCCGAAGGCTGAGCCGTGCACCACGGCGACGCCTTCGCTCTCCAGCAGTTCGGAGACGAAGTCCTCGTCGGTCGCGATGACCTTGCCGGACGGCGCCGTGCGCCCGATCGTGTCGGCGCAGGAAGGATAGACGTAGAACGCGCCTTCCGGCGTCGGGCAATTGAGCCCCTTCGCCTGGTTCAGCATGGAGACGACGAGGTCGCGCCGCCGCTCGAAGGCGGTGCGGAAGCCGGGCAGGAAGTCCTGGGGCCCGGACAGCGCCTCCAGCGCCGCCCACTGCGCGATGGTGCAGGCGCCCGAGGTCTGCTGGCCCTGCACCATCTCCATCGCCTTGATCAGCTTGTCCGGGCCGGCCGCGTAGCCGATGCGCCAGCCGGTCATGCAGTAGGCCTTCGAGACGCCGTTCATGGTCAGCGTGCGGTCGTAGAGCGCGGGCTCCACCTGCGCCGGCGTGGTGAACTCGAAGCCGCCGAACACCAGGTGCTCGTACATGTCGTCGGTCAGGATCCACACGTGCTCGTGCCGCAGCAGCACGTCGGTGATCGCCTTCAACTCCGCGCGGGTGTAGGCCGCGCCGGACGGGTTCGACGGCGAGTTGAACAGCACCCACTTGGTCTTGGGAGTGATCGCGGCTTCGAGCGCCTCGGGACGGACCTTGAAGTCCTGCTCCAGCGTGGTCGGCAGGAACACGGGCGTCCCGCCGTTGATCGCCACCATCTCGGGGTAGCTCACCCAGTAGGGCGTCGGGATGATGACCTCGTCGCCGGGGTTCAGCGTGGCAACGAAGGCGTTGTAGAGGATCTGCTTGCCGCCGGTCGCCACCAGCGTCTGCGTCGGCTTGTAGTCGAGCCCGTTCTCGCGTTTGAACTTCTGCGCGATCGCCTCGCGCAGGGGGGGGATGCCGGCGACGGGCGGGTACTTGGTCTCGCCGCGGCGGATGGCGTCGATCGCGGCGTCCTTGATGTTCTGCGGCGTATCGAAGTCCGGCTCGCCGGCGCCGAGGCCGATCACGTCGCGCCCCTGGGCTTTCAGGTCCCGCGCCTTCTGCGACACCGCGATGGTGGCGGAAGGCTTTACGCGCGAAAGCGTGTCGGCGAGGAAGGCCATCGGGAAGGCTCCGTCTTCAGGCGAAAATGACGGGGCGGACCCTAGGCCGCGGCGCGGGCCGGAGGCAAGACGCGGCGGCGCATGCCGGCCGCCGGTCAGGCGCGTCGCAGTCGCCCCCGCGAAATTTCCGCGACGGCCGCGGAACCAACCTCACCATCGGGCGTTCTGCGCCTGTGAACCCTCTAATACGGCCGAGCTTCCAACCCGGCTGAACGCATGAAACGCCGCCCGCGCCCCGGGCGGCGTTTTTTTTGACCCTCGCTCCCGTTGCGTGGCCCGGAGGGCTCGGCTAACGCTGTCGTCTCATCTCCATGGGGCGCCCACACCGGGCTGAGACGGCGGCGACGCCGGACCCATCGAACCTGATCCGGCTCATACCGGCGGAGGGATTGCGAGATGGCGGACGCCGCACATCGGCTCGTCGCCCCCTTGTCCGACACGACCGCAAGGCCCCGGCGCGCCCTCATGGCGTTCGGACGGCTGGCGGTGACGCTTGGCGTTCTGATCGCCGCCTGGCAGGCCTTCGTCACCCTGTCGGGCACGCCCCCGTTCCTGCTGCCGCCGCCGGCCCGCGTGGGCGCCGCGCTGATCGCGCAGTCCGGCTTTCTCGCCCGCCAGACGCTGACCACGCTGACCGAGATCGTCGGCGGGCTCGCGATCGGCGTGGCCGTCGGCGCGATCGCCGCGCTCGCCATCGCCACGCTCCCCGCGCTCCGCCGCTGGCTTCTGCCGCCGCTGATCGTGGCCCAAGCGGTTCCGGTGTTCGCGATCGCGCCGCTGCTCGTGCTGTGGCTCGGCTTCGGCCTCGGGTCGAAGCTCGCGATGGCGGCGCTGATCGTGTTCTTCCCCGTCACCTCGGCCTTCTACGACGGCCTGCGCCGGGCCGACCCGAACCTGATCGACCTCGCCCGTCTCTACGGCGCCTCGCCGCTGAAAACCCTGTTGCTGATCCGCCTGCCCTCGGCGCTGCCGGCCTTCGGCACCGGGCTGAAGCTCGCCGCCGCGGCCGCCCCCATCGGGGCGGTGGTCGGCGAATGGGTCGGCGCGTCGTCCGGCCTCGGCTTCGTCATGATCCACGCCAACGCGCGGATGCAGACCGACCTGCTGTTCGCCGCGCTCATCATCCTCGCCGTAGTCGCCGCCAGCCTCTGGTTCGCGGTCGACTGGGCGCTTGCGCGCCTCATCCACTGGTCGCCGGAGCACGGCCGCCGCGACTCCTGACCTCCGACCCCGAGCCCGTCCCGATGATCCGCCTCGCCCTCGCCTTCGCAGCCCTCCTGATCGCCGCGAGCCCCTCGGCCGCCGCCGAGAAGCTGGTGGTGCTGCTCGACTGGTATGTGAACCCCGATCACGCCCCGTTGGTCGTCGCCAAGGAGGGCGGCTTCTTCGCCCGCCACGGTCTCGACGTGGAGCTGATCGCGCCGGCCGACCCGAGCCAGCCGCCGCGCCTCGTCGCGGCGAAGCAGGGCGACGTGGCGGTGACCTACCAGCCGGAGCTGCACCAGCAGGTGGCCGCGGGCCTGCCGCTCGTGCGCTTTGCGACGCTCATCGACACCCCGCTCAACACCCTCATCGCGCTGAAGGACGGGCCGGTCAAGGATCTCAAGGACCTGAAGGGCAAGAAGGTCGGCTATTCCGTCACCGGCTTCGAGGATACGCTGCTGCTCGCCATGATGGAGACCGCGGGCCTGACGCGCGACGACGTCGAGCTCATCAACGTCAACTTCGCGCTCACCCAGTCGCTGATGGCGAAGCGCGTCGACGCGGTCGTCGGCGGCTACCGCAACTTCGAGGCCACGCAGATCCGTCTGGCCGGCGGCGAGGCGCGGGTGTTCTTTCCCGAAGAGAACGGCGTGCCGACGTACGACGAGCTGGTGTTCGTCGCCCACAGGGACGCAATCGGCCACGACCGCCTGAAGCGCTTCGTGGCCGCGCTCGAGGAGGCCACGACCTTCCTGCTGAACCACGACGCGGAGGCCTTCGCGCTCTACCTCAAGGGCCACCCCGACCTCAACGACGAGTTGAACACGCGCGCCTGGGCCGACACCCGGCCGCGCTTCGCCAAGAACCCCGGCCTGCTCGACGCCCGCCGCTATGCGCGCTTCGCCGCGTTCCTGAAGGCCAAGGGCATGATCAAGGACACGCCGGCGGTCGAGACCTACGCCGTCGACGTGCGGTAGGGGCAACCTCCAAACCACGCGAAAGCGCGAGCGTGCGATAAGGGCTTGATCGTCTGAGATGGAGCTCCTGCCGTTCCCGAAGGCTCATCGTTGGAGAGCCATGCTCTCTCCCCTCCCCCTTGCGGGGAGAGGTTGGGGGTGGGGGTGGTTGAGGATGAGCCTCTTAAGGAGAAACCGGGTTCAAACGTTCCGGGGGTCGCGACCGCTACGCTTCGTTCTGCGCCCCCCCCCCCCCTAGCCCCTCCCCGCAAGGGGGAGGGGGACAAAGACCGGCGTGCCTATCCTCACACCTCCAGCGCGGCCCGAAACGGCAGAAATCCGATGGCGTCGCCCGGCTTCACCTCGTCGTGGCCGGCCGGAATGACGGCGAGCCCGTCGGCGGCGATCAGCGGGGCGAGGCGGGCGGAGCCTCCGCGGCCGAGCTTCTCCACCCGCGGCAGCCCGGACGGATCGGTCCCGACCAGCGCGGCGGGGGCGAACTCGGTGCGGCCGCCGGGGCCCTTCTGGCCGAAGGCGGCGACGGCGGACAGCGGCGCGAGAGGGCGCGGCTCCAGGCCCGCGAGCCGCTCCAGCACGACGCGTCCGATCAACATCTGTCCGACCAGAGCCGCGAAGGGGTTTCCGGGAAGGCCGACCAGCGCCGCGCCGCCGACGCGCCCGGCGACGATCGGCTTGCCCGGCTTCAGCGCGACTTTCGCCAGCCCGAGCTGACCGCCCGCAGCGGCGACGGCGGCGGCGAGGTGATCCTCCTCCCCGACCGAGGTCGCGCCGCTGGTGACCAGGGCGTCGCAGCGCCGGCCCGCCTCGATCAGCAGGCGCGTCAGCTCCGCCGGGTCGTCCGGCGCGATGCCGTAGTCGATCACCTCGTGCGCCGGCGTCGACAGGATGCCGAGCAGCATCGGGCGGTTGGCGTCGTGGATGCGGCCGGGCGTGAGAGCGCGGCCGTGCTCGATGAGCTCGTCGCCGGTGGAGAGCAAACCGATCACCACCTTGCGCCGCACGGCGACCCGCTCCACGCCGGAGGCCGCCAGGATGGCGAGGTGGCGCGCGTCGATCAGGGCGCCGGCGGGAACCAGCAGATCGCCCACGCTCACGTCTTCGCCGCGACGGCGGATGTTAGCGCCCGGCTCCACCGCGGCGCGGAGCGCCACGACGTCGCCTTCGCGCGTCACGCGCTCCTGCATCACCACGGCGATCGCGCCTGGCGGCATCGGCGCGCCGGTGAAGATGCGGACCGCCTCGCCGGGCTTGAGCGTCTCGCGCGCGCCAGCCGAGCCGGCCGCGAGCCGGCCGCGGAGAACATGCCGCAGCCCGAGGTCGGCCAGCGCGTACCCGTCCATGGCGGAGTGATCGAACGGCGGCAGCGGCGTCGGGCTCATCGTCGGCTCGGCGGTCACCCGTCCGCGCAGCTCCGCGAAAGGCAGCGCCTCGACGCCGACAGGCCCCGCGACCAGCGCCGCGACCGTCGCCCGCGCCGCCTCGACCGAGAGCAGGCCAGGGTCGGCGCAGAGATCGAGCGTTGTGACCGTCACGCCGCCGAGCCCGTCACGAGGCGGATGTCCGGCCCGCCGTCGCGCGCCACGATCCGGCCGATGACGGCGGCACCTGTCGCGCCCGCAGCGTGGAGCGCGGCGACGCAAGGCGCGGCCTGATCGTCGGCCACGGCGGCCAGCAGCCCGCCCGAGGTCTGGGGATCGAACAGCAGCGCCTTCAGCCAGGCGGGAACGCCCTCCCCGCCGCCGATGCGCGGCAGGTTCGCGAGCGTCTGGGGCAGCGCGGTCGAGGCGAAGCCGCGCGCGGCGAGCTCCGCCGCCTCCGGCAGCAGGGGCAACGCCGCCGGGTCGATTTCGGCCGCGACCCCGCGGCTGGCGTCGAGCATCTCGGCGAGGTGCCCGATCAGGCCGAAACCGGTGACGTCGGTCATGGCGCGGCCGCGGTGGGACCGCAGCACCTCGACGTCCGCGGCCAAGGGGCGGGCCATCTCGGCCCACGCCGCCGCCATCGCCGCGGCGGGCGCCTGGGCGCGCATGTCAGCCGCGATCAGCACGCCGACGCCGAGCGGCTTGGTGAGCACGAGCCGGACGCCCGGCGTCAGCCCGCCCTTGCGGCGGCCGTCGCCCTCCGCCAGCCCGCCGGTCACCGCGACACCGAACGCCGGATCCGCGCCTTCGCCGGTGTGGCCGCCGATGATGGAGACGCCGAGCGGGTCGAGCGCCGCGCGCGCGCCCGCCATCATCTGGTAGAGCGCCTCCGCCTGCTGGGCCGGCGCGTCCGGCGGAAGCGCGGCGATGGCGAGCGCGTAGGACGGCCGCCCTCCCATGGCGAAAACGTCGCCGATGGCGTGGACCGCCGCGATCTTCCCGAACAGGAAGGGATCGTCGACGGGCGCCTTGAAGACGTCGACCGTCTGGAGCTCCAGCGCGCCGTCGCTCCGCCGGATCACCGCTGCGTCGTCGCCGACGCCGAGGATGACCTCCTCCGACGCGACGCCCGGTCCCAGCCGCCGCAGGGCCGCGGCCAGCGGCGCGGGGCCGAGCTTCGCCGCGCAGCCGCCGCACCGCATCGCCGGATCGTCGGAGACGGGCGCCGGACCCCGCACGCCATCCATCGCCGGCGGGTCGCGGTACATCGCGATCCAGCGGCGGTCGATCCAGTCCTTGAGCGTCCAGGCCCAGCGGCCGGCGGCGACGTAGCCGTTGCGGGTCGCGACCGCGGTGCCGTCGCCGCGGCCGATGAGCGAGAGGTGATCGGCCTGCGCCGTCAGCGGCTTGAGCCGCTTTCCTCGCGCGGCGCGTCGAAGGTTTGCGGCGAACGCCGGCCCCTGGCGCACGGCGTAGACCCCGGCCTTGGGCCTCGGCTGGCCGAGGACGCCCGCGCAGTCGCCGACCGCGAACACGCGGTCGTCCGCAGGGCTCGTCAGCGCCGACGTCACGGCGATGAAGCCGCCAATATCCTCCGGCAGTCCAAGCGCCTGCGTGATCGGGTGCGGCGCGGCGGCGGTCGCCATGAACGTCGCCTGGGCCGGCAGGCGCCGCCCGTCGTCCAGCGCGACCTCGCCCTCCTCCACCGCGGCGAGCCGCGCGGTTTCGTCGAGCGTGACGTTCGCTGCGGTCATCGCTTCGCGGAACAGCGCGGCGACCTTGTCGGGATAGCCCTGCAGCAGCGCGCCGCCGGCGAGAAGCGTGAAGCTGAAAGCTTGCGGGTCCAGCCCCGCCGCCTCCGCGTCGCGCCGGAGGCGGCGGGCGATCGACAGCGCGAGTTCGGTCCCCGCCGCCCCGCCGCCCGCCACGACCACGGACCGCGGACCATCAGGCCGGAGCGCGGCCAGCCGGAACGCCTCGAACCTCTGGAGGAAGGTCGCGATCGGCTTCACGGCGATCGCCCGCTCGGCCCCGGCGACGCCCTCAAGCCGGGGGGCGATGCCGACATCGAACGACACGAAATCGTAGGCGATCGGCGGCCGCCCTTCGAGGAGCACCCGGCGGTTCGCCCGGTCGAGCCCCGTCGCCGCGGCGCCGATCAGCCGCGCGCCGGTCGCGCGCGCGAGGCGCACCAGATCGATCATGATGTCGTCAGGCTGGTAGAACCCGGCGATCAGCCCCGGCAGCATGCCGGAATAGGGCGTCGTCAGCTCCTTGGCGACCAGCGTCAGCCGCACGCCTTTCTCCGGCCGCATCGCGAAGGCGCGCAGCACGTGGACGTGCGCGTGGCCGCCGCCCACCAGCACGATGTCGGTCGTGATCGGCCCCTGCGCAGTCGTCTTCATGCCGCCGCCCCGTCTTCGTCGATCCGCATGCGCCGGCCCCGCCTGTCGAAGAAGGCGCCCCCGTTGAGCGCCAGCCGGTCGTCGTCGATCATCTGCTCCACGCGCCGCAGTTCGATCCGCGCGAGCGGGTCTTCGATCGGCCCGCCGTCGGACGAGGTCGCCGTGAAGAACGCGGCCCCGTCCCAGGCGCCCGGCGCGGAGGCGAACAGCTTTCGAAGCTCGCGCCACGCCACCTCGTCGCCGATGACGTGCAGGAAGGTCGAGGCGACGGGCTTCGCGTCGTCGTCGGTGATCTCGACCAGTACGATCAGCGCGGTGAAGGCGCCGGTCTCGGCGAAGACGGCCTTCACCCAGGCGTCGAAGTCGAGGCCGTCAAAGGCCATGGCGGACCCCGGCCGAGGCGCTCCGGTCCACGACGCATCTTTCCAAGCGATGTCCCGGAGCCCAAACCCGCGCGGGAGCCTCAGAAGTCGACAAGAGGCGTCTCCGGCATGTAGCGGTCGAACAGTTCGGCGAAGGCGAGCCCCCGCGCGCCTTCGTACCAGCCTTCGAAGGCTTCGAGCGCCTGCAACGTCGCCGCCCCCGCCTCCTCCGGCGGCAGCGCGCCCGTGCGGGCGTCGTGGATCGCGTCCGCCAGCGCCGTCAGCGCGTCCAGCACCGGCTTGCGGGCCTCGTCGATCTCCTCCCACTCGAGCTCGGCCGCCGCGGCCGCGCGCTGCGCGACGTGGGACGCCTCGCGGTCCGGCGCCGCGGCGTCGGCGTCGACAAGCGCCTTGAGGAAGGCGTAGCGGCGAAACGCGCGGCGCCGCGCGGTCTCGCGACGCGCGGCCTCCTCCGCCACGCTCGCGCGAAACCGCTTCTCCTCAGCGTCGGCCGCCAGCGCCGTCTGCTCAAGCGCCGCGAGCGCGTAAGGCCGGTCCAGACCGGTCATCGAGGAGGCCTCTCCACTGAAAGGATTAAATATCAACTATTAACATCTTCTCCGGCAAGGCCGGTTACCTCCCATCAGCGCAAGCTGGGTATTTTCTGCTAAATTTTACAACACCCTGACTTCTTATATCCCATTCGCACAAACTTCGCACAACTTCTGACAGGATATACTGAGCGCCCATGACAACGTGACCGGTAACTTGGGGACTTGGTTGGCTCGCTTCATACCGATTCAAAACATATTTCGGCTGCCTATCGACCACTGCCTTCACACGTTCGACATCAAACGTGTGAATCTTACCCGCAATAAAATTGCAAAGCTTCAGCGTATCATGACCAAATTGCTTCCGCTCTCTGAGTTGATCGTCCGTAAGACCTAAAGCAGCGCCAGCCGCTTTAAGGGCCAGTTCGGTAGATAGCAATGCGCTTTGCACCGCCCCTCGCCCATCATACCCACCCGTAAGTATCGCCGCTGCAGCATGAAGATGTAATCGCGAATAATCGATATATCTATCTACTAGCTCGATTCCCTTATATGGATTTTTTATAATATGACTTCCATATTGAATATCAAGAACATCTAAAACTTGATCTATGCACCTCTCCGCCTGAGATAAACTCGATTGAACTACCATCCTCTGAAGATCCGTGAAATCTACGGCATCTAAAGGATCGAATGCTTGCTCGCCGTACATGTGAGGCACAGAAATTCGAACATACACATCTCTGAAGAGATAAACGCCAATATGGCCGCCACTAGCGAAGGCCTTCTTTCCGTAAAAGCTTTTATATAGAGCGTAAATTCTTTCGTAAATTGGCGGACCATCTTGGCCCGCTAAAAAAATGCGTGCCCGAGTTGCTGGGTAAGAACTATGGGAAGATCCCATGTTCTTTACTTTATCGTACGCCCCATGTCGAGCATTTTGACATCAAGATCGTCAATCATTGCAAAAAGCTGAGCGTCGCTAATGTCTTCTGATCTCACTTGTTGCACCAGCCGTAAGTTCAAGTTGATCTGGGTAGCTGGTGGAAGAGAGTGGGAGTCGAACCCACCGGAGACCGGCTGACGGCCCCCTCCGGCTTTGAAGGCCGGCCGCCCCACCGGGGACGCTTCTCCTCCGTGACGCGTTCACGCCTCGCTTTGCTCCGTCACGTCCTTGCGGCGGAACAGGTCGCGGCGGCGGCGGTTGACGCGCCGTTCGTCGCCGCGGCGGATGGTGACGCCGTGACGGTCGAAGAACTCGAGAATCTGTATGGCGACCTTGCGCCCGTTGTCGAGCCTGTCGCGGAAACCTGCGGCCGTGAGGACGCCCGCCGGGTCCTCGATCGCCGCCGTCTCCGCCACGTTCACCATCTCGGCGGTGGTCTCGCGCAGGAAGAAGTGGTCGTGGGCGATCTCGTCCACGCGCCCGAGCCGGCCGACGAGCTTGAGCACGCGGCGGACGTCCGCCTCGCTCTCCCCAAGCTCCGCGCCGAGGTCGCGCACCCGCGGAGGACGAAACCGCAGGTCGCCGGCGAGCCGCGGCGCGATCGCCTCCCACAGCTCCTCGTCGACGGGCGCGAGCCGGACGACGTGGCCCGGCAACCGCGTCCAGGCGCCCTCCACTGCCACCTCGCCCGCGCGCTGAAGCGCGGCGAGCGCGGCGAGGAACGCCGGCGCCGGCAGCCGGGGTTCGGCGGCGAGGCGCAGCCGCTCCGCCCCCATGCCCTGCAGATCGGGATTTTCAGCGTGGAAGGCTGCAAGCCTCTCGGCGACGGACGCCGCGAAGGCGCGCCAGGCCTCGCCCGCCACGGCGACGGTTCGCCCCTTGCCCGCGGGCAGGCGCACGAGGCCGAGCCGGGCGACGGCGGCCGCCATCTCGGCGTCGGGCGCGTTGCGGTCGCGGGCGAAGGCGTCGAGGTCGACGGCCTGCGGCGGCGCGGCGAGCAGGGCCGCAAGCGCTTCGCCGTGGTCCTCGTGGGCGAGCGCCTCGAGCTGCGCCGTCCGCTCCGGCGAGCGCCGCCGCCTCGACGGCCCGCGCAGGTCCAGGATGCGCCCGCCGGCGATGGTGCGGGCGCCGCCGACGTCGCGCAGCACGAAATGGTCGAGGGCGACCGCGGCGAGCGGCCGGTCCAGGACCAGCTGCGCGCGCGCCGTCGCGCCCGGCGGAATGGCGTCGCCGTCGATCGGGACCACGCGGGCGGCGATCTCGGCGGCGCCGTGATGCAGCCGCACCGGGCTCCAGGCCACGAGCGGACGCGGCTCGGTCGCAAGCAGGGTCAGCTCCACGTCGAGCCGATCGGTCGGCGCGTGCAGCTCCGGCGCCTGGACCACGTCGCCGCGGGAGATCGCGTCCTTGGTCACGCCGGGACCCGCGAGATTGAGCGCGCAGCGCTCGCCGGGCCGCCCCTCCTCCGCCGGCTGGTTTTGCGCGTGGATCGCGCGCACCCGCGCCTCCAAGCCCTGAGGCGAGACGATCACCGCGTCGCCCACCCGCACCACGCCGTCGCGCACGGCGCCCGTCACCACCGTGCCGGCGCCGGCCAGCGTGAAGCTGCGGTCGATCGACATGCGGAACCGGCCCGCCGCGGGCCGCGCGGGCGTCTGCGCGCGGGCCGCGTCCAGCAGCGCGAGCAGCGGCGCGATCCCCTCGCCCGTCACGGTCGAGACCGGAAGCACGGGCGCGCCGTCGAGCCTCGTGCCAGACAGCAGCGCGGCGATCTCGATCTCGGCCTCGAACCGGCGATCGTCGTCGACGAGATCGACCTTGGTGAGGGCGACGGCGCCCCTCGACACGCCGAGCATGTCGACGATGGCGAGGTGCTCCCGGGTCTGCGGCATCGGTCCGTCATCCGCCGCCACAACCAGCAGCACGAAGTCGATCCCGCTCGCGCCGGCCAGCATGTTGCGCACGAAGCGCTCATGGCCAGGAACGTCCACGAAGCCGAGCGTCGCGCCGTCCGGCCGCGGCAGATAGGCGAAGCCGAGGTCGATGGAAATGCCGCGGGCCTTCTCCTCCTTCAGCCGGTCAGTGTCGACGCCGGTCAGCGCCCGCACCAGGGCCGACTTGCCGTGGTCGATGTGCCCGGCCGCCCCGACGATCACCGCGAAGGCTCGTCCATGGGCGCGTGGGCGGAGGCCTCGGCCCGGCGGGCCTCGTCGTCGGTCAGCGCGGCGCGGACCGCCCCGAGGAAGGGCGCGGCGAGCGTGCTGCCGCCGGCTTCGGCCCTGAGCAGCCAGCCGAGCGCCGCCGCGTCGTCCTTCGCCACGCCCTGGCCGAGATGAAGCGCGGCGCCCAGCATCGCCTGCCCGTCGGAGTCCCCCCGCCGGGCGGCTTCGGCCCACCAGCTGGCGGCCTCCGTCTTGTTGCGCTCCATCCCGAGCGCGTTGTTCGCCATCAGGCCGAGCCGCGTCATGGCGCTCGCCACGCCGTTCTCGGCGGCGGCCAGCGCCCAGTGGCGCGCTCCGGCGAGATCCTGCGCGGCGCCCTGTCCCTCCAGCAGCATCCAGCTCAGCATGTCCTGGGCTGCGGGGTCGTCCTGCTCCGCGGCCTGGCCGTAGAGCGCGAGCGCCGCCGCGTCGTCCTGGGGGACGCCTTCGCCTTTGAAGTGAAGCGCGGCGAGATTGCGCCGACCGACGGCGTCGCCCGCGCGCGCGGCCTTCGCGAACCACTCCGCCGCCGCCGCCGGATCGCGCGCCACGCCGAGCCCTTCCGCGTAGCAGGCGCCGAGATTGCTCTGCGCCCGCGCCACGCCCTCGTCGGCCAGCACGCGCCACAGGGCAAGGGCCGCGCCGTGGTCGTCGGCCTGCGCGGCCTCGAACGCCTGCGACAGGCGCTCCTCCACGGTCTTCTTAGGCGGCGGAGGCGCAAAACGCGCCTTGAGGCGATCGATCCAGCTCACGCGGCGGCTCCTTCTCGCGCTGAGGCGAGTTCCGCCAGCATGGCGTCGAACACGACCTCGTCGTCGAGGCCGCGCAGATCGAAGATCAGGCGATCGTCGGCGATGCGGCCGACCACGGGGACCGAAAGCGCGCGAAACGCCGCCGCGAGCTCGGTCAGCGCGGAGCCAGTGCGCTTGCCCTCGATCGCGGACACCGCGAGACCGCCGCTCGGGATCGCCGCGAGCGGCAGCGCGCCCGAACCGATCTGGCTCTCGGCGTCGACGACCGCGACGGCGTACGCGGAGCCGACGGCGCGCGCGAGCGCGGGCGCGAACCGCGCGGCGAGCGTCTTGAGCGCATCGGCGGGCCGCGCGAGCAGAGCGAGCGTGGGCAGGCGCTGCGCGAGACGGTCGGGATCGCGGTAGAGCTTCAGGGTGGCCTCGAGCGCGGCGAGCCGAAGCTTGTCCAGCCGCAGCGCGCGCTTGAGGTGGTTCTTCGCGAGCCGCTTCACGAGGTCCGCCCGGCCGACGACGAGCCCGGCCTGCGGGCCGCCGAGCAGCTTGTCGCCGGAGAAGGTGACGAGGTCGGCGCCGTCCGCCACCGCCTCCTGAACCGTGCGCTCCCGCAGCAGGCCGTAGGCCGAGAGGTCCACCAGCACGCCCGAGCCAAGATCGTCCACCAGCGGCAGCTCGCGCTCGCGCGCCAGCGGCGCGAGCTCCTTCGCGGCGACCTCCTTGGTGAAGCCTTCCACCCGGAAATTTGAGGGATGGACCTTCATCAGCAGGGCGGTGTCGGGACCGATCGCCTCCGCATAGTCGGCGAGGTGGGTGCGGTTGGTGGTTCCCACCTCGACCAGCCGGCAGCCCGCGCGCGCCATGATGGAGGGCATGCGGAAGGAGCCGCCGATCTCGATCAGCTCGCCGCGCGAGACGATCGTCTCCCGGCCCTCGCTCAGCGAATTCAGCGTCAGCAGCACGGCGGCGGCGTTGTTGTTGACGGCGACGGCGTCCTCCGCCCCGGTGAGCTCGCGCAGCAGCCCCCGCACGTGGTCGTCGCGCTCGCCGCGCTGGCCGGTGGCGACGTCGAACTCGAGCGCCGTCGGGGAGCGCATGGCGGCGGTGACGGCGGCGATCGCTTCTTCTGCGAGCAGCGCGCGGCCGAGATTGGTGTGCAGCACCGTGCCGGTGAGGTTCAAAACGCGCCGCTGGCTCGGCGCGTCGTCCGCCTCCAGCCGCGCCGCCGCCACGACCGCGATCCGCTCCACGGACACGTCCACCGCCGCGCCCGCGAGCCAGGCGGACCGCGCCGCGGCGAGGCTCGCGCGGACCGCGGCGACGGTCGCCACGCGGCCGTAGCGCTCGATCGCGACGGCGGCCTGCGGCGCCGCGAGGACGCGGTCGACGGCGGGGAACGGCGGGCGGGCGGAGGGGCTGTCGTCCATGCGGTCGGCGCGTCCTGATGGAATCGATCAGTACCCTAGAAGATAGGGGTTGAACGCCGCCCGCGCCCAGCCCGCTTCCCGGACCTTGAGGTCCAGACCGAGCGTCGCGACGTCGTCCGCGACCGGATCCATCGCGGGATCAAGATGTTGGTGGAAGATCTTGAGGTAAAGCCCGCAGGTGTCGCAACACTCCGCCTTGGCGGTCGCCTCGTCCTTGCGCGCCCGTCCTGCCGCAGCCTCGCTCGGAGCGTCGGCCAGCGTCTCGCCGTCCTCGGACAGCGCATGGTACGAGATCTTGTCGGTCGCGTCGCAGGCCACGCATTTGATGCGGACGTGGTTCCAGAGCGTGCCGCAGAGGCTGCAGGCGACGTAACGCGAGCCGTGCGCGCTCGACCAGCCGACCACGAGGCTCGCGACCGGCGGGCCGCCGCAGGCGGGACAGGCGCCGACGCCGACCGACTGCAGCCGAGCGACATCCAGCCGAGCCGCGAGCCGCGCAAAATGAACCTGCAGCGCGGCTGCCGCGAAGACGTGTTCGGCCAGCGTCTCGAGCGACGTCGCGGTCTCGATCACGTCCACCAGCAGGCGCTCGCGGAACGCCCGGTCGCCGTCGGCGATGCGCCGGCGGGCGGCGGCCGCCTGCTCCGGCATCGGGAGGTCCGCGACCGCAGCGACCAGCCGCTCCAGCGTCGCGTGGGCCGCCTCGTCCACGTCGAAGCGCGCGCGGTCGATCGGCGGCATGCCAAACTCGAAGGCGCGGTCGAGCGCGTCGCCGGCAGGCAGCTTCGGCTCCGGCAGATCGGCCGCGACGTCGTGCTGGGCGCGCGCGATCCCGGCGAGGAAGCGCAGGTAGGCGTCGAGCGGATGGCCCGGCGCCAGAGTCTCGAAGCGCGCGGCGCGGTCGGCGAACAGGCGCGCCAAGTCAGGCGCGACCGCGAAGTCGGGCTTCGCCACCGCGCCGACGTCGATCGGCGTCGGTTCGATGGAGGCGGGACCGGCCATGGGAACACTCCAAAACGCAGGCGACAGGGGATGCTAGCACGCAGCCGGTTTTGAAGAGGCGATCGTGCTCGAGATGTGGCTTCCGCGTCCGATCTCGCGGCTGACGCCTTCGGAGCGGGCCAAGCCCAGAGGCCGAGCCTCGGGCGCGACGTGCGCCGCGCACGCATCAGCCATGCCTAGACGAAGGTTTAATACGGCGTCTTGGTATGCCAAATACCAACTATCGAGTTTCCAGGACGCGGCAAACGTCCCAACCCGAGGTGCAGACCATGACCGCCATTCTCGTCGATACGTTCTCCGGCTCCGCCTTCGGCGGCTTCTTCTCCCGCTTCCTCAGCGAGTTCGAGGCCTTCTTCGAAGAGCAGGGCCGCGCGCTCTACAACGCCCATCGCGACTATCCGTTCGGTCTCTGAACCGAACGTTCCGTTCGCCGCTCATCGCTGAGCGGCCCTGAGCCTTGAGCGGCCGGACCTCGTCGAGGTTCGGCCGCTTTGCGTTTCGCCCTGTGGGGAGGCCGGCTCAATCGTGGGTTTCGCCTTTGGCTTCCTGGCGCAGCCACTTGCGGTGATGACGCCAGGCCCAGCCGCCCGTCACGCGGCCTTCGGTCATGCCTCGAATCGAGCCCTTGACCCAGATGCCCGCGTAGACGTGGACGATGATCAGCAGGATCGCCGCGATTGCGGCTAGCGAGTGCACCAGCGCCGCGAGACGGTTCGTGCCGATGCTGACGAGCCCGTGGAAGTACTCGTCCCAGATCACGAGCCCGGTGGCGAACAGCACCACGATGAGCAGCGCCGTGCCCCAGAACACCATCTTCTGGCCGGCGTTGTACTTGCCGAGCTCCGGAAGGCGCTCCTCCTCGCCCTTCACCACGTCGCCGATCTGCGACATCCACTGGGTGTCGTCGCGGTTCCAGAGGTTGTGGCTCCAGAACCGCACGAACAGGATGGCGAAGCTCGCGATCAGCACCACGCCGAGCCAGGGGTGGAACGCCCGGGTGTTCGCTCCGCCGCCGAACAGGTCGGTGAGGAAGAACAGACTGGGATGGAACAGCGCCAGCCCGCTCAGGGCGAGGAGGGTGAAGGTGGCTGCGGTGATCCAGTGGTTGACGCGGGCGGAGGCCCCGTAGCGCCGGACCTCCGTCCGCTCCAACATGATGGGACGACGTTCGATCTCGACGGCCATCAGAGCGTCCTCGTCTCGGGCGTCGGGCCGGACCGAGCGCCCTCCTCGGCAAGATCCGCGGCGTTCTCCTCGTCCGTCTCCGACACCCGGTTCGGCCCGACCACCGTGTGGTGGAAGAACGCGCCGACGGCGGCGAAGGCCAGCGCCCCGAGCGCGAGGATCTTGCCCGTGCCCTTCCAGGCCGAGACCAGCGGGCTGATCTGCGGATCCTTCGGCAGACCGGCGTAGATCTCCGGCTTGTCGAGGTGGTGCAGCACGTACATCACATGCGTGCCGCCGACGCCGGCCGGATCGTAAAGACCCGCGTTGGCGAAGCCGCGAGACTTGAGGTCCGTGATGCGGCGGTCCGCCTGTTCCTTCATGTCGTCCTTGGTGCCGAACATGATGGCGGCCGTGGGACAGGCCTTGGCGCAGGCCGGCCCCTGCCCGACCGCGACGCGGTCGGAGCACAGCGTGCACTTGTAGGCCTTGCGGTCGACCTGGCTGATGCGCGGGATGTTGAAGGGGCAGCCCTTCACGCAGTAGGCGCAGCCGATGCAGTTCTCCGACACGAAGTCGACGATGCCGTTCGTGTACTGGACGATCGCCCCCGGCGAGGGGCAGGCCTTGAGGCACCCAGGATCGGCGCAATGCATGCAGCCGTCCTTGCGGATCAGCCACTCGAAGTCGCCGGTGTCCGGGTTGTCCCATTCGCTGAAGCGCATCAGCGTCCAGCTGTTCGCCGTCAGGTCGTGCGGGTTGTCGTAGACGCCGGTGTTGACGCCCACCTCCTCGCGCAGGTTGTTCCATTCGAGGCAGGCGGACTGGCAGGCCTTGCAGCCGATGCATTTCGACACGTCGATCAGCTTCGCCACCTCGAGCCCCGTCGACCGGACGGCCGGCGGGGTCGAGGTGGAGGCGGAGCGGCGTTTGATGTCGAGGGACTGATACGAAGCCATAGTGTCAGCCCTCCCTTATGCCGACGCCGGAGCCGAGGTCGGCTCGATGTTGACCAGGAACGCCTTGTACTCAGGCGTCTCGATGTTGGCGTCGCCGACGAAGGGCGTCAGCGAGTTCGGGTTGTAGCCCTTCTTGGTCTTGCCCATGAAGCCCCAGTGCTGCGGGATGCCGACCACGTGGACCGGACGCCCGTCGACCATCAGCGGCTTGATGCGCTTGGTGACGACCGCCTTGGCCTTGATCGACCCGCGGTTCGACCACACCCGCACCCAGCCGCCCTTCTCGATGCCCTTCTCCTTGGCGAGCTGCTCCGAGATCTCGACGAAGAACTCGGGCTGCAGCACCGCGTTGACCCAGACGTGCTTGGTCCACTGGTGGAAGTGCTCGGTCAGGCGGTAGCTGGTCGCGACGTAGGGGAACGCGTCGGCGTTCCCCAGCGCCTCGAGGTCGGCCTTGAAGATGCGCGAGGCGGGATTGCCGCGGATCTTCGGCGCGATGGCGTTCGCAACCGGCGCCTCGAACGGCTCGTAGTGCGACGGGAAAGGCCCGTCGCGCATCATGCCGCGGGAGAACAGCCGCGCCACGCCCTCGGGGTTCATGATGAAGGGCCCGACCGACTGCTCCGGCTTCACCGTCGGGCCGTAGTCCGGCACGTCGTAGCCGCCCCAGCGCTCGCCGGTCCACCAGACCAGCTTGCGCGACGGATCCCACGGCTTGCCGGAGACGTCCGACGAGGCGCGGTTGTAGAGGATCCGTCGGTTGAGCGGCCAGGCCCAGGCCCATTTCGGCGCAAGCCCGGTGTCGCCCGGATCGGAGGTGTCCCGCCGCGCCATCTGGTTGCCGGCCTCGGTGTGGGAGCCGGCGTAGATCCAGCAGAAGGAAGCGGTGGAGCCGTCGTCCTTCAGCTGCGCGAACGAATCCACCTGCTTGCCCTTCTGGACGAGCACCTTGGTCGGGTCGTTCGGGTCGGTGACGTCGGCCAGCGCCTGGCCGTTCATCTCCTTGGCGAGCTCTTCGGCCGCCGGCTCCTCCGGCTGGCCATAGGGCCAGCGCAGGTTGACGATCGGATCCGGGAAGGCGCCGCCTTCCTTGAGGTAGAGCTCCTTTATCCGCAGGTGCAGGCCGGCCATGATCCAGGTGTCGGCCTTGGCCTCGCCGGGGGGCGAAACCGCCGCATTGTGCCACTGCAGCCAGCGGCCGGAGTTCACGATCGAACCCTCGTCCTCGGCGAAGCAGCTGGTCGGCAGCTGGAACACCTCGGTCTGGATGTCCGCGCTCGTCACGTCGTTGAACTCGCCGTGGTTCTCCCAGAACCGCGAGGTCTCGGTGTCGAGCGGGTCCATCGTCACCAGGAATTTCAGCTTGGAGAGGCCGGCCGTGATCTTCGCCCGGTTGGGGAAGGTCATCAGCGGGTTGAACCCCTGACAGAAGTAGCCGGTGATCTTGCCCTGATTCATGAGCTCGAACGTGCGCAGCACGTCGTAGGTCACGTCGAGCTTTGGCAGCCAGTCGAAGGCCCAGTTGTTCTCCGCCGTCGCCTTGTCGCCCCACATGGACTTCTGGAACGAGACGAAGAACTTCTTGTAGTTCTGCCAGAAGCTGGTCTGGCCGGGACGCAGCGGCTTGAAGCCGCGGGTCGACATGTAGGCGTTGAAGTCGGGCTCCTTCTCCGTCGGCAGGTTCATGTAGCCGGGGAGCGAGTTCGACAGCAGGCCGAGGTCGGTGAGGCCCTGGATGTTGGAGTGGCCGCGCAGCGCGTTCATGCCGCCCCCGCGCACGCCGATGTTGCCCAGCAGCAGCTGGATCATCGCCATGCCGCGGATGTTCTGCGCGCCCTTGGAATGCTGGGTCCAGCCGAGCGCGTACATCGACGTCATGGTCTTCGTCGGCGTCGAGCACTCGGACATCATCTCGGCCACCTTCAGGAACTTGTCCTTCGGCGAGCCGCAGATCTTCTCCACCATCTCGGGCGTGTAGACCGCGAAGTGCTGCTTCATCAGCTGGAAGACGCAGCGCGGGTCCTGCAGGGTCGGGTCGACCTTGGCGTAGCCCTGCTCGTCCATCTGGTAGTCCCAGGACGAGCGGTCGTAGTCGCGCTTCTCTTCGTTGTAGCCCGTGAACAGGCCGTCCGACCACGCGAACTCCGGCTTCACCAGGAAGGAGGCGTTGGTGAAGGCCTTGACGTATTCGTGCTGGATCTTGTCGTTCTGGAGCAGGTAGTTGATGACGCCGCCGAGGAAGGCGATGTCGCTGCCGGGACGGATCGGGCAATAGAAGTCCGCGACCGAGGCCGTCCGCGTGAAGCGCGGGTCGACGACGATCAGCTTGGCGCCACGGTTGGCCTTGGCCTCAGTGACCCATTTGAAGCCGCACGGGTGCGCTTCCGCCGCGTTGCCGCCCATGACGACCACGAGGTCCGTGTACTTGATGTCGCCCCATGCGTTCGTCATGGCGCCGCGACCGAATGTTGGGGCGAGACTCGCCACCGTCGGTCCGTGTCAGACGCGCGCCTGGTTGTCGAAGGGCAGGACGCCGAGGGAGCGCACGACCTTGTAGGTCAGCGTTCCCGTCTCGTTGGTGGTGGCGGAGGCCGCCAGGAACCCGACCGAGGTCCAGCGGTTGACGGTGACGCCGTCCTTGCTGGTGGTCTGGAAGTTCTTGTCGCGGTCGTCCTTCATCAGCCGCGCGATGCGGTCGAGCGCGAAGTCCCAGGTCACCCGCTCGAACGTGTCCGAGCCGGGCTTCCGGTGCATCGGGTACTTCAGCCGCGTGTCCGCGTGCACGAAGTCCAGCAGCGCCGCGCCCTTGGGGCAGAGCGTGCCGCGGTTCGTCGGGTGGTCGGGATCGCCCTCGACGTGCAGCAGCGACGCGTGGGTGTTCTTGGACCTGTCGCCGAGGCTGTACAGGATGACGCCGCAGGCCACGGAGCAGTAGGGGCAGATGTTGCGGGTCTCGGTGGTGCGGGCCAGCTTGAACGGCCGCACCGCTTGCGCCATGGCCTGTTCGGCGCCGCCGAACCCCATGGCTCCGAGAGTGGTCCCGACAACCCCCGCGCCCGCCGTCCGTAGGAACTGGCGCCGCGAAAATTCGCCGATCATCTGGGAAGCATCCTCCCTCACGAGCCGACCGGCTCTCCAGCCGCCGGCGAGATCACAGGCCTGACATCCGCCGGCCGAAGTCGACTATTTAGGATTTGAATAGGTCGAGTGTCAAATTCGACCAAGGCGAGACGGCGATGAAAACATCATCAAAATCAATATCTTATGCTGACTGCAGTGCAGCACCGCGCCGCCGTCGCGGAAATTTCGCGTGTTGCTGCAGCGCACCCAAGAACCTCCCGCCCGCGGGCGCGCCGCTGTGACCGAGCCCACGACGCTCGATCTGCGAGGCCTGCGGTGCCCGCTTCCGGTGCTCAAGCTGCGCAAGGCGCTGCTCGGCATTCCCCCCGGCGCGACGGTCGCCGTGCGGACCGACGACCCGCTCGCGACCCTCGACGTGCCCAACTTCCTGCGCGAAAACGGCGACGCGCTGCTGTCGAGCGAACCCGACGGTGGAGGACGCCGGTTCACCGTGCGGCGGGGACCAGGGAAGGAGACGGGTGCGCCATGATCACGAGCCGCTCATGACCATGATTCGCATGCGCCCGACCTGGCAGGACCTGAACGCGGCAATGCGCGCGCATTTCCTGAACGAGCTTCAGCGGCCGCTTATGGTCTCGTTGATTGGCGCGCTGGCGTTCTTAGCCATGGCCACGCCGTTGATTCCGGCCGAGCCCCAGCACCTCGGCTCGTGGCTGGTCTTTCGGTACATACCGCTCATCGTTTTGATCGGCGTCGTGGGCTCACAGCCGCTCGCCTACTTTGCGACCATTCCGTTCAGCGCCCGCAGAACCTTCGCCCAGCAAAAGCTTATGCAAGACGAGATCACGATGACGTGGGACGCGAAGCGAAACGTGGTCCAAGGAGCTCATGGACAGTCCGACTTGGCGTGGGCAGACCATCACGCCTGGCTGGAACGCGGCGGAATGGTGCTTCTATATCACTCGGACCGGCTCTTTCAGTTCGTACCCGCCCGCGCCTTCCCGTCCGACGCCTGCCGCCGCGAAATGATCGGCTTCCTCGAAGCGGCCGGAGTGCCCAAGGCCAGAACGCGGCGGAAGCGCGCTCTTGCGAAACCCGCTTGAAAGCGAAGCGCCCCCCAACTAGTGTCCGCGCCGCGCCGCATGCCGGTCGCGAGCGCGTAGCTCAGTTGGTAGAGCAACGGACTTTTAATCTGTAGGTCCTGGGTTCGAGTCCCAGCGCGCTCACCATCATTCGGGCATCGGATCTCGGCGTCGCCAGGACCACTCCCCCGCCCGATTGTACGTTAGGACATCGCGGCGGACCCTCGACCGCCCACCGGGAGCCCTTGCGCGGTCCTTCGACGCGCGGGCGGCTACGCCTGGGAGCCGCCGAAAAGGAAGTCTCCAGCCTCTACCGCGGGCGCGCCACGCAGCGTGGCGAGCAGGACCGCGTTCGCCGAGCCCGAGCCGTCAGAATCGAAGAAGAGTTTTCCGGTGTCGAGATCATAGACAAACAACGTGCCCGCCGCTGTCGCCGTCCCCGTCGTGTTGATCTCGACCGAGGACGCGCTTCCTCTCCAAAGGGAGAGGGCGTCTTCGCCGGATTCAAAATCTGAAATCACGTCAGCGCCATCGCCTGCGCGCGTAAACACGAACGTATCCGCGCCGGCGCCTCCGATCAGCACGTCCCTGCCGCCGGCCCCTCGGAGAACATCGTCGCCCGCGCCGCCGACCAGCCGGTTGCCCGCCGCATCGCCGTTCAAGAGATCCGAATAGGCTGACCCGACCACGTTCTCGAATCCGCGAACGCCGCCCGTCCCCGGGGCCTTCCCAGCGGCGAGATCAACGCTGACCGCGCGTGAGAACGCGGCATAGCTCAACACGTCGATGTCGTCGCCGCCGTCGACGAGGCCGGTCGTGCGGGAGCCGTCGCGGACGTTGAAGACGTCGTCGCCGGCGCCGAAGGCGATGGCGACGCCGTTGCCTCCGTGGATATGCCCGCCGTTCGTCACCGTGTCGTCCGAGCCGGAGGTCAGTTCGAGACCGAAGCTAGACCGACCCCAGATTACTCCGTCGTTCACTAGGCGAAGGCCCAGACCCGCGTCGCCGGAACTCCGGACGCCAACGTCGCCGCCGACGATCCGACCGTCGGATTGGTTTTCGATCGATCCCGCGCCGGTGTCGACGCCGACTGAATCCGAGCCGGCGCCGGCACGGATGTCACCGTCGTTGACGATCGTCACGCCGAACTTCGACGACGCGCTTTGGTAGACGACGACGCCCCGGCTTACGCCGAACCGGTCCGCCAGTCCCACGATCTCGCCGCTGTTCTCAATCCGTCCGAGCACCTCCTCGCCGGCGACGCCGGCCCCGCCTAGGCCAACGATCCTAGCGCCGTCCTCGTTGTTGATTACCAATCCGGCCGGCGTCGCTCCGTCCGGTAGGCTCGACCGCAAAATACCGTAACTGTCGCCTGCAATCCGGGCGCCGGCGCCACGATTGATGATCGTGCCAAAACTGTCGGCGTCGATTTCAATCCCCGCCGCCAAGGTCGCTGTCGCGCTCTGTCCACCAATGATCGAGCCGGAGTTCAGAAGGTCGAATCGAGCGCGCAGATAGATCGCGTCGTTCTCGGCGGACCAAATCGCCCCCGCGTTTGCGATCGAAACGCGCATTTGCGCCGAACCAGCGACGTCAATCGCGTTTCCCTCAACGGACGACAGTGAACCGGATGCAAGATTGCCGACGCTTACGGAACCCGTTTCGGCGCCGAACGTGTCGATTGCCGAGACCTGGGACCGAATGACGCCGCTGTTGAGCACTGCCCCGCCGCCATCGGCCTGTACTGCCGCCACGCCTGAGAGAACGACAAGCCGACCCTCGACCTCCAGGGTATCTCCAGCCAAAGCCACCGACGACTTGCGTGTCGACCCGGCGGGAATCAGAACGTCGGCCATGCGAGCTACTCCGCGAGGATCAAATCCTGCTCGGAGTTTTAAGCCGAGGCAAGGGCAGCTACACGATGCCCCTCACATTGGCGGTTCGACCATCGGCGGCTCGGGCGGCGAAATTGGTTCGTCGTCGATCGAGGGGTCGATCGACGGGTCGGGGTTCGGCACGATATCCGGGTCCTGCACCGGGACCTCGTCGGGGATAGGCGGGCGCACGGGCTCGCCGGGCATGGGCGGGTTCGGGACGTTCGGGCCTGCGAACATGATGTCCTCCTGTGAACGGTCGTCTCAGGGCTAACCCGCAGTGCGCCGGCTTCGTTCCGCTCACTCCGCCGGCGCGGGACGCCCGACCACGCCTCCGCCGCGCTTCGAGCGGCGGCGCACGATGCGGTAGCGCCGCACCGCGCGGCGGTCGGCTTCCTCCTTCAGCGCGACCTGCGGCAGCAGCAGGTGCTTCATCAGCACCAGGGCGATCACCAGCAACGGCACGGCGAGGAAGGCGCCGACGGGCCCCCACAGCCACAGCCAGAAGGCCAGCGCCAGCAGGACCAGCAGCGGGTTGATGGTGAAGCGATGGCCGAGCACCATCGGGGTCAGGATGTTGCCCTCGAGGAAGGTGAGCAGGACGAAGGCGAGCGGCGGCGCCATGGCCGCGAGCGTGGTGTCGAAGCTCACCAGGCTGACGCCCGCGAGGATCAGGGTCAGCAGCGCGGGGCCGAGGAACGGCGCGTAGTTCAGCACGAAGGCGAGCGCGCCCCAGAGCGAGGGGCTGGGAAGGCCGAGCGCCCACATCAGCAGCGTGGTCGCGACCCCGAGCGCGAAGTTGATGACGGTGATGGTGACGAGATAGTCCGAGACCCGGGCTTCGACGTCTCGCATCACGCGGCCCGCCGTCAGCCGCGCCTTGCGGCCGAGGCAGAGGCCGAGCAGCCCCTGGCGGATCTGGGTGCGCGTCGCGAGGTAGAAGAACAGCGTGCAGAGGAACAGAGCGGCCTGGCCGATCAGGGCCGGGGCGGACAGCGCGGCGCTCGACAGCAGCCCCGCGTGTTCCAGCACCACCTTCGGCGTCTGCTTGTCGCCCATGTTGGCGACCTTCTCCAGCGACTCCGAGACCTGCTGGATCTGCAGAAAGGTCGCGCGAAATTCGATGACCTTGACCTGCAGCGCGCGCCACAGCTCGGGAGCGCGGTCGATCCAGGACTGCAGCGGCAGCGAGAAGGCGTAGGCCGAGAGATAGATCAGCGCGATCAGCAGCAGCACCACGACGAGGGCGGCGAGCGTCGAGGGCACGCCCTTCTTCTCGATGCGGCCGATGCCGGGGCCGAGCAGCAGGCCGAGGATCAGCGCGAGCGTCATCGGCATCAGGATTTCCGCGGCGAACTTGAGCGCGGTCGACAGCACGATGACGAACAGGCCGATCAGGCTGACCTTGGCGCCGGCATCGAGCAGGCGGCCGATGGACGCGCCGCGCCGCTGCGCGAGCGTCAGCCGCTCGCTGCCGGCCGTGACCTGCAGCGGCTGCGAAAATTCCTCCGAGATGGCCAACGGTCGTCACCTTCCGCCTGCCGAAGACAGGCTCATTGCCCCAGACAGGGCAAACCGCCGAGGCCCGTCCGAGGTTCCGCCCCGCGCGCGCGAACCAAGATCTGGGCGACGGCGTCGGCGAACAGATCGGCGCCGGGCGAGCACGCCGGCCCCGAGACGGCGTCGCGCGGAAGACCTGGCCTCCGCCGCGCAGCAGACGGCGCACGCGTTACGCGGCGCCGCCGCGCCTTCAGCTCATGGCGACCTTCGCGCGACGTTGCGCGATCACTGCTCGCGGAAGCTGCGGCGGAACGAGTGCACGATGGGGTCGAGGAAATACTCCGCCGCAACACGCTTCTTCGCCTCGACATAGGCCTCGACCGGCGTGCCGGGCTTGAGGTCCTCGGGCCGGGCGTAGGCGAGGAAGGCCGCCCGGTCGACGGTGACCTTCGCGGTGTAGTAGGTCTCGCGCGTCTGGGGGTCGGTCATGATGTCGGCCGCGACCTGCAGCACGTGGCCCGGGATCATCGGCATGTCGCGCTGCGCGAAGGTGAGGAACGACACCCGCGCCGGCATGCCGGACTCGATGTTGCGGATCTCCTGCGGGGTGACCTTGCCCTCGATCACGAGGTCGCCTTCGGTCGGGACGATCTCGAGGATCTCCGTGCCCGGCCGCACGACGCCGCCGACCGTCTTGGCCTGCAGGTTCAGCACGAAGCCGGTCTCGGGCGCGATCACCGCGGTGCGCGTGAGAATGTCGCCGGTCGCCGACACGCGGGCCTCGAGGCCCGCGATCTCGGAGCGGGCCTTGGCGAGGTCGGTGGAGGTCTCGTTGAGGTGCTGGGTGACGACGTTGCGGAGCGTCACCTGCTTCTCGACGATCTCGGCCTCGGCGCGGCGGATGTCGGCGTTGAAGGCCGCGACATCGGTGTCGAGCTCGGACCGGCGGCGCTGCAGCGCGAGCATCTGCGGTTTTCGGGCCAAGCCCTTGTCGAACAGCCCCTGCGTGTCGGCGATCTCGACGTCGATCAGGTTGCGCTGGGCGAGCGTGCCGCCGATGCGGTCGCGGTTGCCGTCGATCTGCGCCTGCAGCTTGCCGATCTGCGCCTTCAGCAGCTCCAGCCGCTCCGCCTGGTCGCGCCGGGTGGTCTCGAACAGCGCGCGCTGGCCTTCGATGAACGCCGGCAGCGTCGGATCGTTGGGGTCGGCCTGGAAGGCGGCGGAAAAATCGATAGTCTCGGCCTTGGTCAGCTGGGCCGCGAGCCGGGCCGCCTCGGCCTGACGGCGCGACAGCGTGTTGCGGAACTGCCCGTAGGCCGCCTGCGCCTGCGCGCGCTCCAGCGTCAGCAGCGGCTGGCCGCGCTTCACGAGGTCGCCTTCCCTAACGAGGATCTCGGCGACGATGCCGCCCTCGAGGTGCTGCACGATCTTGCGGCTGGCCTCGGGGCCGACGACGCCGCGCACCACGGCGCCGGCGGCGAGCGGCGCGGTCGTGGCCCACACGGCGAAGCCGCCCATGAAGCCGAACACCACGACGCAGCCGCCGAAGGTGACGCCGCGAAGCCGCGCGGAGAGTTTTGGCGAACGCGTCCCGCTCATCGTCCCGCTCCCGCCACGGCGGTCCGCGGCTCGTTCGGCACCGGCGCCATCAGTTCGCGCAGCACTTCGGTCGGCGGCCCGAGCCGCGAGATCTGGCCGTTCTGCATGACCGCGACGCGGTCCGCGAGCTGGGCGAGCGCCGGCTTGTGGGTCACGAGCACCACGGTGACGCCGCGCTGCTTCAAAGCCGCCATGCAGGTGACAAGCGCGCGTTCGCCCTCGCCGTCGAGGCTGGCGTTGGGCTCGTCCAGCACGACGATGCGCACGTCGCCGTAGACGGCGCGGGCGAGCGCGACGCGCTGGCGCTGGCCGCCGGACAGCGGCGCGCCGCCGTTGACGAGCACGGTGTCGTAGCCCTGCGGCAGCGCCTGGATCAGGGCGTGGCAGCCGGCGAGCTTCGCCGCGTCCACCACCTTGGCGTCGTCGGGCTCGTCGAAGCGGGCGATGATGTCGCGGACGCGGCCGGAGAACAGCTCGGTGCCCTGCGAGAGATAGCCCACGAAGCGGCGGCGCTGGTCGTCGCGCCAGTGCATGATGTCGCCGCCGTCGAGCCGCACGGAGCCGCGGTGCGCCGCGCGCGACCCCACCATCGCGCGGCAGAGCGTGCTCTTGCCGGAGCCGGACGGCCCGATGAAGGCGAGCGTCTCGCCCGGGGCGACGTTGAGCGAGACGCCCGCGATGATCGCGCGCTCGGCGCCCGGCGCCATCACGGTGACGCCGGCGAGCGTCAGGCGGCCCTCGGGCTGCGGCAGCGCGATCGGCTCCTCGACGATGGCCTCGGAGGCGTTCAGCAGCTCCGAGATGCGCTTCCAGGCCGCGCTCGCCTGCTGGAGGCCGCGCCACGCGGCGATCGACTGGTCGAGCGGAGCGAGCGCGCGCGACAGCAGGATCGAGCTCGCGATCATGCCGCCGGGCGTGATGTGGCCGCCGAGCGAGAGCCAGGCGCCGAGCGCGAGCGTCGCGATCTGGGCGACGACGCGCAGGAACTTGCCGGCGCCGATCATCACCGTGCCGGTGTCGGTCGCGTCCGCCAGCAGCGCGGTTGAGGCGCTGTTCGCCCGGCTGGCGCGCTCGGCGAGCGGCCGGCCGAGGCCCATGGCGGAGACGGTGTCGACGTTGCGCGCGGCTTCCGCCAGCACGCGTTGCGCTTCCTGATGCCCCTGCGCGACCTTTTCGGTCGCCGGCTTCGTCACCCGGTCGTTGACGAGCGCGAGCGCGATGATGAGGACCGAGAACACGAGGCCCAGCAGGCCGAGATAGGGATGGATGATGGTGCAGCCGAGCAGGAACAGCGGCATCCACGGCGTGTCGCACAGCGACGGCAACGTCGGCCCCGAGAGGAAGGAGCGCACCGCGCGCAGGTCGTTGAACGGCGTGCCCTCGTAGGCGCCGGTGGAGGACTTCACGAGCCCCCGCTCGGCCCCCATTGCCGCCGCGAACACCGGCTCGAACAGCGTGTCCTCGATCCACTCGCCGATGCGGGCGAGCGTCCGCAGACGCAGCGACTCGAGCGCCGCGTAGACCGCGATCGACGCCGCGGCGATCAGCGTGATGTAGATCAGCGTCTCCACCACGCCGCTGCGCAGGACGCGGTCGTAGACCTGCATCATGTAGAGCGAGGGGACGAGCAGCAGCAGGTTGATGGCGACGCTGAAGAACGCGAGCAGCCCGAGCGCGGCGCGGATCTCAGTCCGCACGCGCGTCAGAGCGACCGCGCCTGATCCCTTCCCTTCCACCCGCTTCATCAGAGTCCCCTCAAACCGACGCGAAGGCGCATTGTGGCCAAACGATCACCTCGGGACAAGTTAGTAGTGTCCCGGCCCCTTACGATCCATGAACCTAGCCTGGGAAGGTAACGAACTGGATATCAGTGCAATAACGAACCCCGAGCGATTTTACGAACCCGCGTCGCCGTCCGCCCAGCCCTTTGACGTCTCCGCCGCGTAGTCGGCGAAGCGTCCCTCGGCGATCGCGCCGCGCGCCCCGGCCATCAGGCTCTGGTAGTAGGCCACGTTCGCCCAGGTCAGCAGCATCATCCCGAGGATCTCGCCGGCCTTGACGAGGTGGTGGAGATAGGCGCGGGAGTAGTCGCGGGCGGCCGGGCAGTCGCTTTCCGGGTCGAGCGGGCGCGGGTCGTCGGCGTGACGGGCGTTCTTGAGGTTGATGCGGCCAAAGCGGGTGTAGGCGAGACCGTGGCGTCCGGCGCGCGTCGGCATCACGCAGTCGAACATGTCGACGCCGCGCGCGACCGACTTCAGCAGGTCGTCCGGCGAGCCCACGCCCATCAGGTAGCGCGGACAGTCCGTCGGCAGTTCGGGCGTGGTCTCCTCCAACATGGCGAGCATGGTCGCCTGCGGCTCTCCGACCGCAAGCCCTCCAATGGCGTAGCCGTCGAAGCCGATCTCGACCAAAGCGCGGGCCGACTGCTTCCTGAGTTCGCCCACGTCGCCGCCCTGCACGATGCCGAACAGCGCCCTGCCCTCAGGCGTCCCGAACGCCGCCTTCGAGCGCTCGCCCCAGGCGATCGAGAGCCGCATGGCGCGCTCGACCTCCTCCGGGGTGGCCGGCAGCCGCACGCACTCGTCAAACTGCATGGAGACGTCGGCGCCCAGCAGCCGCTGGATCTCGATCGAGCGCTCCGGCGTCAGCCGATGCTGCGAGCCGTCGATGTGGGAGCGGAAGGTGACGCCGTCCGGGTCGAGCTTCCGCAGCGCGGACAGCGACATCACCTGGAAGCCGCCGCTGTCGGTGAGGATGGGGCCGGACCAGCCCATGAACTTGTGCAGCCCCCCGAGCGCCGCGACCCGCTCCGCGCCCGGCCGCAGCATCAGGTGGTAGACGTTGCCCAGCACCACGTCCGCGCCCGTGTCGCGCACCTGGTCGGCGTACATCGCCTTGACGGTGGCGGCGGTGCCGACCGGCATGAACGCCGGCGTGCGGATCGCGCCCCGCGGAAAGACGAGCGCGCCGGTCCGGGCGGCGCCGTCGGTCGCGGAGACGGTGAAGGGAATGGCGCTCATTTCTCGTTTCAACGCTCGTGTTCGGCTCGACGTCGTCGCCTGCCCGCTGTCATGCCCGGCGCAGCCGGGCATCCACGACTTCCGCCAGGCGCGCTACGCCCGGCCAAGTCGTGGATGCCCGCGAAAGCGGGCATGACGCCCGCTTCTCTCCCCCGCTCGAGCTTATCGACACGACGAGGCCTCTGGCAGGAACAGGCACGCGTCGCCGTAGGAGTAGAATCGGTAGCGCTCGGCGATGGCGTGGGCGTAGGCGCGCTTGACGACGTCGAGGCCGGCGAAAGCCGCGATCAGCATCATCAGGGTCGAGCGCGGCAGGTGGAAGTTGGTCAGCAGCGCGTCCACCGCCCGGAAGGGCACACCCGGCGTGATGAAGATGTCGGTCGCGCCGTCAAAGGCCGCAAGCCGCCCGTCGGAGCCGACCGCGCTCTCCAGCAGACGCGTCGAGGTGGTGCCGACCGCGACCAGCCGGCCGCCCGCGGCGCGCGTGGCGTTCAGCGCCGCGGCGGTCCCGGCCTCCAGCACGCCGTTCTCGAAATGCATGCGGTGGTCCTCTGTGTCGTCGACCTTCACGGGGAGGAAGGTGCCGGCGCCCACGTGCAGCACGGTTTCGTGGCGGGAGACCCCGCGGCGGTCGAGCGCCGCGATGAGACGCGGCGTGAAGTGAAGGCCCGCGGTCGGGGCGGCGACGGCGCCGGGCTCGCGCGCGAACAGCGTCTGGTAGTCCTCGCCGTCGCGGGCGTCGGTCGCGCGCTTGCCCTCGATGTAGGGCGGCAGCGGCATCTCGCCGGCGCGGGCGATCGCGAGGTCGAGATCAGGCCCCGAGAGATCGAAGGCGAGCGTGACCTCGCCGCCCTCCCCGCGGGACTCGACGGTCGCAGCCAGCTCGCCGAGGAGGCAGGCGCCGCCCTCCGGCCCCACCACCACCCGCTCCCCCGGAAGCAGCTTCTTGGCGGGGCGCGCGAAGGCTTTCCAGCGCGCGCCGTCGAGGCGCTGGTGCAGCAGCAGCTCGACCCTGGCCGCGCTGTCGCCCCGCAGCCGCACGGCTCTGAGGCGGGCCGGGATCACCCGCGTGGCGTTGACCACCAGCGCGTCGCCGGGCGCGAGCAGGCCGGGCAGGTCGGAGATCAGCCGATCCTCGAGCTCCGGGGTCCCGCCGGGACGCACGACGAGCAGGCGCGCGCTGTCGCGGGGGCTCGCTGGCCGCAGCGCGATCAGCTCCTCCGGCAGATCGAAGTCGAACAGGGAGACGTCCATCGCGGTCCGGCGTCCGCGCTCAGAACAGGCGCACGAGCAGCGCGCCGACGAACAGCGTCGCGATGCCGACGAGGCGCAGGAAGCTGAGCGGCTGGACCGGCACGCCGAACACGCCGAAATGGTCGAGTAGCGCGGCGCAGAGAAGTTGCCCCGCGATCACGAAGGCGATCGTCGCCGCGACGCCGAGCTTCGGCACCGAGAGGGTGACGACGACGATGAAGGCCGCGCCCAGCAGGCCGCCGCCGATCCACCAGCCGAGCGCGACGTCGCGGGCGCTGGCGAAGGCCGGCCCGACGACGCCCATCGCGACGGCCGCCGTGGTGAGGGCGATCGTCCCCACCCAGAACGACACCGCGCTCGCCGCCACCGGCGAGCCCAGGCGCTGCGCGAGGCCGGAGTTGACGATGCTCTGGAGGGCCACGCCGGCGCCGACCGCGAGGACCGGCAGGCCGAGCAGGAGTTTCGAGAGCATCGTCGCAAGCCTCCTCAGGCGTCCGCGGCGACCTTGATCGACACGATCTTGTCAGGATCGATCACCGGCTCGCCGCGCTTGATCTTGTCGATGTTCTCCATGCCCTCGGTGACCTGGCCCCACACCGAGTACTGGCCGTCGAGCCACGGCGCGTCCTCGAAGCAGAAGAAGAACTGGCTGTCGGCGGAGTTCGGGTCCATCGAACGGGCCGCCGAGACCGTGCCGCGGACGTGTTTCTCCTTGGAGAACTCCGCCTTGAGCTTCACGCCCGACCCGCCGCGGCCGGTGCCTTCGGGATCGCCGGTCTGCGCCATGAAGCCGTCGATCACGCGATGGAAGACCACGCCGTCGTAGAACTTCTGACGGACGAGCTCCTTCACGCGGGCGACATGGCCCGGCGCGAGATCGGGGCGCAGCGCCACCACGACGCGGCCCTTGGTCGTCTCCAGAACCAGCGTGTTCTCGGGATCGCTCATATCAGTTCCTCTCGTTGTCGTTGAGGTCGGAGCGCGGGATCAGCCCGCCGCGCCGACGAGGCGGGCGGATGTCACCTTGTCGGGGCTTGCAACCATGCCGCCGGCGCCCGAGCCCTTGTTGAGCTTGTCGACGACGTCCATGCCCTGGGTGACTTCGCCCACGATCGTGTACTGCCCGTCCAGCCAGGGGGACGCGGCGAAGCAGATGAAGAACTGGCTGTTGGCGCTGTTGGGCGAACCCGCGCGCGCCATGCCCACCACGCCGCGCCTGAAGCTCTCCTTGGAGAACTCCGCCGCGACGTCCGGGTACTTCGAGCCGCCCGTGCCGGTGCCGGTCGGGTCGCCGGTCTGGGCCATGAAGCCCGCGATCACGCGGTGGAACGGCACGCCGTCGTAAAACTTCTCGCTCACGAGCTTGACGATGCGCTCGACGTGCTTCGGCGCGAGGTCCGGCCGCAGGCGGATGGTCACCGCGCCCTTGGTGGTCTCGAGCACGATCGACGGCCCGGCCTTGGCCGGCGCGGTCTGCGCCGCTGCGGGCGCGACGGCGGCGAGGCCGAACGCGAAGGCGAGTGCGAGCAGCAGCTTCATGGACAGCATCCTCGGGAGGATCGAGCGGCGCGGGGGCGCGCTCATGAACGGAACCGATCGGCGAGCCGGCGCGCGACCTCGGGCGGCGCGAAGGCCGAGACGTCGCCGCCCATGGCCGCGATCTGGCGGACGAGCGTGGCGGTGATGAAGCGGGACGCGGGACCGGCGGGCAGGAAGACGGTCTGCACGTCCGGCGCGAGTTCGCCGTTCATGCCCGCCATCTGCATCTCGTAATCGAAGTCGGTCGCGTCCCGCAACCCGCGGACGAGCAGCGTCGCGCCGGCCGCGCGCGCGGCCTCGACGACCAGACCCGAGAACGCGACAATCTCGAGGGCGACGCCCGCGGTCTCGGCCAGCGGCCCGCAGGTCGCGGCGATCAGCTCGCGGCGCTCCTCGGCCGGGAAGATCGGCTGCTTGCCGGCATGGACCCCCACTCCGACGACGAGCCGATCCGCGAGAGTGAGCGCGCGCGCGACCACGTCGAGGTGTCCATTGGTCACCGGGTCGAAGGAGCCGGCGTAGAAGGCGGTGCGGGGCATGGGCGACCGGCGACGTGAACCCGAGGGCGGATTGCGCGCCGTGCTTACCGCGCGGGCGGTCCGGACGGCAAGCCCGGCCGATTTCGAACCGGTGAACGCGGCATGAACGGCCGGCCCAGAAAACGTTCAGTCAACCGCCGCCATTCTCGCCGTCGAAACATCGAGGAGGTCGTGATGAACGCCGAACCGACGATGCGTTCGCAAAGGCTCCGCACGGCGCTCGCGGGCGTCGCCCTGCTCTACGCGGTCCTGTCGCTGGCGGTGCTCGCGACCGCCTCGGCTCCAGGGCGCGGCGGGACGTCGGGCGCCGCGACCACCCTCGAAAGCCAACCCCTCGCGCGGTGACCCCCGCCGCGAAACGGCGTCTGGACGAAATCCCGCCCCTCTTCGTCCCGAACGCGCGCGAGGACGCCCGGCCCCTGGGGAGCGGCCGGGCGGCTTTCCACTCCCGAACGCAAGACGGCGCGTCGCAGAGCCTGCGACGCGCCGTCTTGTAGTTTGGAGGCCCAGCCTGGACTTGAACCAGGATGTAGAAGCGTTCCCGCTTCCTAGAGTAGCCATTCCCCCACCGGGCCGACGTCCGGACGATGTCATGGTCGAATGCGCACCACAACGATGACCGGAAGTTAAGCTTAAGCCTTTCTTTCCCCGCTCAGGCGCCGGCGTCGCCCTCGTCGCCTGCCTCGGCGGTCTCCTCCTCGCCGATGTGCTCGACGGAGACCACGCGCTCGCCCTCGGCGGTGTTGAACACGATCACCCCCTGCGTCGAGCGGCCCGCGAGACGGATGCCCTCGACGGGGCAGCGGATCAGCTGGCCGGCGTTGGTGACCAGCATGATCTGATCTCCGTCCTCAACCGGGAACGAAGCCACCAGCGGCCCGTTGCGCTCGTTGGTGACCATGGCGACGATGCCCTTGCCGCCGCGGCCGGTGACCCGGTACTCGAAAGACGACGAGCGCTTGCCGTAGCCGTTCTCCGACAGCGTGAGGATCATCTGCTCGGCCGCGCTCATCGCGGCGTAGCGCTCCGGCGTGACCGCGACCTCCTCAGCCGCGCCGTCCTCGTCCGCCTCGACCGTGGTCTCCTCGGCCGTGCTCTCGCCCTGGCCGCGACGCACGGCGTTCGCGAGCTTGAGATAGGCCAGCCGCTCGGCCGGCTCCGCCTCGAAGTGGCGGAGGATCGAGAGCGAGATGACCTTGTCGTCCTTCGCCAGCGTCACGCCGCGGACGCCGACCGAATCGCGGCCCTTGAACACGCGGACGTCGTCGACCCGGAAGCGGATGCACTGGCCGCCGGCCGTCGTCAGCAGCACGTCGTCGTCCTCGGTGCAGATCTGCACGTCGACGATCGCCTCGCCCTCGTCGAGCTTCATGGCGATCTTGCCGGAGCGGTTGACGTTGACGAAGTCGGACAGCTTGTTGCGCCGGACGGTGCCGCCCGAGGTCGCGAACATCACGTCGTACTTCGCCCACTCCGACTCGTTCTCGGTGAGCGGCATGATGGTCGTGATGCGCTCGCCCTGCTCCAGCGGCAGCATGTTGACCAGCGCCTTGCCGCGGGCCTGGGGAGCCGCGAGCGGCAGACGCCACACCTTCTCCTTGTAGACCTGGCCGCGGGACGAGAAGAACAGCACCGGGGTGTGGGTGTTCGCCACGAACAGCCGGGCGACGAAGTCCTCCTCGCGGAACGACATGCCGGAGCGGCCCTTGCCGCCGCGGCGCTGCGCCCGGTAGGTCGCGAGCGGCACGCGCTTGACGTAGCCGGCGTGGGACACGGTGACGACCATGTCCTCGCGCTGGATCAGGTCCTCGTCCTCGAAGTCGGCGTCGGACTCGAGGATCTCGGTGCGCCGCGGCGTGGCGAACTGGGCCTTCGCGGCCAGCAGCTCTTCGCGCACGATCGCCTGCACCCGCTCGCGCGAGCGCAGGATCTCGAGGTAGTCGGCGATCTCGACCGCGATCTTGTCGAGCTCTTCCGCGATCTCGTCGCGCCCGAGCGCCGTGAGGCGGGCGAGCCGCAGTTCGAGGATGGCGCGGGCCTGCTCGAACGAGAGGCGATAGGTGCCGTCCGCGGCCAGCTTGTGGCGCGGGTCGTCGATCAGCTCGATCAGCGGCGCGACGTCCATCGCCGGCCAGTCGCGGTCCATCAGGCGGTCGCGCGCCGTCGCCGGGTCCGGCGCGGTGCGGATCGTCTGGATGACCTCGTCGATGTTCGCGACCGCGATCGCGAGGCCGACCAAGACATGCGCCCGGTCGCGCGCCTTGTTGAGGCGGAACTTGGTGCGGCGGCTGATCACCTCCTCGCGGAACGCGAGGAAGGCGACGAGCACGTCGCGCAGGTTCATCAGCTCCGGCTTGCCTCCGTTGAGCGCCACCATGTTGACGCCGAACGTCGCCTGCAGCTGGGAGAACCGGTAGAGCTGGTTCAGCACCACGTCGGCGACCGCGTCGCGCTTCAGCTCGACCACGATCCGCATGCCCTGACGGTCGCTCTCGTCGCGCAGGTCGGACACGCCCTCGACGCGCTTGTCGCGGACCAGCTCGGCGATCTTCTCGACCAGAGTCGCCTTGTTCACCTGGTAGGGCAGCTCGGAGACGATGAGCGCCTCGCGCTCCTTGCGCACCGTCTCGACCTCGACCCGGCCGCGCATGATCACCGAGCCGCGGCCGGTGGTGTAGGCGGAGCGGATGCCGCCGCGGCCGAGGATCAGGCCCGAGGTCGGGAAGTCCGGACCGGGGACGATCTCGAGCAGCTCCTCGACCTCCATCTCGGGCTTCTCGATCAGCGCCACGCAGGCGTCGACCACTTCGCCGAGATTGTGGGGCGGGATGTTGGTCGCCATGCCGACGGCGATGCCGCCCGCGCCGTTGACCAGCAGGTTCGGGAACTGCGCCGGCAGGACCGAAGGCTCCTTCTCGGAGCCGTCGTAGTTGTCCTGGAAGTCGACCGTGTCCTCGTCGATGTCCGCCAGCAGCGCCATGGCGGGCTTCGCCAGCCGCACCTCGGTGTACCGCATGGCGGCCGGCATATCGCCGTCGATCGAGCCGAAGTTGCCCTGGCCGTCCGCCAGCATCAGCCGCATCGAGAACTCCTGCGCCATGCGGACGAGCGCGAAGTAGATCGATTGGTCGCCGTGCGGGTGATACTTACCGATGACGTCGCCGACCACGCGGGCCGACTTGCGGTAGGGCCGATCGGGGAAGTAGCCGTTCTCGTTCATCGAGAACAGGATGCGGCGGTGCACCGGCTTCAGGCCGTCGCGCACGTCGGGGAGCGCGCGCGCGACGATGACGCTCATCGCGTAGTCGAGATACGAGCGGCGCATCTCGTCGGCGATGGAGACGGGCTTGATGTCGGACGGGCCGCCGGACGTCGGATCGGTAGGATCGGCCAAGATTGAAATGCTTTCGATCGTTGCTTGCGGCCCGCAAACTAGACGATTCCACGCGCCGACGCCAACTTCGACCGCCGATTCGGGCGCGCCGAAAGTTTATTCAGATCAATAACTTATGGCCGCGGCGCGGCGCGCATGCCGGAAACACGGCCGGCGCCCACCGCTCTTTCGCCCCGTGGCGACTGCGGATAGGCTCCCGAGGCTCTCCCGCCGCGCCGTCTCGGGATCCCCGCGTGCTCCTCGATTTCGTCTCGTCCGCCTTCGTCACGCTGCTTGTGACGATGGATCCGGTCGGCCTCGCGCCGGTGTTCCTGGCGCTCACGCCGGGAGCGAGCGCGAGCGCGCGGCGGCGGATCGCGCTCCGCGCCGTCATCATCGCGTTCTGCGTCCTGGCGGGCTTCGCGCTGGTCGGCGACTGGCTGCTGCGCCAGCTCGGCATCACCCTGCCGGCCTTCCGGATCGCGGGCGGCATCCTGCTGTTCTGGATCGCCTTCGAGATGATCTTCCAGCTGCGTATGGAGCGGAAGGCCTCGACCGCGGAGCAGGCGCTGCAGGAGCACTACAACGACCTCGCCGCCTTTCCGCTGGCGATCCCGCTGATGGCCGGACCCGGCGCGATCGCCGCGGTGCTGCTGTTCTCCGGCCGCGCCGGCGGCGATCCGGTCCGCTTCGGCGTGCTGATCGGGACGGTCGCGCTGGTCACCGCCGCCTGCTACCTCGCCTTCCGTTTCGCCGAGCCGATCGATCGGCTGCTGGGCCGCACCGGCAACCTAGTGCTCACCCGCCTGCTCGGCGTCGTCCTCGCGGCGCTCGCCGTCCAGTTCGCGATCGACGGCGTGAAGGCGGTGATCGCGGGCTGAGTGGGAACGGCGTCCATTGCTCCGCCCCGCCGCGGCGACTAGGTTCCCGCGATGACAGACGCTTCTTTCTCCCCCATCCACGTCATCGGCGGCGGCCTCGCCGGCTCCGAGGCCGCGTGGCAGATCGCCAACGCCGGCGTGCCCGTGACGCTGCACGAGATGCGGCCCGAGCGCTCGACCGACGCGCACCAGACCGACGGCCTCGCCGAACTGGTGTGCTCGAACTCGTTCCGCTCCGACGACGCCGAGCAGAACGCGGTGGGCCTGCTGCATCAGGAGATGCGGCGGCTGAACTCGCTGGTGATGCAGGCGGCGGACGGCGCCCAGGTGCCCGCGGGCGGCGCTCTCGCGGTGGACCGCGGCGCCTTCTCGGCCGCCGTGACGGCGGCGCTGGAGGCGCATCCGCTGGTGACGATCGAGCGCGCCGAGATCGCCGGCCTGCCGCCGGAGGCCTGGGACAGCGTCATCGTCGCGACCGGCCCGCTCACCTCGCCCGCGCTCGCGGAGGCGGTGCGCGGCCTCACCGGCGAAGGCGAGCTCGCCTTCTTCGACGCCATCGCGCCGATCGTCCACGCCGACTCGATCGACATGTCCATCGCCTGGCGGCAGTCGCGCTACGACAAGGTCGGCCCCGGCGGCACCGGCGCGGACTACGTCAACTGCCCGATGACGCGCGAGCAGTACGAGGCCTTCGTCGCGGGTCTGGTCGCCGGCGACAAGGTCTCGTTCAAGGAGTGGGAGGCGACGACGCCCTACTTCGACGGTTGCCTGCCGGTCGAGGTGATGGCGGAGCGCGGGCCGGAGACGTTGCGGCACGGGCCGATGAAGCCGATGGGCCTGACGAACGCGCACCAGCCCGACGTCAAGGCCTACGCCGTCGTCCAGCTCCGCCAGGACAACGCGCTGGGCACGCTCTACAACATGGTCGGCTTCCAGACGAAGCTGCGCCACGCCGAGCAGGTCCGGCTATTCCGCACCATTCCGGGGCTCGAGAACGCCGAGTTCGCCCGGCTCGGCGGCCTGCACCGCAACACCTACCTGCACAGTCCGAAGCTGCTCGACCCGACGCTGCGCCTGAAGGCCCAGCCGCGGCTGCGCTTCGCCGGCCAGATCACCGGCTGCGAGGGCTATGTGGAGAGCGCGGCGGTCGGCCTGATGGCCGGACGGTTCGCGGCCGGCGAGCGGCTCGGCCGCGCCTTCGCCCCGCCGCCCGTCACCACCGCGCTCGGCGCGCTGCTTGGCCACATTACCGGCGGGCACCTCAGCGTCGAGGGCGAAGGCCCGAAGAGCTACCAGCCGATGAACGTCAACTTCGGCCTGTTCCCGCCGGTCGAGGGCCCGCTCCGCCTGCCCGATGGATCGCGCCCGCGGGGCGCCCAGAAGGCGGCGGTGAAGAAGCGCATGCTGACCGACCGCGCGCGGGCCGACCTCGCGGCGTGGATGGGCGGATCACAGCTGTCGGCGGAGGCCGCGGAATGAGCGAGACGATCGAGGATCTGGTGCTGCGGCTCGCCACCGAGCGCGGGCCGGCGAAGACGATCTGCCCGACGGAGGCCGCCCGCGCGGTCGCCGAGCAGCGGGGCGAGGAGGACTGGCACGACCGGCTCTCGGACGTCCGCGCCGCCGCCGTGCGGCTCTCCCGCCGCGGCAAGCTCGCGATCTATCGCAAGGGCAAGCCGGTCGATCCCAACCTGTTCAAGGGCGTCTACCGCATCGGGCTGCCGGCCCCCGAGGCGGCCGAACCGGAAGCCGAAGCTGTGATCACGGACGCCGAACGTTCGGACGGCGGCGAGAGCTAAATAGCTCTCGATGCGCCTAACTAAGGGAGTGCGTGCTTCGAGACGCCGACCCTTGGTCGGCTCCTCAGCATGAGGAGGTTTCTGGCCCTAAAACCAAGAACCTCCTCATGCTGAGGAGCCCGCTTTTCAGCGGGCGTCTCGAAGCACGCACTCCGTCAGGGACCGGACCCAGGCCCCTCACACCACCATCTGGTTGCCGAGCTCGATCACGCGGCCGGCGGGGATGCGGAAGTATTCGGTGGCGTCGTAGGACTGGCGCACGAGGCCGATGAAGACGTGGTCCTGCCACAGCGGCATGCCAACGCTGGCGGAGGCGCGGAACGAGCGGCGGCCGACGAAGAACGACGTCTTCATCATGTCGAACGGCAGGCCGTACTCCTTCGCCTGGGCGAGCGCCCGCGGCAGGTTCGGGTCCTCCATGAAGCCGTAGCGGATGTGGAGGGTCGCGAACTCCTCCGACACCCGGTGCAGCTCGATCCGCTCGTTGTCCGGCACGATCGGCAACGGCTCGGTGCGCACCGTGAGGATGACGTTCCGCTCGTGCAGCACCTTGTTGTGCTTGAGGTTGTGCAGCAGCGCGGGCGGCGCGACGTCGGGCGAGGACGTCAAATACATCGCGGTGCCCTTCACGCGCGTCGCCGAGCTCGTGCTCATGGACTTCGCGAACTCGGCGAGCGGGATGCTCTCGCGCTTGATGCGGCCCTCGACGAAGCGCACGCCGCGGATCCAGGTCCACATCAGCATGACGACGAAGGCGCCGAGGATCAGCGGGATGTAGCCGCCGTCCTTCAGCTTCAGCAGGTTGGCGCTGAGGAAGGTGAAGTCGACGATCAGGAACGGCGTCATCACCGCCGCCGCCGTGGCCCAGCCATAGCCCCAGGTCTTGGCGATGACGACGACCGCGAGGATGCTGGTCACCACCATCGTGCCGGTGACGGCGATGCCGTAGGCGGCGGCGAGCGCGCTCGAGGTCTGGAACACGATCACCAGCACCAGCACGCCGATCAGCATCAGCCAGTTGACCTTCGGCATGTAGATCTGGCCGGCCTGGGTCTCGGAGGTGTGCTGCACCTCAAGATGCGGCAGCAGGCCAAGCTGCATGGCCTGGCGGGTGAGCGAGTAGGCGCCGGAGATCACGGCCTGGCTGGCGACGACGGTCGCGATGCAGGCGAGGATCACCAGCGGCAGGCGGAACCATTCCGGGGCCGTGAGGAAGAACAGCTCCTTGATCGCGCTCGGATCCGAGATCGCGAGCGCGCCCTGGCCGAGATAGTTGATCACGAGCGAGGGCAGCACGAGCCCGAGCCACGCCAGCCGGATCGGCCCGCGTCCGAAGTGGCCCATGTCGGCGTAAAGCGCCTCTGCGCCGGTAACGGCCAGGAAGGTCGCGCCGAGCACGATGAAGGCGAGCCAGCCGTGCTCCACCAGGAACAGCACCGCGTGATAGGGGTTCAGCGCGTGGAGGACGACCGGCGCGTCGAAGATGTGGATCGCGCCGAGCACCGCGAGCGTGATGAACCAGACGACCGTGATCGGCCCGAACCAGGCCGCGACCTTGCCCGTGCCCGAGGACTGCACGGCGTAGAGCGCGACGATGATGCCGATGGTGATCGGCAGCACGTAGGGGTCGAACACCGGGGTCGCGACCTTGAGGCCCTCGACCGCCGACAGCACCGAGATCGCGGGCGTCAGGATGGCGTCGCCGTAGAACAGCGCGGCGCCGACGACGCCGAGCGCGAGCAGCGGCGTGCTGGCGCGCCCGAGCGCCTGCTGCGCGAGCGCCATCAGGGAAAGCGTGCCGCCCTCGCCGTGGTTGTCCGCCCGCAGCAGGATGAAGACGTATTTGAAGGTGACGACGACGACGAGCGCCCAGGTCAGCAGCGAGACGATGCCGATCACCTCCTCCGTGCTCGGCGCGTGGCCGAGGTGGAGCAGGGACTCGCGCATGGCGTAGAGCGGGCTGGTGCCGATGTCGCCGTAAACGACGCCGACGCTGCCGATGGTCAGCGACCAGAAGCCGTGGCGCTTGTCGTGGACGACGGAGCCCTCCGCCACGCTCGCGCCGTGCGTGCCCGTCGCCCCGGGCGTAAGCGAGCCGGCCGACCCCTCGGGCGACCCGGACGGGCCGGCCGCGCCAGCGCTGGAACTGTCAGTCATGGAGAACCTTGAGCCGCGTTGCGGGGGTGCGGGCGACCTGTGGACGGCGAAACGCTGCGTCGCAGTATGTGTGGTCTTTTAAGGGCGGGGCAACGGGGCGCTCACATATCCCAGCAGCCAGTAGCTCACAAGCCCGACCCACTCCCGGACCGCGATGTCGACCCGCCGGAGGCCCGCGCCGACCGAGGAGAACGGACGCCACGCGTCCTCCGGTCCGCGGGTGCGGTAGTCCACCGGCCAGGCCTCGACGGGGAAGTCCGCCGTTCGGAAGCAGCCGATCGCCCGCGGCATGTGATAGGCGGAGGTGACGAGCAGCCAGCGCTCGCCCGGCTTCGGCGTCACCAGGTCGCGGGTGAAGCGCGCGTTCTCCACCGTGTTGCGCGACGCGCCCTCCAGCGTGATGCGCTCGCGCGCGATCCCGAAGCTGACGAACATGCGCTCCGCGAGGTCGGCCTCCGTCGCCCCGTCGAACAGCATCGAGCCGGAGCCGCCGGTGAAGACGATGCGCGCCTGCGGCCAGCGCCGTGCGAGCTCCGCGACGACGGTCATGCGCTCGGCGGCCTCCGTCAGCGCGACGTCCTGACGCGAGCCTGCGACGATAGTGTCGAACGATCCGCCGAGCACGACGATCCCCGCCGGCGCCGGGCCTTCCTCGACGCGGGGGAAACGCTCCTCGAGTGGCAGCAGCAGGAGATTGCCGAGCGGCGACAGGCCCGCGATCGCGACCCCGAGCACGGAGACGGCCATGAACGCCGCGCCCGCGCCGCGAAAGCCGAAGGCGGCGAGCGCGGCCCCGAGCAGGCCGAGCAGGGCGAGCGCGTTCGACGGGGCGGTGATGAAGCCCAGGATCTTGGACGCGACGAAGAACATCAGGGCCTCGCGGGACTGCCGCGCGATCGACGGACCGCGGCGACTCTTTGTTCACGGGCGGAGTCTAGAGTGCGCGGAGGCGCGCGCCATCGCGCCCGCCGAGATCGTGACCGACGCCAGGGACCCCCTCGCCCCGATGCCCACCCTTGCCGATTGTCTCGCGCGCCGCGACAACACGCTGGCGGCGGTCCGCATGCTGGGCGCCTCCGCGGTGCTGTGGGCGCACGCCTGGGTCGTGACGACGCCGGGAATCGCGACGCGCGACTACGCCCATGTGTTCGCGTTCTCGCTGGATTTCCACGGGGTGCACGCGTTCTTCGCGCTCTCCGGCCTGCTGCTCGCGCGCAGCTATCTCACGCGGCCCGATCTCCTGCGCTTCGTCGTCGCGCGCGTCGTGCGCTACGTGCCGGCGATCCTGGTCTCCGCGCTCGTCGCGGCGTTCGCGCTCGGGCCCCTCGTGACGCGGCTGAGCCTCGCCGACTATTTCGGTTCAGCCGCCCCCGTCCTGTTCGTGCTCAAGGTCGCGACGCTGCTCGACGTCAACGCGACGCTCCCAGGCGTGTTCGACGGCAACATCAAGCCCAGCCTGCTCTACATCCCGCTCTGGACGGTGCACTACGAGTTCGTATTCGCCGTCGCCCTCGGCGTGGTCGGCGCGCTCGGCCTGCTGAAGCGGAAGCCGCTGGTGCTGGCGGGCCTCGGCCTGATCCTCGCGATCAACGTCGTTTGGTTCTGGAACGGCGAGGCCGCCCATCTCGCGCTCGGCTCGCCGCATCACCTCGTCCGCTTCGGCTCGACCTTCGGCCTGGGGGTCGCCATGGCGGTCTTCGCGGACCGGATTCCGGTTTCGAACCGGATCCTCGCCGGGATTGCGGCCGTCTGCATCCCCCTCGCCTTCACGCCGCTCGCGGCCCTCGCGGGCATGATCCTGATCGCTTACGCGATCCTCTGCGTCGGGTTCACGTCGGTCCCGCTCGCCCGACCGCTCGCCGCGCTCGGCGTCTGGTCCTACGGCTTCTATGTCTGGGGCTATCTGATCGAGCAGACGCTGGCCTACGCCGCGCCTCAGCTTGGGGGCTGGCCCGTGTTCCTGACCGCCCTCCCCCTCGCGCTCGCCGCGGGCTGGCTGTCATGGCGCGTCGTCGAACGGCCGTCGCTCGGGTGGACCGCCCCGATCACGACCTTCCTCCGCCGGCTGACCCCAGGGGTCGAGCCCGAACGGCGCGCGACGGACGCCGCGCCCCGGCCGACGCCCGGCGACGGCTGGATCAATCCCAAACCGGAGCCCACGCGGGCGAAGTGATCCGTCCCTCGCGCGTGCCGAGCAGCGAGATCGTCGCCATCTCCTCCTCGCTGAGCGTGAAGTCGAACACGTCGAAATTGTCCCGCACGCGCTCGATCTTGGAGGAGCGCGGGATGGCGATGACGCCGTCGAGCTGCAGCGCCCAGCGCAGCGTCACCTGCGGCGGCGACTTGCGGTGCGCCTCGGCGATCGCCTTGATGGCCGGCGCATCGTTCACCCGGCCCTGCGCGATCGGGCTGTAGGCGGTCAGCGCCATGCCCTGCGCATCAAGTTCTGCCTTGAGCTTGGACTGGTCGATCAGCGGGTGGAACTCGACCTGGTTGGTGACGAGCGGCGCGTCCGAAAGCGCGACCGCCTCGCGCACCTGAGCCACCGTGAAGTTGGACAGGCCGATGTGCTTGGTCATGCCGGAGGCGCGCACGGCGTTCAGCGCCTTGATCGTCTCCGCCAGCGGCACCTCGGGGTTGGGCCAGTGCAGCAGCAGCAGGTCGATGTGGTCGACGTGCAGCCGCTTCAGGCTCTGCTCGGCCGAGCGCTCGAGATCGCCCGCGCGGAAACGGTCGGTCCAGACCTTGGTGGTCAGGAAGTATTCGTCGCGGGGCACGCCGCCCGCCTTCAGCCCCTGCCCGACCTCCGCCTCGTTGTCATAGGCCTGCGCGGTGTCGACGTGCCGATAGCCGAGCTTCAGCGCCTCGGCGACCATCTGGCGCGCGACGTCGCCCTTCAACTGCCAGGTCCCGAAGCCCAGAGCGGGGATCGAGGCGCCGTTGGCGGCGACGAGAGGCGCTTTTCCGGTCTTGGTGAGCATCGGGCTCGTCCTTCCGTTCAGCCCTGGCGTCACGGGCGCGTCGCGCGGCGGCGCGGGCCTGGGGCCTGGGCGGGGATCGATGTAGGACGACAGTTAGGGCGGCCCCGACCAATATCAGGACCGCAGGCCGCAGACGCGCCATGATGCGACGCATGCGCGCGTCGCCGGCTCGCTCAGAGGCCCGTCGCCGCGAAGCGGCGCCAGGCGGCGGTGTTGCCGACGAAGACGTTGCGGTCGACGTTGCCGGTCACGCCGCCGATGCGGCCGGTCGCCGTGTGCTGCCAGAGCGTGAAGTTGCGCGAGAGGTGGTAGCGGATGCTCGGGTGGCCCGCGACGCTCCGCAGCCAGAAATGATAGTCCGGGAACGCCCCCACCAGCACGTCGCGGTGGAAGTCGACGCTGGTGTAGATCGCGGGCCGCTTGCCGTAATGCCGCTCGATCGTCCGGAGGAACACCGACATCTCGCGGAGGATTTCTTCGCGCGGCGGCCGGCGCTTGCAGCTCGGCGAGTCCGGGTTCCACTCCATGTCGAGCACCATGGGGAGCGCGTTCGGGTCCACCGGCACGTTGGCCTTGAACCAGGCGGCCTGCTCGGCGCCGGTGCGGCAGAAATAATAGAAGTGATAGGCGCCGCGCGGCACGCCCGCGGCCTTAGCCCCCGCCCAGTTCTCGGCGAAGCGCTCGTCCACCCGGTCGCCGCCCTCGGTCGCCTTGATGTAGGCGAAGCTGGCGCCCGCGCCCGCGACGCCCGACCAGTCGATCGAGCCCTGGTACTTCGCGACGTCGATGCCGTGGATGGCGTGGTCGTCGGGGGTGGTGACGACGCCGGTGAGCGGCGAGCCGAGCCCGACGTTCGGCCCGATGTCGGTGTGGAGCGCCGTGCGCTCGATCTCCGGCCCGACGGTCGAGCAGGCGCTCAACGCCGACGCCACGGCGATGGCGAGGCCTGCGCGCAAGGCGCGGCCCGCCAGCGATCCCCCGATGCGGCCCATACGGCTCTCACCCTCGTCCCGAACGCGTTGCAAACTCTAGGATGAAAACCGTGATCCGTCGATCAGGGACGCAGCGCGGCCACGCGGTCCGCATGCTCCTGCAGGGCGGCCGCCGCGACGACGTCCGCGACATCCGGGGAGACGGCCGGCGCCCGGTCGATCTCGACCATCAGGACGAGGACAAGCGTCGCGAACACCGCCGCGCCCGTCAGGCGCCCTCGTGGGCTGTCGCTCATCCCGTCCTCCCTGGGTCTGGTGAATCATCCGTCACCAGCAAAGGCCAAGAACGTGGCGAAAGCGTTAATCCTGCGCTCACCATGTCGCGCAGCGGGGCTCAGCCGAGGCCGAACCACCAGGTCGCGAGGCCAAGGAACGAGAAGAAGCCGACGGTGTCGGTGACGGTCGTGAGAAAGACGCCCGAGGCGACGGCCGGGTCGGCCTTCAGGCGATCGAGCGCGAGCGGAATCAGGATGCCGAACAGGCCGGCGCACAGCATGTTGACCACCATGGCGGTGGCGATGATGACGCCGAGCTGCGGGTTCAGGAACCAGCCGCCGGCGGCGAGCCCGAGCAGCACGGCGAGCACCGAGCCGTTGGCGAGTCCCACCAGCGCCTCGCGTCGCACCAGCCTGCGGGCGTTGTGGCCGCCGATCTCGCGGGTCGCGAGCGCGCGCACCGCCACCGTCATGGACTGAGTGCCGGCGTTGCCGCCCATGGAGGCGACGATCGGCATCAGCACCGCAAGCGCCACCATGTGCTCGATGGTGGCCTCGAACAGGCCGATCACGCTCGCGGAGAGGAACGCGGTGCAGAGGTTCACCACCAGCCACGGAATGCGGCTGCGGGCGGTGTAGAGCACGGTGTCCGAGATCTCTTCGTCGCCGGTCACGCCGCCGAGCGCGCGGAGGTCCTCGTCCGCCTCCTCCTCGATGACGTCGAGGATGTCGTCGACCATCAGCACGCCGACAAGGCGATCAGCGTCGTCGAGGACGGCCGCCGAGACGAGGTTGTAGCGCTCGAACATGCGCGCCGCCTCCTCCTGGTCGGCGGTCGCGCGCACCGTGCGCGTGTTCTCGTCGAGGATGTCGGCGAGCAGCGAGGTGCGCCGGGCCCTGAGCAGCTTGTCGAGCGGCGCGGCTCCCAGCAGCTTGTAGGCCGGGTCGACGACGAAGATCTCGTAGAAGGTGTCGGGCAGGCCGGGCGTGTCGGCGAGGTAGTCGATGACGTGGCCGACGGTCCAGAACGGCGGCGCCGCGACGAACTCCGTCTGCATGCGCCGGCCGGCGGTCTCCTCGGGAAAGTCGAGGCTGCGCGTGAGCGCGACCCGGTCCGCCCCCGGCATCTGGTCGAGGATGCGGGTCCGGTCGACCTCGTCGAGGTCCTCCAAGATGTAGACCGCGTCGTCGGAGTCGATGAGGCGGACGCCTTCGGCGACGGTCTCCGGCGGCAGCTCCTCGAGCAGCTGGACGCGGACCGTCTCGTCGATCTCGGTCAGCGCGGTGAAGTCGAAGGCCTTGCCGAGCAGCCCGATCAGCTTCGGCCGGTCGTCATGCTCCAGCGCTTCGATCAGGTCGCCGACGTCAGACTCATGGAGATCGCCGACGAGCTCCTTGAGCCGCGCCTCGTCGCCCGCCGCGATCGCCGCGGCGACCCTTTCGACGAAGGCGTGGGAGAGCCGCCCCTCCTCGTCGCGAAACGCGGTCTCGGCCGGGATCTCTTCGGGGTCGCGCGTTTCGACGTCAGCGATCATGCGCCCTCGAACCCGGTTGCAGGATTTGGAAGATCCTCGCGGGGTTTAGGTCTTCTGCCGCGGCGCGGCAACCGGAAGACGAAACGGACGGCTCAGCCCGGCTTGCGTTGCACGCAAAGCGTGTACATTCTGGAGCTCTCAATCGTTCAACTCTCGGGGGGAGACGCGAAATGACCGATCGGGTGGTGTGCTGCGACGGCACCTGGAACACGCCGGACGACGTCGACGACGGCCTTCCGGCCGCCACGAACGTCCACAAGATCTACAGCGCCCTGGCCGATCCCGACCCCCGCAAGCGCTACTACCACCCGGGCGTCGGAACCGGCGGCGGCTGGTGGACCCGGGTCGCGGGCGGCGCCGCGGGCGTCGGCCTGACCAAGAACGTGAAGAGCGCCTACCGATGGCTCGCCGAGGTCTACGAGCCCGGCGACCGGATCTGGCTGTTCGGCTTCAGCCGGGGCGCCTTCACCGTCCGCTCGCTCAGCGGGATGATCTCGCGCTGCGGTTTGCTTAACCTCGAGGGACTCTCGGACGACGCGATCTGGGCCGCGGTGGACGGCGCCTTCGACGACTACCGCGCGCGCAAGGACGACGTGACCTCCACCAAGACGCGTCCCTTGAAGGGCGTCGCCTTGGGACAGCCCGCGAAAGGCAAGACGCCCATCCACTTCATCGGCGTGTGGGACACGGTCGGCGCCCTCGGCATTCCCGACGACATGGCGCTGCTCAACCTGATCGACGACCCGTCGCGCTACGAGTTTCACGACACCGACCTCAGCCCGAACGTCGTCCACGCCCGCCACGCGATCGCGATCGACGAGCGCCGCCAGAGCTTCACGCCGACGCTGTGGTCCGACACGCCGCCGAAGCAGAACCTGACGCAGCGCTGGTTTCCCGGGGTCCACGCCGACGGCGGCGGCGGTTACGGCCAGACCGGGCTGTCCGACGGCGCCCTCGCCTGGATGATCACGGAGGCGAAGGCCGAGGGCCTCGCCTTCCGGGCCGGAGCCGAGGCGCAGCTCAAGCCGGACGCGCGCGGCGTGCTGCACGATTCGCGCACCGGCGTGTTCAAGACGCTGAAGTCGCGGCCGCGCGAGGTCCCGAGCTTCGCCGACGCCGCCGCGCCGTTGCACGCCTCCGCGCGGGATCGACATGAGAACCCGCCGCTGACCCAGCTTTCGTACTGGCCGACCACCACGCTTCCGAAACCCGCGCCTAAGGCGAAAGCCGCCGCAAAGTCCTCGGCGGCCGTGGACGTCTTCGCGCGCGAGCCCTGGAACGCCACGGGCCTGTTTCTGGAAGCGGGCGCGACTTACGCCTTCGCCGCGACGGGCCAGTGGCTGGACAAGTCGATTCCCTCGGGACCGGCGGGGTCGGACGACGGCGACTTTCATCTCGGCGAGGCGGTGCACGCGCTGCTCGCCGGCTGGGGCCAGGCCGAGCAGCTCTACAAGACGCTGACCGGCAACCAGCAGGCGGACTTCTGGCTGACGAAGCGCGAGGACGCCTTCGGCTGGTTCGCGCTCGTCGGCGTCGTCGCGAGCGGCGCGTGGATCGACGAAGGCGGCAAGGAGATCGGACGGCCCCTGCGGCGGGAGGCGAAGCCGATGATCCTGCAGCACGAGACCTTCCTGATCGGCGCGAAGGCGACCTTCACGCCGCGCGCCTCCGGCTACCTCTACTGCTTCGCCAACGACACCTGGCAGACCTACGACAACAACAGCGGCAGCGTCCGGCTGACGGTGACGCGCACCTGAGGTCGGCTTTCGAGCGCGACGGCCGCCGCACGAATCAAAAGACCCCGGAAGCTGGGCTTCCGGGGTCTTTTGCGATCGCATGAGGTAGATTGTGCGACCAGTATGTCTGGTGCGGTCGAGAAGACTCGAACTTCCACGGGTTGCCCCACAGCGACCTCAACGCTGCGCGTCTACCAGTTCCGCCACGACCGCGACGGCGGTGCTGATAACAAATCGATGTCGGCTCCACAAGGGCGATCGGCCGGGTTTCGCGTCCGGCGCGCGGCTGTGGACAAACCGCCCGGGCGGAACCCCCTCACGCCGCCGTGGCGACGGGCTCCGGCGCGGGCGTGAGGCGGTCGGTCCGGCCCTTCTGGTCGCGCGTGATCATGGAGGTGATCTCCACGCCGATACGGTCGCCGTTGACGAACACGGAGCCCCGCGCGATCGGGTGGTCGTTGGCGAGAATGGTCACCGCGTCGTCGTCCTCGGTGGTCAGCTCGATCACCGCGCCGCGGCCCATGCGCAGCAGCTGATGGATCGGCATCTTCGCCGCGCCGAGCACGATGGTGAGCTCGAGGTTGACCTCGTCGATGCGCGGCACGAAACGTCTCCGGGGGGCGGCTGCGGCCGATACGCCGGCCGGCCCCCTGAAGTGCAACACAGTCGTGGTTAACGCATGGTTGAGCGTCCCCCCTCCGGCCTGCGCGACGGCCTCGCCGCACGGCTGCCCGCGCCGGACGACGCGGCTCCGGTCGATTGGCTCGTGAGCGACGCGCTCGTGGACTACCCCGCCGCCGTCGCCGCCATGGAGGCGCGCGCCGCCGCGATCGCCGAGGGGAGCGCGAACGAGCTCGTCTGGCTGCTGGAGCACCCGCCGCTCTACACCGCCGGCACCGGCGCGGACGCAGCCGACCTGGTGCAGCCCGACCGCCTGCCGGTGTTCGCGACGGGGCGCGGCGGTCAGTACACCTACCACGGCCCCGGCCAGCGCATCGCCTATGTGATGCTCGATCTCCACCGCCGCGGGCCCGACGTGCGCCGCTACGTCGCGGCGCTGGAGGCCTGGCTGATCGCGGCGCTCGACCGATTCGGCGTGCGCGGCGAGCGCCGCGAGGACCGCGTCGGCGTCTGGGTGCGCCGGCCCGACCGCGGGGCCCAGTCGGAGGACAAGATCGCCGCCATCGGCGTGCGCGTGCGGCGCTGGACGACCTTTCACGGCGTGAGCCTGAACGTGGAGCCGGACCTCGGCCACTACGCCGGCATCGTGCCCTGCGGCGTGCGCGACCAGGGCGTGACGAGCCTCGCCGACCTCGGCCGGGTGGTGAGCATGACCGAGGTCGACATGGCGCTGCAGGAGACTTTTGAAGAGGTGTTCGGCCCCACCCGACGGGTGGAGACGATCGCGCTTTCGGGGGCCTGAGCTCCGAATCCTCGCCCTCTTGTCCCGGCGAAAGCCGGGACCCAGATCCGCCTGCGTGCCAAGACCACGCGCGACGGCTGGGAGCCACTTACGGAAGGGTCCGAGCGTCTGGGTCCCGGCGTTCGCCGGGACAAGAGATAGGATAGCTCAAGCGTCGGGCGCGATCTCGACGCGGGCGCCCTCGGGAATGGCGTCGAGCGTCGCCGCCCGGCGCTCCACGCGCTCGACCTTCGCCTCGGTCGGCCCCGCCCGGCAGGCTGCGGCGAAGGCCGCGATCCGCTCCTCGGGGCCTGCGATCTGCGCCTGCACCGAGCCGTCCGCGCGGTTGCGGACCAGCCCACGCAACCCGAGCCCGTTGGCGTTGCTGCGCGCCCAGGCGCGGTAGCCGACGCCCTGCACGCGCCCGGTGACCACGATCTCCGCCGCGACGTCCGTCATCGAAACCCTCCCTGCGCCGCCGGCCCGCCCCGCGCGCCGGACGAGAACCGCCTGAGCTCGGCCAGATAGGGCTCGGGCAGCCCCCATTCGACCGCCGCCGGGATCACCATCTCGCTCATGTAGCCGGAGACCGCGATCCCCGGCTGGACGTGGCGCGAGACGTAGACGATCGCGCCGCGCGCGCCCTCCGCAGACCGCACCCGCAGCCGCTCCTTGCGATAGAGCCCCATGGCGACCCGCTCGAAGGCGTCGAGCGCCCACAGATCCTTCTCCGTCAGCCGCCACAGCACGCCGTGGGCGGCGGCCGCCGGCTCGCGCAGGACCGTGGCGTAGCCGTCCCGCGAGATCGCGAACCGCCAGCCGTCGAGGACTGCGGGACCGACCGGCTCCGCCGTCGGGCAGCGGCGGGCCATCGACCGCCGGCACATGTTCGCGCCATAAGCGAAATAGTGAGGCATGCGGCGAGGTTAGAGGACGGGAGGGGCTGGCGGAAGCGCTCTCGCCGCCGCCTTCATTCCAGCTCGAGGATCACCGCGTCCACCGCCAGGCTGTCGCCGGGCTTGGCGTTGATCTTGGCGATCTTGCCGTCGCGTTCGGCGCGGAGGACGTTTTCCATCTTCATGGCCTCGACGACGGCGAGGATCTCGCCCGCCTTGACCTCCTGGCCCTCCTCCACCGCGATCGAGACCACGAGGCCCGGCATCGGGCAGAGCAGCAGCTTGGAGGTGTCGGCGACCTGGCGTTCCGGCATCATCGACAGCAGCTCGGCGATGCGGGCGCCGTGGATGCGGGCGACGACCGAGACGCCGCGGTGGGCGAGGTCCCAGCCCGCGGGCGGGTGCTTGCGCACCTGCACGGAGACCGGCTTGCCGTCGATCTCGCCGCGCCACACCGGCTCGCCCGGCTTCCAGTCGGTCGCGACACGGTAGGTCCTGGCCTCGCCGCCCGCCTCGTCGATCACGCTCACCGCCACCGCGTCGCCATGTGGCCGCGTCTCCACGCGGGTGGGGGCGCCGTCGAGCAGGATGGTGCGGAGCATCTCCTTGGTCGCCGCGCCGCGCCGCAGCTGGTGCGAGATCGCGCGCCGACGCTCCATGGTCAGCCAGTCGATCTGGGCGGCGACCGCGACCAGCGTCGCCGCGATCTCGCCGTCGGGCTTGGCCGGCGCGAAGCCGTCCGGAAACTCCTCGGCGATGAAGCCGGTGGAGAGCCGGCCTTCCTGCCAGCGCGGATGCTCCATGAGCGCGGTGAGGAAGGGGATGTTGTGCTGGATGCCGTCGATCGCGAAAGCGTCCAGCGCGTCCGCCTGCGCCTTGATGGCGGTCAGGCGGTCCGGCCCATGGGTGATGAGCTTCGCGATCATCGGATCGTAGTGGATCGAGATCTCGCCGCCTTCGGTGACGCCGGTGTCGTTGCGCACCGTGATCCCGCCCGCGCTCTCCTCGACCGGCGGCCGGTAGGTCTTGAGCCGGCCGATCGACGGCAGGAAGTTGCGGTAGGGGTCCTCGGCGTAGATGCGGCTCTCCACCGCCCAGCCGGTGAGCTTCACGTCGCCTTGGGTGATCGCGAGCTTTTCGCCGTAGGCGACACGGATCATCTGCTCGACGAGATCGACGCCGGTGACGAGCTCGGTCACGGGGTGCTCCACCTGCAGGCGGGTGTTCATCTCGAGGAAGTAGAACGACTTGTCCTGCCCCGCGACGAACTCCACCGTTCCAGCCGAGTCGTAGCCGACGGCCTTCGCCAGCGCGACCGACTGCTCGCCCATGGCGCGGCGGGTGGCCTCGTCGAGCAGCGGCGACGGCGCCTCCTCGACGACCTTCTGGTTGCGGCGCTGGATCGAGCATTCGCGCTCGCCGAGGTAGACGACGTTGCCGTGCTTGTCGCCCAGCACCTGGATCTCGATGTGGCGCGGGTTGACGATGAACTTCTCGATGAAGACGCGGTCGTCGCCGAAGGAGGACTTGGCCTCCGACTTCGACGCGCGAAAGCCCTCCGCCACATCGTCGGCGGAGTGGGCGATGCGCATGCCCTTGCCGCCGCCGCCGGCCGAGGCCTTGATCATCACGGGATAGCCGATCTCGTCGGCGATCCGGACCGCCTCCTCGGCGCTCTCGATGACGCCGAGGTTGCCGGGCACGGTCGAGACGTTGGCCGCGGCCGCCGCCTTCTTCGACTCGATCTTGTCGCCCATGGCTTCGATCGCGTGCGGGTTCGGCCCGATGAACACGATGCCCTCCGCCGCGAGCGCCTCGGCGAAGGCCGCGCGCTCGGACAGGAAGCCGTAGCCGGGGTGGACCGCCTCGGCGCCGGTCTGCTTGCAGGCCGCGATGATCTTCTCGATCACGAGATAGGACTGCGACGCCGGGGCCGGCCCGATGTGCACCGCCTCATCCGCCATCTCGACGTGGAGCGCGTCCCGGTCCGCGTCGGAATAGACCGCGACGGTCGCGATCCCCATGCGGCGCGCCGTCTTGATCACGCGGCAGACGATCTCGCCGCGGTTGGCGATGAGGATTTTCTTGAACATCGAGATCGGGACTCCCGAAGGACCGGCGGGCGAGAACTTGTCACGTTCTTAGGCGCCGCAGCATCGAGCGTCCACACACACTAAGGGCGAAGGTCCGGCCGCCCTCACGCTGCGCGCGCGGGGGCGAGGCTCTCGATCTCGTCGCAGAGCCGCCCCAGCGCGCCCGGTCCGTCGCAGGCGGCGGCGACCTCCGCGCAGCGGGCGCGCACCCGCTCGGAACGGAGCAGCGCGCCGAGAAGCCGCGCCGCCCGACGCTCGTCGAACCAGCCGGTGCGGAACGCCGCGCCGCAGCCGAGCTTCGCGACGCGGACCGCATGGTCGGCCTGGTCGAAGGCGAGCGGCGCGACAAGCTGGGGCGCGCCCGCCGCGAAGGCCTGCGCCATGGTGCCGACGCCGCCGTGGTGGACGATCGCGGCGCAGCGCGGCAGCACCTCCGGCAAGGGCGCGTAGCGGGCGACATGGACGTCCGCGCGCCCCTCGCCGCCGTCCTCGATCGGCGTCTGGGACAGCGCGAGGCAGCGGCGGCCGAGGCGCGCGCAGGCGGCGATCGCGACGCGGTAGAGCCGCTCGGTGTCGCGCCGGGTCGAACCGAATGTCACCAGCACCGGCGGCTCGCCTGCGGCCAGAAAGGCCTCCAGCGCGGGATCGAGCCCCCTCGCCTCGCCGCCTTCGCGGCCGGCCTCGGGGAAGCCGATCTGCACGGTCTGCGCCGGCCAGTCGGGCTGGGCGGGATGGAACCACGCTGGAAACATCGCCGCGACTCGCACCGGCGAGTTCCACCAGTAGCGCAGCCGCTGCACCGGCCCGAGGCCGAGCGTGGCGCGGAACGCGTTGAGGCGCGGCAGGACGACGGGATTGACGAAGTAGGCGTCGGACCCGAGCTGCAGCTCCCACTTCAGGCCGGCATGGAGCCAGCGCGGCATGGGCAGGCCGGGCGTGCGGGGCGCGTCGTGCCGGGTCTGGATCGTCAGCGGCGAGAGGTGGACGGAAATGAGCGGGTCGCCGAAGGCGTCGAAGGCCACCCGGGCGCCGATGGCCAGCGTCGAGCCGACCACGACCGTCTCGCCCGGCCGGCGGCGTTCGGCGACGAAGCGGTAGGTCTCGGGCAGCGACCGCGCCGCCTGCCGGAACAGCCGCCGCGCGCCGCGCCATGGCGTCCAGAACGTCGGATGCCCGAAGCGCTTCTCGTACTCCGCGGCGCTCATGGCGGGCGCGAAGTCGAGGCCCGCGCGCCGCGCCGCGTCGCCAAACGGCGCCGGCGCGCACAGCGCGACCTCGTGGCCGCGGCGCACCAGCTCCGCGCCGGCGGCGATGAAGGGCAGCACGTCGCCATAGGTGCCGATGGCGACGATCAGAACAAGCATACGCGTGACGCCCTAGCCGACCCGACGGTCGTGACGGCGTCACACTACCGCGACTGCGAAGGGATGCGAAAGCGGGGCGCGCGGGCGCCAGACCCGGGCCGCGCCGCCGCGCATAGGGGAGCGCTCAGTCCGCCCGGGCGTTGGGCACGCGCACCACGTTCCACACCAGCCCGAGCTTCTCGAGGCCCGAGATGATGTAGCCGTTGACGTCGATCTCGTACCAGGCGAGGCCGGCGTAGGCGTTGCGTGGGTGCTTGTGGTGGTTGTTGTGCCAGCCGTCGCCGAAGGTCAGCAGCGCCAGGATCCAGTTGTTCTTGGCGTGGCTGTGGTTGTCGAACCGCTCGGACCCGAAGGTGTGCCCGATCGAGTTCACCGCCAGCACGATGTTGAGGAACAGGAAGGTCCGCAGGAAGCCGCCCACCAGCATGGACCCGATCCCGTGCTCCAGGCCGCCGAAGGCGTAGCCGAACAGGAACGGCGCGCCGGCCATGGAGACGAAGGCCCAGAACCAGCGGGTGCGATGGCACCACATGATCACCGGGTCCTGCTGCAGGTCGCGGGCGAAGACGTCGAGGTCGGTCGTGGTGGAGTCCGCCAGCCAGCCGATGTGGCTGTGGAACAGGCCCTTCAGCGTGCCTTCGTTGTTGCAGAGGCCGTCAACGACGGGGCTGTGGACGTCGCCGCACTGGTCGGCGTGGGCATGGTGGCGGCGGTGGTCGGCGACCCAGCGCAGCACCGAGCCCTGGCAGCAGAGCTGCGCCAGGATGCCGATCGCGTAGCGCATCGGCGTCGAGGTCTCGAAGCTGCGGTGGGTGAAGTAGCGATGGTAGCCCATGCCGACGCCGACGTTGATGATCACGTAGCCGACGCCGAGCGAGGTCCACTCGATCCACGTCATCTCATGCGTGAACATCCACCACACGCCGAGCATGGCGCCGAAGCCCATGCCGCCGATCAGCGTGCCGTATTCCAGGCGCTTCCAGAGCGCGTCGGGCCCGCCGACCTTGATCCCCGCCTTCGGGTGGGACAGCGCGCTTTCGCGTGCGCCGCCGCCGGATGCTGCATCCAATGCGACCATGATCGTACCTCGCCTCAACCGCCACACGAGCGAGAGACGGGGCCGCGCGCCCCTTGTGGGGGCGCAAGGCTCGGACGTGACAGGTCCACCCGCTCGCTCATAGCTAATGAGCCGTTAACGGGCGCGCGAATCGAGTCGAAAGTTAACGAAACGTTAAAATTGGCGAGATCGCGTTAATCACATTCCCCCTCCCCCGTTTCAAAGCGGGACAAGCAAGCCCTGCCGGGGGATCGGGGGAACGCGAAAAGGCCCGCGCCGAACCCGGCCGCGGGCCTTTTTCCTTCGTCCAGCAGCTCGAGGTCAGCTCAGAGCGGGATGTTGTCGTGCTTCTTCCAGGGGTTCTCGAGGCGCTTGCCGCGCAGCATGGCGAGCGCCCGCGCCACCCGGCGGCGGGTCGAGCGGGGCTTGATGACCTCGTCGATGTAGCCGCGCTCGGCCGCGATGAAGGGCGTGAGGAAATGGTCCTCGTACTCCTTCGTCTTGGCGGCGATGCCCTCGGCGTCGGCGCCGCGGAAGATGATCTCGACCGCGCCCTTGGCGCCCATCACGGCGATCTGGGCCGAGGGCCAGGCGTAGTTCACGTCGCCGCGCAGATGCTTCGACGCCATGACGTCGTAGGCGCCGCCGAAGGCCTTGCGGGTGATGACGGTGACCTTCGGCACAGTGGCCTCCGCGTAGGCGAACAGCAGCTTGGCGCCGTGCTTGATGAGACCGCCGTACTCCTGCGCGGTTCCCGGCAGGAAGCCGGGCACGTCGACGAAGGTGACAATCGGGATCTCGAAGCAGTCGCAGAAGCGGACGAACCGCGCCGCCTTGCGGGAGGCGTCGCTGTCCAGCACGCCGGCGAGCACCATCGGCTGGTTCGCGACGAAGCCCACAGTGCGGCCGTCCATGCGGCCGAAGCCGGTGACGATGTTCTTGGCGAACTCGGCCTGGATCTCGAAGAAGTCGCCCTCGTCGACCGTCTTCAGGATCAGCTCCTTGATGTCGTAGGGCTTGTTCGGGTTGTCCGGGATCAGCGTGTCGAGCGAGGGATCGTAGCGCTCGGGATCGTCGAAGGACGGCCACTCCGGCGCGCCCTCCTTGTTGTTGCCCGGCAGGAAGTCCATCAGCCGGCGCATCTCGATCAGCGCGTCGACGTCGTTGTCGTAGGCGCCGTCGGCGATCGAGGACTTGGTGGTGTGGACCTTGGCGCCGCCGAGCTCCTCCGAGGTCACCGTCTCGTTGGTGACGGTCTTCACCACGTCCGGCCCGGTGACGAACATGTAGGAGCGGTCGCGCACCATGAAGATGAAGTCGGTCATCGCGGGCGAGTAGACGTCGCCGCCGGCGCAGGGGCCCATGATCAGCGAGATCTGCGGGATGACGCCCGAGGCCAGGACGTTGCGCTGGAACACCTCGCCGTAGCCGCCGAGCGCCGCGACGCCCTCCTGGATGCGCGCGCCGCCGGCGTCGAACAGGCCGATGATCGGCGCCCGGTTGCGGATCGCCATGTCCTGGATCTTGATGATCTTCTGGGCGTGGGTCTCGCTGAGCGAGCCGCCGAACACCGTGAAGTCCTTGGCGAACACGAAAACCTTGCGGCCGTTGACCGTGCCCCAGCCGGTGACGACGCCGTCGCCCGGGATGGTCTGCTTCTCCATGCCGAAGTCATGGGAGCGGTGCTGGACGAACATGTCGTATTCTTCGAACGAGCCCGGATCGAGCAGGATCTCGAGCCGTTCGCGCGCCGTGAGCTTGCCGCGCGCGTGCTGGGCGTCGATCCGCTTCTGACCGCCGCCGAGCCGGGCGGTCGCCCGGCGCTGCTCGAGCTCCGCTACGATGTCCTTCATGTCCGCCCGAGGCTCCGCCGTCTTGAGGATCGTCAGGACGGCGTACCCCGCGGCCTGTTGCGCCGCAACGTCGACAATGGATCGAGGCGGCGCGGCCGTCAGCGGGCGCCCGGAGCCTCGACCATCGCCGTCTTAGGCTCCTTGGGCTTGGCCGGAGCCGCCTTCGGAGCCGCGGGAACCGCCGCGGGCGCGGCGGCGGGCGCCGTCTCGACCGGCTCGGCGTAGGGCTGCGCGAACACCTGCTTCGAGACGTCGGTGCCGTAGACCCGCTCCAGCACGTTGCGCGCAAGGCCGTTGGCGAGCGCGCGGTCGACCTCGGCCTTGTCCTGGGTGGCCGCCATCGCCGCCCCGATCACGCCGTTGATGGCGGCGTTGTCCATCGCCGTCACGTCGAACTCGCCGTGCGACTTGCCGCTCTGCGCGTCGCGGACGCTCACGTGCGCGGCGATGTGGTTGGCGTCGCCGATCAGCAGCGAGAGCGCCGGATCCTTGTAGTGCAGGTTTGTGACCGCGACCTGGATGTCCTTCGGCGCGCCCGTACGGCCGAAGCGCCCCGCTTGCCCGCGCATGCGCTGCCGCACCACCTCCGCGAGCGTCGTCGAGTTGACGGTAGGACGGACCGAGACGTCGACCTTGTCTACATAGGACGCGCGCTCGACGAGCGGCGGATGGTTCACGCAGGCGGCGAGACCGCTCGCGAGGACGACGGCGGCGAGAGGCGGCATGAGTCGCATCGTAAGTCTCCGGGACCAAGTCACCGCTTATTGCGGATCCCGGGCCCGAAAGAGCTACGTGGAAATGCTTAGAAACAAACGCGACGAAAAGATTGTAGCCGAATGGCCACTTTCTTTGCGGCGCGAGGTAACGGTGGCGCGCCTCCTAGAGGTAAGCGTGAAGCCGACGCAGGTCTTCGCCGATGCGGCGCGCGACCCTTGCGCTTTACTGAGACGCGCCGCGCGCCCGTAGTCCGGATCACGTCCGGGACACGGGCGCGAGCTTCGGACCCCGTAAGGATCAGCCGCGGCCGTTCTCGGTCACTTCGAGCGGCGCCTCGCCCGTGCGCGGCTCGGCCGTCGGGACGCGCTCCGCCTCGCCCCGGGTGGGTCGCTTCCCGTCATGGGCGGCCTTCAGCACCTTGAGCGCCTCCAGCGGAACCGGCTCGAGGCCGGAACCGCCGTTGCCCACGTGCTCGAAGATCTCGCTCTTCATGCGCGGGTCCCAGAAGTGCTGGATGTGGTCGACGAGGCCGGGCACGCGCTTGGCTTCGGGCTGGCTGTTGAAGAACCAGCCGATCTGGTTCGCCATGTAGATCAGGCGGTCGAGCGTGCTCTTGTGCTCGCGGCCCTCGATCTCGGGGACGCCCGGACGGGCTTCATGGGCGTGGGCCATGGCGGTTTCCTCAGCTCAGGCGGACGGCGCTCTCCGGCGCCGTGTCCGCGACGATGCGATGGGGGTGGGTGAAGACTTCGAAGCCGTCGCCGCGGGCGATGGCGGCCAGCGTGATCCCGGCCTCCTCCGCCATGCGCACGCCGAGCGCCGTCGGGGCGGAGACCGCCACCACGAGGCCGACGCCGATCACGGAGGCCTTCTGGATCATCTCGACCGAGACGCGGCTGGTGAGCGCCACGAAGCCGGTCGCCGCGTCCTCGCCCGCGCGGGCGAGATGGCCGGCGAGTTTGTCGAGCGCATTGTGGCGGCCGACGTCCTCGCGCGCGGCGACGAGGCCCTGCCCCGGCCGGTAGAAGCCGGCGCCGTGGACCGCGCGGGTGGCGAAGTTCAGCGTCTGCGCCCGCGACAGCGCCTCGAGCGCCGCGTGCACGTCCGTCGCCGTGAAGACCGCCTCGGCGGAGACCCGGCGCGCGGGCTTCACCGCCTGCTCCAGGCTGTCGATGCCGCAGAGGCCGCAGCCCGTCGGGCCGGCGAGGCTCCGGCGGCGGGCGCTGAGCGAACGGCCAAGGTCCTTGGAGAGCCACATCCGGGCTTCCAGCCCGATGCCCTGGTCCACGACCTCGAGGCTCTCGATCTCGGCGGACGAGCCGACGATGCCCTCGGTCAGGCTGAAGCCGATCGCGAAATCCTCGACGTCGGTCGGCGAGGCCATCATCACCGCCTGCGTGCCGCCGTCGTAGACCAGCGCGATCGGCGTCTCCGCCGGCGTCGCCCGCTCCGACGTCTCGCGCAGGGTCCCGTCGCGCCAGACGGCGCGGGAGATGCGAACGATGGGGGGTGGAGGGGAGGTCATTTGGTCTCGCGTCATCCCGGCCGGAGCGAAGCGCAGAGCCGGGATCGTCCGCAGATAAGAGCGTCTCGTCCGGAAAACGATCCCGGATCGACGCCTTGCGGCGTCGTCCGGGATGACGAGCGTCTTACTCCGCCGCGACCGGCAGGATCCGGCGGCTGAGATCGGAGTGCTCTTCGTAGCCCTCCTGCCAGGCGCTCGGGCCGTTCGAGGGCGACACCTGCACCGCCGTCACCTTGTACTCGGGGCAGTTGGTCGCCCAGTCCGAGAAGTCCGTGGTGATGACGTTGGCCTGCGTGTTCGGGTGGTGGAACGTGGTGTAGACCACGCCCGGCGCCACGCGGTCGGTGATCAGAGCTCGGAGGCTCGTCTCGCCGGCGCGGCTGCGCAGCGCCACCCAGTCGCCGTCGCGCACGCCGCGATCCTCGGCGTCCACCGGGTGGATCTCCAGCCGGTCCTCCTCGTGCCAGCGCGAGTTCTCCGTGCGGCGGGTCTGCGCGCCGACGTTGTACTGGCTGAGGATGCGGCCGGTGGTGAGCAGCAGCGGGAACCGCGGCCCCACCTTCTCGTCGGTGCCGACGTATTCGGTGATGACGAAGTTGCCCTTGCCGCGGACGAAGTGGCCGATGTGCATGATCGGGGTGCCGTCCGGCGCCTCCTCGTTGCACGGCCACTGGACCGAGCCCTTCTCCTCGAGCGCCGCGAACGAGACGCCGGCGAAGCTCGGGGTGGAGGCGGCGATCTCGTCCATGATCTCGGACGGATGGCTGTAGTCCATCTCGTAGCCCATGGCCTTGGCGATGAGCAGCGTCACCTCCCAGTCGGCGTAGACCGCCTTCGGGGCCATCACCTTGCGCACGCGCTGGATGCGGCGCTCGGCGTTGGTGAAGGTGCCGTCCTTCTCGAGGAACGACGACCCCGGCAGGAAGATGTGGGCGTAATTCGCGGTCTCGTTCAGGAACAGGTCCTGCACCACCACGCACTCCATGGCCGCGAGGCCGGAGGTGACGTGATAGGTGTCCGGATCGGACTGGGCGATGTCCTCGCCCTGCACGTAGAGGCCCTTGAACGTGCCGTCGACGGCCGCGTCCAGCATGTTCGGGATCCGCAGGCCCGGCTCCGGGTCCAGCGGCACGCCCCACAGCGTCTCGAACATCTCGCGCACGCCGTCTTCGGAGACGTGGCGATAGCCCGGGTACTCGTGCGGGAACGAGCCCATGTCGCAGGAGCCCTGCACGTTGTTCTGGCCGCGCAGCGGGTTCACGCCGACGCCGCGCCGGCCGATGTTGCCGGTCGCCATGGCGAGGTTCGCGATCGCCATAACGGTGGTCGAGCCCTGGCTGTGCTCGGTGACGCCGAGGCCATAGTAGATCGCCGCGTCGCCGCCGGTGGCGTAGAGCCGCGCCGCGCCGCGCACCCTGTTCGCCGGCACGCCGGTGGTGCTCTCGGTCGCCTCGGGCGAATGCCGCTCCTCGGAGACGAAGGCCGCCCAGTCCTGGAAGGTCTCCAGGTCGCCGCGCTCGCGGACGAAGGCCTCGTCGATCAGGCCCTCGGTGACGATGACGTGGGCCATCGCGGTGACCAGCGCGACGTTGGTGCCGGGCTTCAGCGGCAGGTGGTAGTCCGCGCGGATGTGCGGGCTCTTCACCAGGTCGATCCTGCGGGGGTCCGCCACGATCAGCCGGGCGCCGTCGCGCAGCCGCTTCTTCATGCGGCTCGCGAACACCGGATGGCCGTCGGTCGGGTTGGCGCCGATCACGAAGATCACGTCGCTGTCGTCGACCGAGTCGAAGTCCTGCGTGCCGGCCGAGGTGCCGTAGGTCGTCTTCAGGCCGTAGCCGGTCGGCGAGTGGCAGACGCGGGCGCAGGTGTCGACGTTGTTGTTGCCGAAGCCGGCGCGCACCAGCTTCTGGACGAGGTAGGTCTCCTCGTTGGTGCAGCGCGAGGAGGTGATGCCGCCGATCGACGAGCGGCCGTACTTGCCCTGGATGCGCTTGAACTCGGAGGCGGTGTATTCGATCGCCTCCTCCCACGACACCTCACGCCACGGATCGGTGATCTTGGCGCGGATCATCGGCTTGAGGATCCGCTCCTTGTGGCTGGCGTAGCCATAGGCGAAGCGGCCCTTGACGCAGGAGTGGCCGTGGTTCGCCTTGCCGTCCTTCCAGGGGACCATGCGCACGAGCTCGTCGCCGCGCATCTCGGCCTTGAAGGAGCAGCCGACGCCGCAATAGGCGCAGGTGGTGACGACGGAGTGCTCCGGCGTGCCGATCTCGATGACCGACTTCTCCTGCAGCGTCGCGGTCGGGCAGGCCTGCACGCAGGCGCCGCAGGACACGCATTCGGACTGCAGGAACGGCTCGTTCATGCCGGCCGACACGCGGCTCTCGAAGCCGCGGCCCGAGATCGTCAGCGCGAAGGTGCCCTGCACCTCCTCGCAGGCGCGGACGCAGCGCGAACAGACGATGCACTTCGACGGGTCGTAGGTGAAGTACGGGTTCGACTCGTCCTTCTTGGAGACGAGGTGGTTGTCGCCCTCGTAGCCGTAACGCACCTCGCGCAGGCCGACGACGCCCGCCTGCTCCTGCAGCTCGCAGTCGCCGTTGGCGGAGCAGGTGAGACAGTCGAGCGGGTGATCGGAGATGTAGAGCTCCATCACGCCCTTGCGGAGCTGCTTCAGCCGCGGGGTCTGGGTCTTCACCACCAGGCCGTCCATGGCCGGGGTGGTGCAGGACGCCGGCGTGCCGCCGCGGCCCTCGATCTCGACGAGGCACAGGCGGCAGGAGCCGTAGGCCTCGACGCTGTCGGTGGCGCAGAGCTTCGGAATGGCGTTTCCGGCCTCCATCGCGGCGCGCATGATCGAAGTGCCTTCGGGCACCGTGATCCTTTCGCCGTCGATGGTGAGCGTCACCATCTTCTGGGAGTTGGAAAGCGGGGTGCCGTAGTCGGTCTCATGGACGAGGGACATCAGTTCCTCCTCACTCGGCGGCCAACGGCATCGCGCCGCGGCCGAAATCTTCGGGGAAGTGGGTGAGCGCGCTCATCACGGGATAGGGAGTGAAGCCGCCGAGAGCGCACAGCGAGCCCAGTTTCATCGTGTGGGAGAGGTCTTCCAGGATCGCGAGGTTCTTCTCGCGCTCGACGCCGGCTATGATCTTGTCCATCACCTCGACGCCGCGGGTGGAGCCGATGCGGCAGGGCGTGCACTTGCCGCAGCTCTCGACCGAGCAGAACTCCATCGCGAAGCGGGCCTGCTTGGCCATGTCGACGCTGTCGTCGAAGATCACGATCCCGCCGTGGCCGATCAGGCCGTCCTTCTTGGCGAAGGCCTCGTAGTCGAACGGCGTGTCGAACAGCTCGCGGGGGAAGTAGGCGCCGAGCGGGCCGCCGACCTGCACCGCGCGCACCGGGCGCTCGGTGAACGTGCCGCCGCCGACCTCCTCGACCAGTTCGCCCAGCGTGACGCCGAAGGCGATCTCGTAGAGGCCGCCGTACTTGACGTTGCCGGCGAGCTGGATCGGCATGGTGCCGCGCGACCGGCCGAAGCCGACGTCGGCGTAGGCCTTGGCGCCCTCGGCCATGATGAAGGGCACGGAGGCCAGCGAGATGACGTTGTTGATCACCGTCGGCTTGCCGAACAGACCCTTGTGGGCCGGCAGCGGCGGCTTGGCCCGGACGAGGCCGCGGCGGCCCTCGAGGCTCTCGAGCAGCGAGGTCTCCTCGCCGCAGACGTAGGCCCCCGCCCCGACGCGGATCTCCATGTCGAAGTCGTACTCGGAGCCTGCGATGCGGGAGCCGAGGTAGCCGGCCTTGCGCGCCGCGGCGACCGCCTTGTTCATGGCGGCGACGGCGTGCGGATATTCGGAGCGGCAGTAGACGTAGCCCTTGTCCGCGCCCACCGCGACGCCGGCGATCGTCATGCCCTCGATCAGCTGGAAGGGGTCGCCCTCCATGATCATGCGGTCGGCGAAAGTGCCGCTGTCGCCCTCGTCGGCGTTGCAGACGATGTACTTCTTGCCCGGCGCGCAGGCGGCGACGGTGCGCCACTTGATGCCGGTCGGGAAGCCGGCGCCGCCGCGGCCGCGCAGGCCGCTCTCGAACACCTGCTCGACGGTCTCGGACGGGCCGATCGCGATGGCGCGCTCGAGGCCCTTGTAGCCGTCGTGGGCGAGGTAGTCGTCGAGCGAGACCGGGTCGGTCAGGCCGACGCGCTTGAAGGTGAAGCGCTCCTGCTTGGCGAAGAACGGGATCTTCTCGACGTTGCCGAGATAGAGCGGACCGCCCTGCCCTTCGAGCAGCCCGCCGTCGATCAGCGCGTCGACGTCGCGCGGCTTGACCGGGCCGTAGCCGACGCGGCGGCCGAAGGGGGTCACCACCTCGACCAGCGGCTCGAGCCAGAACATGCCGCGCGAGCCGTTGCGGACGATCTGGACGTCAAGGCCGCGCGCCGCGAAGGCGTCGGCGAAGGTCTTGGCGACCTTGTCGGCGCCGAGCGCGACCGCCGCGGCGTCGCAGGGAACGTAAATGCGGGCCGTCATGAGCGCACCTCCGCGGCGATCTCGTCGATCGCCTCGTCGTCGAGCCGGCCGATCAGGCGGCCGTTCACCATGGCCGCAGGCGCGCAGGCGCACAGGCCGAGGCAGTAGATGGGCTCGAGCGTGACCTGGCCGTCGGCGCGGGTCTCGCCGTAGGCGCAGTCCAGCGCCTCGCCGACCTTCGCCGACGTGACGTGGCCGCCGGCGGCCTGGCAGGCCTCGGCGACGCAGATCTTGACCACGTGCTTGCCCGCCGGCTCGTGCCGGAAATCATGGTAGAAGGTGAAGGTGCCGTGCACCTCGGCGCGCGACAGGTTCATCGCGTCGGCGATCAAGGGGATCGCGTCCTGCGGCACGTAGCCGAAGGTCTCCTGCAAGGCGTGCAGGATGGGCAGCGTCGCTCCTTCGAGCGGCAGGTGGTCCGCGATGATCTCGCGTCCTCGGGTCGGCGACCACGCTTCGTGCGCATGGCGCGATCCTGAGACGATATGACCCGTCGTCATGGTCCGCGCATCCTCCATATTGAATTCTTGTTGTTCTAAAGAGTGGGTCCTTCTCCCTCCCGCATCAATGGGCGTGTTCCGTTACGCGATAGAACATTCCTATCGGGCACGCGACGCGGCGCGCCCAAAAAGCGGTATCCGGCTACACTGACGCAAGCCGCGCGGCGAGCGCCTTCGCCGTGGCGACCAGGGCCGTGGTGGCCGGCGTCGTCGGGTCGCGATGCGGCACCACCAGCCCCACCGTGTGCACCACCTCCGGGTCGACGATCGGGATCGACCGGATGTTGGGCGGCAGGCCCATGACGTCGGTGAAGCTCTGCTGCAGCACGCTCGACCAGGCGCCGGTGCGGACATGGCTGAGCAGGACGACCGTATCGTTCGATTCGAGCGTCGGCGAAGGCGAAGCGCCGGCCTCGCGCAAAAGCGTCTCGACGATCCGGCGGTTCTGCATGTCCGGCGTCAGCAGGCAGAGCGGCAGCCGGCCGACGTCGCGCCAGGTGACCGTCTCCCGCGCGCCGAACTCGCCGTCGGCGGCGGTGATGAGGCGGTAGCCCTCCCGCCAGATCGGTGTCACGGACACCCGGCCCAGCGGCTCGTTGTCGAGATAGGTGATGCCGGCGTCGACCTCGAGATTGTCGAGCGCGGCGCCGATGTCGAGCGAGGTGCTGCTCAGGATCGTGAAGCGGACGTCGGGGTGCTGCGCGCGGTAGGGCGTAGTGAGTTGCGCCACCATCGGCAGCGCGGTCGGGATCACCGCGATCCGCAGGTGCCCCACGACGCCGCGCTTCAGCGCGTCGATGTCCTGGCGCATGGCGCGGGCGTCGCCGACGATGCGGCGCGCCCATTCCAGCGCGCGCTGCCCCTCGGGCGTGAAGCCGTGGAAGCGCGAGCCGCGCTCGACGAGCCGCACGCCGAGCGCGTCCTCGAGCTGCTTCACGCCGGCGGACAGCGTGGGTTGGGTGACGCCGCAGGTCTCGGCGGCGCGCCCGAAATGCCGCTCCTGTGCGAGGGCGAGAAGGAAATCCAGCTTGTCGAGCATTGTCTGTCCAGGTGCGCGGACCTCCGGGCGTCCGCAAGCGCGAACATAGCCTTAGGAGCACAGGCGCGCATCCGTCTTCAACGGGACAGCTTATTTCGGGGGACGCGGGCTGCGCGGCGTTTACGTACCGCTGCGGATGGGATTAAGGAAAGAACGTTAGCGGGCGGAACAATTGAAAAGATGGCGCCCGCGGCTTGGCCGGGAGGGCCCCGATGACAGCCATACGTTCCCATGCACCCTGGATCGCGCTCGCGCTGATCGGCGCCTTCGCGCTCGGCACCGTCGCGCTCCACCGCGGCGAATCGATCGGCGCGCTCTGGATCGTCGTCGCGGCGGTCTGCAGCTACCTCGTCGCCTACCGCTATTACGGCCTGTTCATCGCGAACAAGGTGCTGCGGCTCGATCCCCGCTACGCGACGCCGGCGACCCGTCTGAACGACGGCCTCGACTACGTTCCGACCAACAAATACGTGCTGTTCGGCCACCACTTCGCGGCCATCGCCGGCGCCGGCCCGCTGGTCGGCCCCGTGCTCGCGGCGCAGATGGGCTACCTGCCCGGCACGCTGTGGATCATCGTCGGCGTCGTGTTCGCCGGCGCGGTGCAGGACTTCATCGTCCTGTTCCTCTCGACCCGCCGGGACGGCCGCTCGCTCGGCGACATCATCCGCCAGGAGATGGGCCAGACCGCAGGCATGATCGCCCAGATCGGCATCCTGCTCATCATGATCATCCTGCTGGCGGTGCTCGCGCTCGTCGTCGTGAAGGCGCTGGTGGGCTCGCCCTGGGGCATGTTCACCGTCGCGGCGACGATCCCGATCGCGCTGTTCATGGGGCTTTACGGGCGCTACCTGCGCCCGGGCCACGTCGGCGAGATCTCGGTGATCGGCGTCGTGCTGCTCATGGCCTCGATCGTCTACGGCCAGCACGTGGCGGAAAGCCCGACGCTCGCGCCGCTGTTCACCTTCAAGGGCGAGGCCATCGCCCTGATGATCATCGGCTACGGCTTCGTGGCCTCGGTGATCCCGGTGTGGCTGCTGCTCGCGCCGCGCGACTACCTCTCGACCTTCCTGAAGATCGGCGCCGTCGTCGGTCTCGCCGTCGGCATCCTCGTGGTGATGCCGGACGTGAAGATGCCGGCGGTGACGAAGTTCGTCGACGGCACCGGCCCGGTGTTCGCCGGCTCGCTGTTCCCCTTCCTGTTCATCACCATCGCCTGCGGCGCGGTCTCGGGCTTCCACGCGCTGATCGCCTCCGGCACCACGCCGAAGCTGATCGAGAACGAAACCCAGGCCCGCTTCATCGGCTACGGCGCGATGCTCACCGAGAGCTTCGTCGCCATCATGGCGCTGATCGCGGCCTCGGTTCTGGACCCCGGCGTCTACTTCGCGATGAACAGCCCGGCCGCGCTGATCGGCACGACGCCCGAAAGCGCCGCCGCCGCCGTCTCGGCCTGGGGCTTCCTCGTGACGCGCGCCGACCTCACGCTGATCGCCCAGCAGGTCGGCGAAAGCACCATCCTGTCCCGCGCCGGCGGCGCGCCGACGCTCGCCGTCGGCATGTCGCACATCCTCTCGCAGCTCATCGGCGGCGAGGCGCTGATGGCGTTCTGGTATCACTTCGCCATCCTGTTCGAGGCTCTGTTCATCCTGACCACGGTCGACGCCGGCACGCGCGTCTGCCGCTTCATGATCCAGGACCTCGTCGGCAACGCCGTGCCGTCGTTCCGCGACACCAAGTCGTGGACGGCGAACGTGATCGCCACGGCGATCGCGGTGACCGCCTGGGGCTACTTCCTCTACCAGGGCGTCATCGATCCGCTGGGCGGCATCAACACGCTGTGGCCGCTGTTCGGCATCTCTAACCAGATGCTGGCGGCGATCGCCCTGATGCTGTGCACGGTCGCGCTGTTCAAGATGAAGCGGCAGCGCTACGCTTGGGTCACGATCGTCCCGACGGTGTGGCTGCTGATCTGCACGCTCACCGCAGGCGCCGAGAAGCTGTTTCACCCCTCGCCCGCCATCGGCTTCCTGGCCCACGCCCGGAAGTTCGGCGACGCGGCGGCCGGAGGCCAGATCCTCGCCCCGGCGAAGACCGTGGAGCAGATGGGCCGCATCGTGTTCAACGACTACGTCAACGCCGGCCTCACCATCGCCTTCATGTCGGTGGTGATCGCCATGGTGTTCTTCGGGCTGAAGTGGATCTTCATCGCCCTGAAATCCGACGACGTCACCGCCAACGACGCGCACGTCGCGCCGGCGGAGTGACCCGATGCGACAGGCGCTCCAGTCCGTCCGCCTCAAGCTCGACCCGCTGGTCTGCGCCTGCCGGGCCGCGCGGGAGACCGCCCATCTGATGGTCGGGGTACCGGACTACGACCGCTACGTCGCCCACATCCGGGCGACCCATCCGGAGACGGAGCCGATGACCCGCTCCGCCTTCTTCCGGGACGCCACCGACCGCCGCTACGGCGGCGGCGGGCGGACCGGCGTGATGCGCTGCTGCTGAAGCGCCACGACGGGGCGGGCCCATAACCCGCCCCGTCGCGTGCGAGACGGCCGCGTACGCGCGGAGCGCCCTTCTGGTTGTGTCGCTCGAACGATTTTTTCCGGCGGGTTTCCAAGCGGTTTATGACGCGAGCGCCGGCGCCAGCACAACCCAGGCGAGATCCAGCAGATCCCCCGCGGCCGGCGCCCTGCGCGATGCAACCTTCCACGCGCCGCGCCGATCACGCGAGGTAACCAAACGCCTCCCGCCGCAACTTGAAGCTGTATTCACTGGCGCGCGTCTGCAATGATCGCCGGATTTCGCTGTCGCGAGGCCGGGGTCGCGCCGCCCCAGCGAAGTTTTACTTCGGCCGACGTCACGTAATTCTTCAAAATCCACAGTGCATAAATTCCACGCTATAAAGTCGTGTTGAGATTTAGACACAGACTCGACTTCGCAACTCCAAGGATACTGAAGTAGCGATTGTCAGCAGCGAAGACGGGTCCATTCTACCGGCCCTGACTGGAGGGTCTTCGCATGCGCCTGTTCACGACCTCATGCCTCGCTCTGGCGACGGCCTTGGCGGCTTCGACCGTCCCGGCGCGCGCGGCCGACCTGCCGTTCGAAGCCCCCGCCGAGGCGATCGCCGTGTCCGGCTTCACCTGGAGCGGCGTCTACGTCGGCGGCGCGATCGGCTACGCCTTCAGCGACCTCGACGTGAAGAACCGCGGGCTGGGTGACCGGTTCAGCTACAAGAACTCGCTCGACGGCCTGACCGGCACCGCGTTCGTCGGCGTGAACTACCAGTTCGACGCGATCGTGGTCGGCGCGGAAGCGGACGTCACGATCGGAGACTTCGGCGGCAAGTCGAAAGGCTGCGGCAACGGCGCGCCGTTCACCTTCACCTGCAAAGCAAACGCCGACGACCTGTTCGGAACGGTCCGCGGCCGGATCGGCTACGCCTTCGATCGCATCCTGGTGTTCGGCACCGGCGGCCTCGCGATCGGCGGCGACGTCGACTTCAAGCGTGACAGCCCGTTCGGGGCCCCGTTCGACTTCCGCAAGAAGTCCTCCGGGACCCGGTACGGCTACGCCGTGGGCGGCGGCGTCGACTATGCGGTCACCGACAACGTGATCGTCCGCGCCGAGTACCAGTACGTCGACTTCGGCAAGGAGAAGTTCACGTCCCGCAGCGCGGTCGGCGGAACCCAGCCGGTCGAGATCGAACAGGACGCGCACTTCGTCCGCGCGGGCCTCGCCTACAAGTTCTGACCTTTTCGTCGCGAGCCGCAGGGCTTCGCCGACTGGCCTCCGCGCGACCCCGCGCGGCGGCGTGAGCCTTCGTTTGCGTAAAGCGCCGCGTCCCGCGTGGGACGCCGCGCGCCGACCCGCGGCCAGATCAAAGCCCTCAAGGGAGCCCGACCGACCATGACGCACACGACCGACAAGACCCCGCGCCCCGCCGTCCTCGACCTCGAAGCCGGACGCCGCGCCTTCATCCGCGCCTGCGGTCTCGGCGCAGCCGGCGCCGCCGTGTTCGCCGCGACGGGCGCTGCGCCCGCCGCCGCCGCGACGACCGACCTCGACGTGCTCAACTTCGCGCTGAACCTCGAGTATCTCGAAGCCGAGTTCTACGTCCGCGCCGCCTTCGGTCGCGGCCTCGCGAGCGGCGACATCTCCGGCACGGGGCGCCTCGGCGGCGTGATCGGCGGCCGCAAGGTGACCTTCGCCACCAAGAACATCCGCCTTTACGCCGAAGAGATCGCGGACGACGAGGAGAAGCACGTCAAGCTGCTGCGCGGCGCCCTCGGCTCCCAGCGCGTGGCGCGGCCGGCGATCAATCTGACCGACAGCTTCACCGCCGCGGCCCAGGCCGCGGGCCTGATCGGCGAGGGCCAGACCTTCGACGCCTTCGCGAACGAGACCAATTTCCTGCTGGCGGCCTACATCTTCGAGGACGTCGGCGTGACCGCCTACAAGGGCGCGGCCCCGCTGCTCGCCAACAAGGCGCTGCTCGAGACCGCCGCCGGCATCCTCGCGGTCGAGGCCTACCACGCAGGCGTCATCCGCACGATCCTGTTCGGCCTCGGACTGTTCGACGCCGCGCAGGCGATCTCGAACGCCCGCGACTCGCTCGACGGCGCGAGCGAGATCGACCAGGGGATCGGCACGGCGAACAAGGCGAACCTCGTTCCGACCGACGCCTTCGGCGTCGCGTTCAGCCGCTCGGTCCCTCAGGTGAAGAACATCGTCTACCTGTCGCCCACCGGCGCGAAAGGCGGCTTCTTCCCCTCCGGCATCAACGGCGCCTTCGCCTGATCCAAACGGCGTCCGCCGCGGCGTCGTCCACGTCCCGGCGGAGGCCACCCTCCCCATCGTCCTCCGGCTCGAGCGGAGGACCCACGTCAGACGTCGGTGTCGACGTCGGAGATGGATGGTGCGGTCAAGCCGGACCATGACGGCGCGGGTGGCGGAGGCGGCGCGCAGCGGCCGCCCTCAGGCTCAGACCTTACCGTCGAGGCCCATCTGATAATACTTGTGGGTGATCCGCTCCTGGTTCTCCAGCAGCCAGTCGATCGTCGGCTCGTTCGACATCGCCTTGCGGATCGCCTGGGTCATGCCCTTGCGATGGATGTCGAACAGGACCTTGTGGTCGAGGTTCTCGACGTCGACGATGGTGGGCGCGAGCCAGACCGAGCAGATGATGCCGAGGTCGTTGGCCTTCTCCTTCGGGATCAGCCCCTCGCGCACCGCGTCGAGCACGCCGTTGGCGATCGCGAACTGCACCGTGCCCATCAGGATGTTGGTGTAGCGCGGGTTGTCGACGGTGACCTTGGAGACGCAGAGCGTCACGGGCCGCACCATGATGTCGGTGTTCAGCAGCGCGAACACGCGGGTGTGGCCGGCGACCTGGTCGCCCGTCAGCGTCGCGAGCGCCGTGCCGACCGGACCGTCGAGTTCGCCGATGACGACTTCGGGCTCGGCCGCGGTGCCGGGAGGGCCGCCGGCGACGAGCGCCTCGCCGGCGCGCAGGACGATGCGGTTGGACATGGGGATCTCCTCGTAGACGTTTCGAACGGCGTCAGGACGCGGCTTCGGCCGCGGCCTTCGTCGACGCCCTGCTCTCGCGCGGAAGCCACAGGCAAAGCAAGAGCGCCGGCAGTCCCGTCAGGAAGGTGATGACGAAGTAGGGCCCATAGCCGACCGCGGCCACGCCGAACCCCGAGCCGCCGGCGAGCAGATGGCCCGGCAGCGCGTAGATCGAGCTCAGCACCGCGTAGCGGGTCGCGGAAAACTCGGACGCCGCGAGCTTCGACATGAAGGCGATGAGCGCGGTGCCCGCGACCGCGGAGGCGACGTTGTCGAAGCTGATGGTGGCGGTGAGCATCGCGACGCTGTGGCCTGCCGCCGACAGCGCCGTGTAGAATAGGTTGGTCGTGGCCGAGGCGACGATGCCCATGATCAGCACCGTCCGCACGCTGAAGCTCTTCAACAGGAAGCCGCCGAGGAAGGCGCCGGCGATGCCGAGCGCGACGCCGAAGATCTTGGTGACGTTGGCGATCTCGACGTTGGTGAAGCCGAGGTCTTTGTAGAGCGGCGACGACATCACGTTGGCGAGCTGGTCCGGCACCCGGTAGAGGCCGATCAGCGCAAGCGTCGTGAGCGGCGTGGCGGCGACCAGCGCGAAGAGGTCACGCACGGGAGCGGCGAGCGCGGACCCGGCGCTCGTGGGCTCAGGCCGCGCGGCGTCGCGGTCCGTCGCGGGGATGATCGTCAGCGTCAGCGCGGCGACCAGCGCCATGATGGCCGCCATGCCGCCGTAGGCGCCGATCCAGCCGAGGTCGGTGGCCAGATAAAGCGCGCCGGCGCCGGCGGTCAGCATCGCGAGCCGGTAGCCGAGCTGGTAGGCCGCGACCAGCAGGCCCTGCTCGTCCGGCCCCGCCGCCTCGACGCGCCAGCCGTCGACGGCCGCGTCCTGGGTCGCGGAGGCGGCGGCGGTGGCGAAGCAGCCGATGGCGGCGAGCGCAAGGTTGGCCGCCGGATCGCCGAAGGCCATGGCGGCGAGCCCGGCCGCGACGCAGACCTGCGCCGCGAAGATCCACGCCCGGCGCCGCCCGAGCGCCCGGCCGAGCGGCCCGAGGCTGTAGGCGTCCATCGCCGGCGCGATCAGGAACTTCAGGCTGTAGGCGATGCTGGCCCAGGACAGAAGGCCGATGACCTGCACGCTGACGCCCGACTCACGAAGCCAGAACGCGAAGGTGCTGCCGACCAGCAGCAGCGGCAGGCCGGAGGCGTAGCCTAGCACGCCCGAGGAAACGCGCTTCAGGCCGAAGCCGGCGGACCGGGACGGCGGCGGCGGATTGGGCACGGACGACCTCCCTGGCCGAGCGATGGCGATGGGCGCGCCCGGCGGCGATTCGTGGCCGCGAACGCATCGTCTCCTTCCTAACCCATCCCTGCGCCCGCGCGCGCCCGCCATCCGTCGCACGCGGTTCACAGCCCGCGGAGGCCGCCTCCGCATTTAATGTTGACAGGTTCTATGGAATTAGATGGTTATAACGACGTGGCGGCGACGATCGCGGCCGACCGAACCCCGCCGAGGGCCCGATCCGATGCGCTGTCGACCTTCGCGCTGACCTACGTTCCGCCTGAACCGCCCCCGTCCGTATCGAGCGCCCCGCCGCTCCGGACATGAAACCCGAGATTAACCTCATGTTGACCCGCCGCACCGCGCTCGGAGCGCTCGCCGCCGCATCCGCCCTCCCGTTCGCCGGCCCCGCCCGCGCCGACGCGAAGACGATCCGGATCGGCCTGCAGAAGAACGGCGTCTTCCTGATCGCCAAGACCCGCCGCGCTTTGGAAGAGCGGTTCGCGGCCGACGGCGTGACGATCGAATGGCTCGAGTTCACCTTCGGCCCGCCGCTGCTCGAGGCGTTGAACGTCGGCTCGATCGACATCGGCACCGCCGGCGACGCGCCCCCGATCTTCGCCCAGGCCGCCCGCGCCCGCTTTGTTTACGCCGCGACCTACCCCGCTTCCGGCGCCGCGATCCTCGTCCCGAAGGACTCGCCGCTCCGTTCCGTCGCCGAGCTCAAGGGCAAGCGGATGGCAATCCCGAAGGGCTCCAGCGCCCACAACGTCGCGGTGCAGCTCATTGAAAAGGCAGGGCTTTCGTTCGCCGATGTGACGGCCGCCTACCTGCCGCCCGCGGACGGACAGGCCGCCTTCTCCCGCGGCGCGGTCGACGCCTGGGCGGTGTGGGACCCGTTCTTCGCCATCGCCGAGCAGACGCTCGGCGCCCGCGTGCTCGCCTCGAGCGACGACGTCGGACCGCAGAACGGCTTCACCCTCGCCAACCGCGGCTTCGCGACCGAGAACCCAGCGCTGCTGAAGGCCGTGATCGACGAGTTCGCCCGCGTCGGCGTCTGGGCCGACGCCCACAAGGACGAAGTGGCCGATCTCTTCGCCGCCGCCACCAAGACTCCGCCCGAGGCGCAGCGCCGCGCCCAGACCCGCACCGGCTACGCCGTGCGGACCGTGACGCCGGACGTCGTCGCGACCCAGCAGGCCAACGCCGACCGTTTCCACCGGCTCGGTCTGATCCCGACGCCGGTGGTGGTCGCCGACGCGGTCTGGACCGCGGGAGCCTGAGCCATGCGCTTCGACGCCAAAAACCTGCTGGCCTTCGTCATTCCCGTCGGGCTGATCGTCGTGTGGCAGGGCCTGTCCCTGCTCGGCGAACTGCCGCCTGAAGTGCTGCCGGCGCCGACCGACGTGGTGGCCGCCGGCTGGCGGCTCGGCGCCTCGGGCGAGCTCTGGAGCAACATCGCCATCAGCGCCTGGCGCGCCGGCGTCGGCTTCCTGATCGGCGGCGGCATCGGCTTCGCCTTCGGTCTCGCCAACGGCCTGTCCAAGCTCTCCGAGCGGCTGACCGACCCGACGCTGCAGATGATCCGGACCATCCCGCACCTTGCGATGATCCCGCTGGTCATCCTGTGGTTCGGCATCGACGAGACCGCCAAGATCTTCCTCGTGGCGCTGGGCGTGTCATTCCCGATCTATCTGAACACGCTGCACGGCGTGCGGACCGTCGACGCCCAGCTCGTCGAGATGGGCCGGGCCTACGGCATGACGAGCCGCGAGCTGTTCTTCCGCGTCGTGCTGCCGGGCGCCCTGCCCTCGATCTTCGTCGGCCTGCGCTACGCGCTCGGCATCATGTGGCTGACGCTGATCGTCGCCGAGACGATCTCGGCCTCCTCGGGCCTCGGCTACATGGCCATGAACGCCCGCGAGTTCATGCTGGTCGACGTCGTGGTGCTGTCGATCCTCATCTACGCCCTGCTCGGAAAGCTGGCCGACAGCGTCGCCCGCTGGCTCGAGCGCACGACCCTCTCCTGGCACCCCGCCTACCTCGCCCGCTGAAGGACGATCCGCATGACCGCACGCACGTTGTCCTCCCGCGGCTTCGCTGCGGCCTTCTCGCCGCTCTCGGAACGCCGCGCCGACGCCGCGAACCGCTTCGCCTCCGGCGGCCAGGGCGCCACCGTCACCTTGCGCGGCCTGTCGAAGGCTTTCGGCTCGAAGCCCGTGCTGAAGGGTGTGGATCTGCACATCCCCGCCGGCCAGTTCGTCGCCGTGGTCGGCAAGAGCGGCTGCGGGAAGTCCACCCTGCTGCGCACGATCCTCGGCCTCGAAGCGCCGACCTCCGGCGACGTTCGGGTGGCGGACGCGGCCCCGAACGTGCGGTCGGCGCGCATCATGTTCCAGGAGCCGCGGCTGCTGCCGTGGGCCAGCGTGCTCGACAACGTCGTCGTCGGCGTGGGCGACCGCTCGGACAAGGCCGCCGCCCGCGCGGCGGCGCAGGCCGCGCTCGCCGAGGTCGGGCTTGCCGACCGCGCCGGCGAATGGCCCTCCGCCCTGTCTGGCGGCCAGAAGCAACGCGTGGCGCTCGCCCGCGCGCTCGTCAGCCATCCGCGCCTGCTGGCGCTCGACGAGCCGCTCGGCGCGCTCGACGCGCTGACCCGGATCGAGATGCAGGCGCTGGTCGAGCGCATCTGGCGCGAGCAGGGCTTCACCGCCGTGCTCGTGACCCACGACGTGTCGGAGGCGCTCGCGCTCGCCGACCGCGTGGTGCTCGTCGAGGACGGCGCCATCGCGCTCGACCTCGCCGTCGACCTGCCCCGCCCTCGGCGCCGCGGCTCGCCCGAGCTCGCCCGACTCGAGGGGATCATCCTCGACCAGCTGTTCAACACCGGCGCCCGCGCAGGCGACGCCAAGGACGCGCCGGTGCGCGCGCGCCAGGAGGTCTACGCATGAGCCGCAAGTCCATCGTCGCGATCACCGGCAGCCTGTCCCAACCGTCGCGCACCCGCCGGCTCGTCGAGGACGTCGCGGGCCGCGTCCAGTCCCGCTCCGGCGGCGCCGTCACGCTGATCGACGTGGCCGAGATCGGCCCCGACCTCGGCCAGGCCTTCAGCCGCGCGGCCGCCTCGCCGGCGCTTGAAGCCGCCCTCAAGGCCATCGAAAGCGCCGACCTAATCGTCGCCGGCTCGCCGGTCTACAAGGGCTCCTACACCGGCTTCTTCAAGCACCTGATCGACCTTGTCGACTACAAGGCGCTGGCCGGCGTGCCCGTGGCCCTGCTCGCGACCGGCGGCTCGGACCGCCACGCGCTCTCGGTCGAGCACCAGCTCCGGCCGCTGTTCGGCTCGTTCGACGCCCACACCTTGCCGACCGCCGTCTTCGTCGTCGACCGCGACATCGTCGACGGCCGGGTGGTCAACGAGGGCGTCGCCCGTCGCGTCGACAACCTGATCGCCGAAGCCGCGGGCGCCCTCGCGCGCCCCGCCGCGATCGCCGCCTGATCCCCGCACCACCGTCTCGGTCTCTTACGCTTCAGGAACCCTCGAAATGTCCTCCATCGGTCTTCGCGCGGGCAGAACGCTCGCGGCCGCCCTGCTCCTCGCCTCGCTCGGCGCGGCCACCGCCGCCGACGCCGCCGAGCGCACGCTGCGCATCGGGTTCCAGAAGTACGGCACCCTCATCCTGCTCAAGGGCAAGGGATCGCTCGAAGAGAAGCTGAAGCCGCTCGGCGTCACCGTGAAGTGGTCGGAGTTCCAGTTCGGCCCGCCGCTGCTCGAGGCGGTCAACGCGGGCGCGATCGACTTCGGCACCACAGGCGAAGCGCCGCCGATCTTCGCCCAGGCCGCCAGCACGAAGCTGACTTACGTCGCCTACGACCCGCCGTCGCCGAAGGCCGAGGCGGTCCTCGTGCCGAAGGGCAGCACCCTTCAGACGCTCGCGGATCTGAAGGGCAAGAACATCGCCGTCGCCAAGGGCTCGAACAGCCACTACCTGCTGGTCAAGGCGCTCGAGAAGGCCAGCGTGTCCTACGGCGACGTCAAGCTCTCCTTCCTCACCCCCGCCGACGCCCGTTCGGCGTTCGAGAGCGGCAAGGTCGACGCCTGGTCGGTGTGGGATCCCTTCTTCGCCGCGGCCGAAGTCGCCGGCGCGCGCGTGCTGACCACCGGCGAGGGAATCGTCGAGAACCACCAGTTCTTCCTGAGCTCGCGCGACTACGTGAAGGACAACGAGGACGTGCTCGCCGTCGTGCTGGCCGAGCTGCGCAAGGTCGAGGACTGGGTCGCCGAGGACCCGAAGGCGGCCGCCGAGGAGCTGTCGCCGCTGGTCGGCATTCCGGCGCCGCTGCTCACCACCGCGATCTCGCGCCTCGGCCTCGGCGTCGGCCCGCTCAAGCCGGAGGTGATCGCCGCCCAGCAGCGCATCGCCGACGCCTTCCTCGAACTGAAGCTTCTTCCCAAACCGATCGTGGTTCAGGACGCGGTCGTGACCATCAAGACAGCGGAGGCCGCGCAGTGACCGGACACGCCGCAGACACCGCCAACGTCCTCTGGTTCCTGCCGACCCACGGCGACGGCCGCTACCTCGGCACCTCGAAGGGCGGCCGCCACGTCGACCTTGGCTACTTGCGCCAGGTGGCGCAGGCGGCCGACCAGCTCGGCTACTACGGCGTGCTGCTGCCGACCGGCCGCTCCTGCGAGGATTCGTGGGTGGTGGCCTCGGCGCTCGCGCCGCTGACGGAGAAGCTGCGCTTCCTCGTCGCCGTGCGTCCCGGCCTGCAGTCGCCGACGCTGGCGGCCCGCATGACGGCGACGCTCGACCGGATCTCGGACGGCCGCCTGCTGATCAACGTCGTGACGGGCGGCGACCCCGCGGAAAACGCTGGCGACGGCATCTTCCTGAACCACGACGAACGCTACGCGGTGACCCGCGAGTTCCTCGACGTCTACCGCCGGCTGCTCGCCGGCGAGACGGTTCACTACAAGGGCGAGCACATCCGGATCGAGGACGGGCGGCTGCTGTTCCCGTCCCATCAGGCGGGCGGTCCCCCGCTCTACTTCGGCGGATCGTCGGCGGCGGCGAACGAGGTCGCGGCCAACACCATCGACAAGTATCTGACCTGGGGCGAGCCCCCGGCGAACGTCGCCGAGAAGATCGCCGGCGTGCGCACGCTGGCGGAGGCCGCCGGCCGGAAGGTGACCTACGGCATCCGCCTGCACGTGATCGTGCGGGAGACCAACGCGGAGGCCTGGGCGGCCGCCGACAAGCTGATCAGCCACCTCGACGACGAGACGATCGCGGCCGCGCAGAAGGTCTATGCGCGCATGGATTCGGTGGGCCAGCAGCGCATGGCGGCGCTCCACGGCGGACGCCGCGACAAGCTGGAGGTCAGCCCCAACCTGTGGGCGGGCGTCGGCCTCGTCCGCGGCGGCGCGGGCACCGCGTTGGTGGGCGATCCGGAGACGGTCGCGGCGCGGATGAAGGAGTACATGGCGCTCGGCATCGACACCTTCATCCTGTCGGGCTATCCGCACCTTGAGGAGTCCTACCGCTTCGCCGAGCTCGTGCTGCCGCTGCTCCCGACGGCCACCAAGGGGCGCGAGGCGGCGACCACGGTCAACATGGGCCCGTTCGGCGAAACCATCGCGAACGATTCCCGCCCACGGTTGCGCGTCTCGCAGTCCTGAGGACCTCAACGATGAGCCGTCCCGGTTCCGGCGTCCCCTCGGTCGTCATCCTCGGCGGCGGCTTTTCCGGCGCGGTCGTCGCGCACCAGCTCGCCCGCCGCGGGCCGGGCGAGCTGCGCATCACGGTGGTCGAGCCGCGCGAGCGGCTGGGCTCCGGCCTCGCCTACTCCACGGCCGAGCCCGCCCACCGCATCAACGTGCCCTCCTCCCGGATGACCTTCGTGCCGTCCGACCCCTGCCATTTCGACCGCTGGCTGCGGCGGGACGGCGTGCTGGACGAGGACGTCGCGGCCGAGCTCGCGGACGGCCGGGCGTTCCCGGCCCGCGCCGTGTTCGGCCGCTACGTGTCCGAGACGCTCGAGCCCTACCTGCTCTCCGGCGCGATCGAACACGTCGTCGCGCGAGCGACCGGCCTCGCCCGCGATGGCGACCGCTGGCGCGTGGCGCTTGGCGACGGCGGCGCGCTTACGGCGGACGCCGTGGTGCTCGCGACCACCCACCCCCGCCCCGACGCGCCGCCCGCGCTCGCGCCTCTCGTCGGCGACCCGCGCGTGATCGTCGACGCGCAACGCGGCGACGCGCTGAACGAGGTCGATCTCGACGCGCGGGTGCTGATCGTCGGCACGGGGCTCACCATGGCCGACATCGTCGCAGCGCTGGACCGGCGCGGACACCGCGGCCCGATCGTCGCGACGTCCCGCCGCGGGCTTCTCTCGCGCGGCCATCCCAATGGCCCCGCCGGCGAGTTCGGCGCCTTCGCGGACCCGCCGGAGCGCCGGGCCTCCACGCTCGTCCGCCGCATCCGTCGAGCGATCGACGCCGCCGCAGCCGAGGGCCGGCCGTGGCAGCATGTGCTCGACGCCGTGCGCAACCAAGCGCCCGCGATCTGGGCGAACCTGCCGCTCGGCGAACGTCGGCGGATCGTACGCCGCCTGCGCCCGTTCTGGGACGTCCACCGCTTCCGCGTCGCGCCGCAGGTCGAGGCCGCGGTGGCGCGGCGACGGGCGGACGGTTCGCTCGTCGTGATCCGGGGCGAGACCCTCGCCGCCGAGGCCGGGGGGAGCGAGCTCTTCGTGACGCTGCGGCCCGCGGGGGGCGCGGCGGAGCGCAGGTCGTTCGACGTCGTGGCGCTCGCCACAGGACCGGCGCACCGTTCGCTGATCGAGACCGATCCGCTGGTCTCGGCGCTCTACGACACGGGGCTTGTGGCGCCCGATCAGGTCGGTCTTGGTCTCTGGACCGACGACCGCAGCCGGGCGCTCGGTCCCGACGGCGTCCCCACGCCCGGTCTGTTGATCGCCGGCCCCCTCGCGCGCGGCGCCCTCGGCGAGCTGATGGGGCTGCCTGAAGTCGCGCGCCATGGCGAGGCGGTCGCGAAGGAAGCGCTCCTCGAGTTGCTCTGGGAGGACGAGCGCGAGGTCGCCTGAGGCCGCCGCGCTTTCGCCTCCCCGTCACGCAAGAGTGACGCTTCCAAGCGATTGCCCGAAGCTTGCCGCTGGCCTAAGCCCATGGTCCCCGCGAGGGACGAGGGCGCCGCCGGCGGACGGCGCGCCCCGTCTCCCGCGCCGTTTCGAGCGACCGCCTTAGCCTCCGCAGGAGACGCGAGAGATGACCGCCTTGACCCGTCGCACCATCCTCGCAGGCGCCGCGGTCGCGGCGGCGGCCGTGAGCCCCACGGGCGAAGGCGCCCGGGCCGCAGCCCCCGCCGCCGGCCGCCAGTCGCCCGGCGTCTACCGCTACCGCATCGGCGATTTCGAGATCACCGCGCTCACCGACGGCGTCGCCCGGCGCCCGCTCGACGAGAACTTCGTCAAGAACGCCTCCGTCGAAGACGTCCGCGCCGCGCTGCACGACGCCTTCCTGAACACCGAGCGCGTGCCGATCAGCTTCACCTCGGTCGTCGTCAACACCGGCGGCAAGCTCATCCTGATCGACGCCGGCACCGGCGGCCAGATGGCGCCGACCGCCGGCCAGCTGCAGGAGAACATGGCCGCGGCCGGGATCGATCCGAAAGCGATCGACACCGTCGTGATCTCGCACTTCCACGCCGACCACATCTCGGGGCTTCGGCTGAAGGACGGCGCGCTCGCCTTCCCCAACGCCGAGATCGTGGCGCCGGAGGCAGAGTGGGCGTTCTGGATGGACGACGGCCGCATGAGCCAGGCGCCGGACGCGATGAAGCCCACCTTCAAGCTGGTCCGGAAGATCTTCGAACCCATCGCCAAGGACGTCCGTCGCTTCCAGCCCGACGACGAGCCCGCCCACGGCCTGACGGCGATCCCGGCGCCGGGCCACACGCCCGGCCACACCGCGTTCCGCGTCTCCTCGGGGTCCGAGCAGCTCATCATCTGGTCCGACACGACCAACCACCCCGCGCTCTTCATGCGCAATCCCGGCTGGCACGCGGTGTTCGACATGGACCCGCGGCAGGCCGAAGCGACGCGGCGGCGCATGCTCGACATGGCCACCACGGACCGCCTGATGGTGGCGGGCTATCACTTCCCCTTCCCCGCGGTCGGCCACATCGCCCGCCGGGACAAGGAGTTCATGTTCATGCCGACGATGTGGAACCCGGCGATCTGACCCGAACCTCCGCTCGGTCGCGCCCATGGACGCCCGCGGCCCGGCCCGTGTACATCTCGACCGCCCGCAGATGGCGCGCGGGCGGTCGCCCCGACGACGCGGCAGGAACGGACGCACCTTGGACCGGATAGCCTTCGTCGCGAGCGGCGCGGACGATGCGCGCGAAGCCCGCGCAAAGCTGAGCGAGCGCTACGGCGGCGTCCCGCTCGACCAGGCCGACGTGGTCGTCGCGCTCGGCGGCGACGGCATGATGCTGCTCACGCTGCACGACGTCATGGGCCGCGTGGTGCCGATCTATGGCATGAACCGCGGCTCGGTCGGCTTCCTGATGAACGACTACCGCGAGGACGACTTGCCCGAGCGCATCGCGGCCGCCGAGCGCACCGTTATCCATCCGCTCACCATGCGGGCGCGCGACGTTCAGGGCGGCGTTCACGTCTCGAAGGCTATCAACGAAGTGGCGCTCTGGCGGCAGACCTACCAAGCGGCCAAGTTCCGGATCGACGTCGACGGCAAGACGCGCTTGCCCGAACTGATCTGCGACGGCGTTCTGGTGGCGACGCCGGCGGGCTCCACCGCCTACAACCTCTCGGCTCACGGCCCTCTTTTGCCGCTCGCGAGCCCGCTTCTGGCGCTCACCCCGATCTCGCCGTTCCGCCCGCGCCGGTGGCGCGGCGCGCTGCTGCCGGACCGCGCGGCCGTCGCGATCGACGTGCTCGAGCCCGAGAAGCGCCCGGTGGCCGCGGTCGCCGACAACACCGAGTTCCGCGACGTGCGCCGCGTCGAGATCGCGCTCGACCGCAAGACCAGCCTGGTGATGCTCCACGACCCCGGCCACGGGCTGGAAGAACGCATCCTCGCGGAGCAGTTCGGCTGGTGACGCCGCGTTAAGGGCGTCGGCCTTACCCTCGCAGGCGTTTCCGAACCCCGAGCGTCCCGCGCGATGATCCGCGTCGATTTCACGAAGCTGCGCATCCTGGTGGTGGACGACAACGCGCACATGCGCCGCATCGTCCGCACGCTGCTGCACGGCTTCGGCGCACGCGAGGTCTACGAGGCGGAGGACGGGGCCTCGGGCCTCGAAATGTTCACGACCCACCTGCCGGACATCATCATCGTCGACTGGGCGATGCCGATCTTCGACGGCGTCGAGCTGACTCACATGATCCGCAAGCCGGACAGCGCCATCAATCCTTATGTGCCGATCATCATGCTGACCGGACATTCGGAGAAGAGCCGCGTCATCCGCGCCCGCGACGCGGGCGTGACCGAGTTCCTCTGCAAACCAATCTCCGCGAAGGCGCTGCATCAGCGGCTTCTGAACTGCGTGCTCAATCCCCGGCCGTTCATCAAGACGCGCGACTACTTCGGTCCCGATCGGCGGCGGAGCATGAGCCCGAACTACAACGGCCCCGAGCGGCGGACGCACAACGATCACGTCGTGGAGGACTCCGCTCCCAACCGCCTGCGCGAAAGCGTGGTGTCATGAAGGCGCTCCCATGCCCGAAGCATCGCATCTGGACGGCCTCCGGCTCAGCCCCGAGGTCGCTGCGGAATCCTTCAAGGACCACATGGTGCTGCGTCCCCCGAACAAGCTGAAAGAGCGCGCCACCCGGCAGGCGCCCATCCGCGACAATTCCGAGGCTCAGGCGGTGATGCGGGCGGAGCTTGCGCTCGAGCGCCTGTCGCCGGAGTTCGACGGCTGGATGCGCGCCGAGATCGAGACGCTGGAGGCGTGCCGCGCCGCCATCGCGCTCGGCCGCGACGAGCCCACCATCGCCGCGCTGTTCCGCTCGGCCCACGACCTGCGCGGCCAGTCGGCGACCTTCGGCTATCCGCTTGCGGGCGAGATCGCTGACGGGCTCTGCGACCTGATCGAGTATGCGACGCCGGACACGCTCCCCCGCCAGGCGCTGATCGACCGGCACGTGGAGGCGATCCGGGCGATGGTGCGCGAGAACGTCCGGGAGCGCAGCCATCCCGTCGGGAAGGAGCTGGCAAACCGTCTCGCCGAGCTGCGGTCCGAGGCCGCCAAGAAGGGCTGAGGCCGTTCGAGAACCAAGACCCGGCTGATCGAGCGACCCGCCTGCTTCGAGACGCCGCCTTTGGGCCGCTCCTCGAGCCATGAGGCAAGCGTGAGTCGCGTCGGATAGACCATCGTTCTCATGCCGAGGAGCCCGTCCCTTGACGGGCGTCTCGAAGCCGCGCGCCGTCAGGCGGCCGCGGCGCTCGGCATGGGGGCGTCGAAGAGGCGCCGCGCCTCGACGCGCGCCGCCTCCGCCGCAAAGCGCCGCAGCATCGCGCGCAGCGGTTCGATCGAGCGGTCGTAAGGGGGGCAGCCGGCGAGCGCCCGCTCGACGATCCGGCGCGACAGCTCCGCGCTCTTGTCGCCGCCGGCGGATTCGAACTCGCGCGTCGCGGCCAGCGCGGCGCGGAACACGGGCAGCGCGGACAGCGGCAGGCCGCTGTCGCGGTACACCGCCTCGAAGCCGCGGCCTGAGAAGTCCCGGACGAACCCGGAGACCCGCGCCGGCGACTGGCCGGACAGAGCCGACAGCGCCGCCTCAAACAGCGTAACGTCGCCGCCGAGCAGCGCGCGCAGGGCGAGGCTCGGCGAAAACTCCCCGCGCGCCGCAAGCCGGGCGACGAAGGCGCGACGGTCCGCCTCGCCGGCCGCGATCGCGAGCGCTCCGCGGTCGCACGCCTCGTCCGCCGCGCGGCGGGCCCGGTCCGGAGCAAGCCAGCCGCAGCCGGAGACGAAGCCCTGCAGCGCGGAGGCGACCGCGCGCATCAGGATCAGCCGCAACTCGGCACCCAGGTCGTCGCGCGCGAACAGGGCGTCGCGCACCGCGCCGTTGGCGCCGTGCCGGGTCGCGATCCGGGCCGCGGAGGAGCGCATGAGCCGCGCGCCGGGATTTGCGATCAAAGCGACGCAGGCTTCGGGGTCGCCCACCTCGGCGATCGCGGCGCACAGCGGCGCCGACAGCGGGCGGCGGCGGGCGATCGCCGCCTGCACGCGGCCTCCGCCCTGGGCCACCAGATCGACCAGCTCGACATCTCTCAGCAGCGGGGAACGCTCCAGCACGGGCGTCGCGACGTCGGGCGCGTCGTTCGCCAGCGACAGCACGACGGCGTGCGGCGCGTCGGGCGAGCCCGCGAGCACGTCGGCGAGCGCGGCGCGCACCGCGAGGCTGCGGTCGTCGAGCGCGTAGACCAGGGACTGCTCGACGTCGGCGCGAATGTGAGGTTCAAGATCGCCGTGGAGGTAGGAGCGCGCGAGCGCGGCCACCGCGTCCGCCCGCAGATCGGCCGGCGCGTCCTGCGCCCATTCGACGAACCGCTCGACGATCATTTGCGTGCGCTCCGGGCGGCGCGGCCGACGGGCGTGGAATCGACCGCCGTGCGGAAGCTGGCGAGATCGAGCGGAGCCGCCGAGGCGGCGAGCGCCGCCCGCACCGCCCGACGGCGCGACTTCGTGGCGGCCTGGGCGGCGACGACGTCCGCCGGCCGGACGTCAGTCGTCACGGCGGCGGATGCGGTCGTCGCAGCGGTCGGCGCGGGAGCCGCGTAAGCGCGCGCGACCGACTGCTGGGTCGTCGCGGACGGCGCGGCCGTCCGGCTTCCGGCGTCGGAGGCGAGGCCCGCCGCCCCGAGCGACGACCATGTCTGGGACACATAGGCCGCGACCGGCGAGCGCCGGCCCGTCTGGAACAGCGAATGGAACGCCTTGCCGTCGTTCTCCGCGCGGAACGGGCCGTAGTCGGTCGGGTCGGCCGTCTGCTGCAAAGCGAGCGCCGCCGTGGCGGTCGCGGGCGCTGCGGCGGTCGTGGCGACGGCGCTTCCGCCGGTCGTCAGGCGGGCGTAGACCTCCGAGGCCGTGCGCTCCCGTCCGCGGTCGTAGAAGATCGCCCGGTTGCTGCCCGCCTGCAGGGGAAAGGCGTCGGCCGCGGAGGCGTTCGGGGTCGCGGTCGCGAGCTTCACCAGATCGACCGCCCCGCGCGCGCCGAGGAAATGCGCGACGTAGAGCTCGCCTTCGGTCGGCGCGCGGCCGAGCTCGGACGTCAGCGTCTGGGCGTTGCGGCGGGTGAAGGCGCCGGCGAGCAAAGCCGCGGCGTTCGGATCGTCGCGCAGCGCCAGCAGTTCGGCCTTGCGGGTGGGATCCGCCACGACATAGCGGCCCGACGCGCTCTTCGACACGTCGGCGGCCTCGGCGGCGAGGCCGAGGCTCGGCCCGTCCTCCTTCAGGACCTGAAGCCAGGTCTGGTCGATGAACTGGAACAGCCCGCGGGCCGACGAGGTCGGCGCCTTGGCGGAGGGATTGAGCGAGGACTCGCGTTGCGCCGTCCGGAGCAGATAATCAAAACCCGCCCCCGTCGCGTCGGCGGCGCCTTTCAGCGCGGCCTTCACCCGGCCGGCAGCCTCGGACGGAGACAACAGCTCCATGTCGTTCGTACGCCCCCTCGACGCAACCGGCGCCCTGTCCGAGCGTCTTGGCGAAGATCGCGCCGATATGGTTAATCCCGCCTTAACGGCCCCGTACGAGGCCAAGAGCCCGAGGCCGTCCGGGGCCGCGGGAGGACCTCGTTTGGCCGTGATAGCGACCTTCCCGACACGGGATGCCGACGGCGTTCTGGCGGGCGCAGCGACGTCGGCAGAGACTCGCGTCGAAACGCTGCTGGTCCCTGTCTCGCTGGTCGCCGGCGAGATCGCCTTCGCGGACGTCGAGCGCTGCGTCGCCGCAGGAGCCCAGGCGGCGCTGCTTAGCGGCGTCCGCACGGGAGCCGACCTCGGCCATCTCGCAGCGCTGCTGGCGGTCGCCGAGGCGCGCATGGGCCGTGCGGACGGCGCGACGCGGGTCGTGGCGGAGGTCACGACGGCGCACGGCTTGCTGGAGCTTCGCAGCCTCGTCGGCGCCACGCCGCGGCTGGCCGGGCTCGCCTGGGACGCCGACGCGCTGCGGGCCGATCTCGGCGCGGCCGTCCTGCGCAACGCCGAGGGAAGGCTTCTCCCGCCGCTCGCCCAAGCCCGCAGCCTCGTTCTGATCGCAGCGGCCGCCGCCGGCGTCCCCGCGATCGATACGTCGTCGTCCGAGGACGGCGACGCCTTTCGTCAGGAGTGCCGCGAAGCGCTGCGGGACGGCTTCACGGCCAAGCTCGTGACGACTACGGAGCAGCTTCGGATCGTGCGGGAGATCGCGGGCTGACGGCTCGGCCTCACCCCTTCGGCCGCTCCATCGCGAAGGTCTCGAACACCGAGGCGTAGTCGAGGTAGCCGCAGCGGGCCAAGGCTCCGGCCTTGGCGAGATCGAACAGCCCCTCCGTGAGGAACGCCTCTTCGATGTGAACGCCGACCACCTGCCCGATCACCATGAAACGGTTGGTCGCGGCGCCGTCGACGCCCTTGAGCTCCGTCACGCTGAGCGCCTTGCATTCGAGCGCAGCGGGGCTCGCCTTCACCCGCGGCGCGCGGACCAGCCGCGACGGAGCGGCCTCCAGACCCGCCAGCTCGAACTCGTTCACCTCGGGCCCGACCAGCGCCGAGCTGAGGTTCATCGCCTCGCGCAGCGCATGGCTCGCGAAGTTGCACACGAACTCGCCGGTCGCCTCCACGTTGGCCACCGAGTGCTTCCGCCCGCCGGATGAGAACATCACCATTGGCGGGCTGTCGCAGACGCCGTTGAAGAAGCTGTAGGGCGCGAGGTTCGGGACGCCGGCAGCGTCCACGGTCGAGATCCAGCCGATCGGCCGCGGCGCGACGATGGCCTTGAACGGATCGTGCGGCAGGCCGTGGCCCTTCGAGGGCTCATAGAAATGGGTCATCGCTCAGGCCGACCAGCGCGTGACGATCTCGGCCAGATCGGGCCGCGGACGGTCGGGGAGCCGCTCCTTCGGCGTGCCGAGGTGCAGGAAGCCGGCGACCTTCTCGGCGGGCGTCAGGCCGATCGCCGCGCAAGCCTCCGCGTCGTAGGCGGCCCAGCCGCTCAGCCACTGCGCGCCGTAGCCGAGCGCGTTGGCGGCGATCGTCAGATTCATGCAGACGGCGCCGGCGGACAGCACCTGCTCCCATTCCGGAATCTTCACGTGGGGGGCCGCCGTGCTGACCACCGCCACCACGACCGCCGAGGCCGAGAAATTGTTCTCCTGCGCGGCGATGCGCGCGGGGGACAGCTCCGGCTGTTGCGCCTTGAGCAGGGCTGCGAGCTTCAGGTCGAGCGCCTTGCGCGCCTCGCCCTCGATCACGATGAAGCGCCAAGGCGCGAGCTTGCCGTGGTCCGGCACGCGGGCGGCGACGGTCAGGATGCGCTCGAGCTCCGCGGCCGAAGGGCCGGGCTCGGCGAGCGCGTTGGCGGGCACGGAGCGGCGCGCGCTCAGGAGATCGAGGGCGTCGGGGGCGGGTCCAGTCATGGGATCGCTGTCTCCTTTGGACTATGGCGCGGCCATCGCACGCCGGGCCCCGCCGCGCAACGCATGGCGCGCAGCAGGGGAGCGGACTTGCAATGGCGGGCCGGCGATGGCATCGCCATGGGATGGGTGATCGTCGCTCCTCCGCCTGCACCGTCGTCGCGCGTCTCGTGCTGGCGCTCGGCCTCGCGGGAGCAGTCGCGCCGGCCCTCGCTGAGGATGGCAAGGCCGCGGCCGGCGGCGATCGCGGGCCAGCCGAGCGCGGCAAGGGCGGATTCAGCTACGGCGGCGAGATCACGGGGCGCATGAACCTCCTCGCGCCCCCGAAACTCGGCGAGATCGGCCCTCCCCCCATGCCCTCGCCGCCGCCCGGCTTCGGCGGGCCGGACATCGGCTCCCGCGGCCTGCCGGAGCACGACGTTCTCAAGGGCCTGAAACTTCCGCATCTCACCCCGGCGCCGCGGCCGGGCGCGCAGCCGACGCCCGTCACGCCCACGCTGGAGGACGCGCCAACGCCGGCAATCGCAGCGCCGATCGTCAAGCAGCCGCTGCACCTTGCGGCGACCTTCGGCGACAAGGGCGCGAAGGTCCCGAACGGGGTGAAGTGGCGGGTGTTCACCGACCAGCCCGACATGAACGGCGAGCATCTGCTGGTGGCCGAATCCAGCGACGCCGCCCCGCGGTTCGATCTCGATCCCGGCGGCTACGTGGTGCACGCGGTCTACGGCCTCGTCAGCACGGCGCGCTACGTCTCCGTCGCGCCCGACCATCCCACCGACACGACCATGTCGCTGCCCGCTGGCGCGATCCGGCTCGCGGCCTTCGTCGGCGACGCGCGCGTGCCGCCCGACCGGGTCGGCTTCACGCTCACCCGCAACGACGCCGGCGTCACCCGAACGGTCGCGGAGAACGTCCGTCCGGGCGCGCTGCTGCGCGTGCCCGCAGGCCAATACCACGTGGTCTCCGCCTATGGCGACGCCAACGCCATCGTCGAGGTCGACCTCGACGTGGCCGCAGGCAAGCTCGTCGAGGCGCAGGTGCACCACAAAGCCGCGCGGATGACGCTGCGGCTGGTCCGCGCCGCGGGCGGGGCCGAGGTGAAGAACACGTCTTGGACGGTGCTGACCCCCGGGGGCGACGTCATCCGCGAGTCAATCGGCCAGTTGCCGCCGATCGTGCTGTCGGAGGGCGACTACACCGCGATCGCCCGGCACGACGGCAAGATGTTCCAGCAGAACTTCTCGGTGCGCGCAGGGTTCGACGCGACGGTCGAACTCACGCTGAACTGACGTCTCCGCTCAGGCGAAGGCGCGCAGCGCGTCGCGGATGGCGTCAAGCGAGCGTTCCGCGGCTTCGGCGCCGAGCCGGATCGCTTCTTCCGCGCGGTGGAATTCGAACAGGCCGATGCCGCTCAGCCGCGGGCCGATCATCACGTCGGGCGGGTCGCCCGCGAGCCGCGACCGCGAGATGCGATCCTGTGTGATGTTGTAGGCCTGAACCATCACCCGCGCGATGCCGGGAGCGCCCGGCGTGCGGTCCGCGGCCGGCGGCGGCGTCCCTTCCTTCGAACGGTTGCGGCGCAGACGCAGACGCCGGCGCGCCCGCGTCACCCCGGCCGCCACGGCGTCGTCGCCCTCGGTCGCCTCATAGGTCTGGATCACGGCCCCGTGGGGCGAGATCTCCGACTGCAGCCCGACCGCGACCACGACCCGCCCCCCGAGCGCGCGGGCGGCGGAGACAGGAACGGGGTTCACCAGCGCGCCGTCCATCAGCCAGCGCCCCCCGACCCGCACGGGCTCGAACACGCCGGGCAACGCGTAGGACGCCCGCAGCGCCAGCGCGAGGTCGCCGCGGCCGAGCCAGACCTCGTGGCCAGTGCCGTACTCGGTCGAGATCGCCACGAAGCGGGCGGCGAGGTCTTCGATCCGGGTTTCGCCGAGCTGGGATTCGAGCTGCGCGCGGAGCTTGCCGCCGCCGATGAGGCCGGCGCCGGCGAGGCTGACGTCCAGCACGCCGAACATCCGCCGCCGCGTGAGCGAGCGGGCCCAGGCCTCGAGATCGTCCAGCCGGCCCGCGGCCCAGCACCCGCCGACGACGGCGCCGATGGACGTGCCGGCGATGATGTCCGGCCGGATGCCGGCGGCCTCCAGCGTGCGCAGAACGCCGATGTGCGACCAGCCGCGCGCCGCGCCGCCGCCGAGAGCGAGCGCCAGCAACGGCGGACGCGGAGAGTCCGGCTCGCGCGCGTCGGCGTGCTCCGTCGCGGCGATCGACGGGTGGCGGCGGAAGGGAAGATTGGGAAACACCAGGCCGGGCACTCCGTCGCGAACGGCCGGACGCCGCCGGCGGGCGCTCCATAGGACATCCGTGCGACGGCTTCGCGTCGCCCGGTCAGCCCGTCTTGTACGTCTCCGCCGGGTCGAACAGGCGTGCGTCGTCCACGGGCGTCAAAGCCGCCCCGAGCGCGTCGGGGCCCGTCGGCGCCGCCCGGTAGAAGCACGATTTGCGGCCGGTGTGGCAGGCCGCGCCGGTCCCGGCGACGCGGACGCGGAGCCAGAGCGCGTCCTGGTCGCAGTCGACCCTGAGTTCGACGATCGCCATCTCGTGGCCCGAGGTCTCGCCCTTGCGCCACAACGCCCCGCGCGACCGTGACCAGAAATGCGCGACGCCGGTCTCAATCGTCGCCTTGAGCGCCTCGGCGTTCATGTAGGCGAACATCAGCACGCCGCCGGCGTCCGCGTCCGTCACGATCGCGGCGATCAGCCCGTCGCGGTCGAACTTCGGCGCGAACCCGAGACCTTCCTCGACCTCGTGATGTGAGCCGCGGGCGGCGAAAGCAGCGGGTGCGTCGGTCACGGGTGAAGATCCAAACGCCGCTCCGGGCGACGAGGGCCCGGGCGGAACGACGAGGCTGCAGGAAAGAGCCGCCGGCGGGCGGCCGTCGTCAGCGCGGCGTGTGAGCGGCGCGCACCAGCGTGATGAAGCGCACCTGCTCCGCCGGATCGTCGCGGAACACGCCGGTGAACTGCGTGGTCACCGTGGACACGCCCTGCTTCTGGATCCCGCGCATCGCCATGCACATGTGCTCGCCCTCGATCATCACGGCGACGCCGCGGGGCTTCAGGTGCTCGTCGATCGCCTCGGTGATCTGCGCGGTGAGCGCTTCCTGGGTCTGAAGGCGACGGGCGTAGGTGTCGATCACCCGCGCGATCTTCGACAGGCCGACGACCCCGTTCGACGGGTAATAGGCGACATGCGCCTTGCCGTAGAACGGCACCATGTGGTGCTCGCAGTGCGAGAAATACGGGATGTCGCGCAGCACGACCATGTCGTCGTAGCCCTGCACGTCCTCGAACACGCGCTCGAGACTGTCGGCCGCCTTCTCGGCGTAGCCGCCGAACAGTTCGGCGTAAGCCTTCACCACGCGCTTCGGGGTGTCGATGAGGCCCTCGCGCGCCGGATCGTCGCCCGCCCAGGCGATGAGCGTGCGCACCGCAGCCTCGGCCTCCTCCCGCGTCGGCTTGCGGGTGGTCTGGTGGCCTTTGGGGGCGGGGATCGGAACGCGGGCAAACGGGTGCTGAACGACAGCGTCCATGAGCTTCCTCTTGCCGGGGCCACACGACGGCCCCGCTACGCAGCGCGGAGATGCGTAGACCATAGCACGACGAAACGACAGCTTCCTGCCTCTTTCGCCGGCTCGCATGGCGAGCGTCTCCCTCGATCGCTATATAGTCGATCGGCGCGCGGGGACAATCGAGCCAATCCGCGCATCCTGGTCGACGTAAGGGCTGGTCAGCCATGTTGGACGACATCTACAACCGCCGCATCCTCGAACTCGCGGCTGAAATCCCGCGCATCGGCCGCCTGCCCGCGCCCGACGCGACCGCAACCGCGCACTCGAAGCTCTGCGGCTCCACCGTGACCATCGACCTCGCCTACGACGGCGAGCGCGTCACCGACTTCGCCCACGAGGTGCGCGCCTGCGCGCTCGGCCAGGCCTCGTCCTCGATCATGGCGCGCACCGTCGTCGGCCGCACCGCCGAGGAGCTCCGCGCGGTGCGCGAAGCCATGCGCCGGATGCTGAAGGAAGGCGCTCCGGCGCCCGAGGGCGTCTGGGAGGACCTCAAGGTTCTTGAGCCCGTCCGCGAGTACAAGGCCCGGCACGCCTCGACGCTGCTGACCTTCGACGCCGTGGTGGACGCGCTGGACCAGATCGAGTCGAAGCGGGCGGCGTGAGCGGGCATGGCGTCATCCCGGACGGCCAAAGGCCGAGCCGGGATCGTCATTTCGCCGGGACGCCGCACTCTAGCGCGCCTGGCGCCAACGACGATCCAGGCTCTTCGCTTCGCTCCGGCCGGGATGACGCCCGTGTCCCCGGCCTCTCCCTTCGCTCCCCCCTCGCCTCCGCGCTCCGCCTGCCGATCCTCGCCTATCGCTACTCGCTGTCCCTGCTGATCGGCCGGCAGTGCCGCTACCTGCCGACCTGCTCGGAGTTCGCCGACGAGGCCTTCGCGCGGCACGGCGCCTGGGCGGGCGGCTGGATGGCGGCGGGGCGCATCTGCCGCTGCCACCCTTGGGGCGGCGACGGCTTCGATCCCGTGCCGCGCGCGTTGCCTTCGGACGCGGCGTGGTCTAGGCCGTGGCGCTACGCGCGCCGGGCGGAGATCCGCTGCGAGCACGCGCCCGACGCCGGCGACGCTGCCTGACCGCGGCGCGCGGGCGACCTTCCCAACACGCTTACCTGCACTCGTAGGCAGAACTGAGCGGAGACCGACATGCCTCTCGTCACCTTCCCCGACGGCGCCCAGAAGTCCTATGACGCCGGCGTCACCGGCGCCGACATCGCCGGCCAGATCTCGAAGTCGCTGCTGAAGCGCACCGTCGCCATGGCTCTCGACGGCGTGGTCGTGGACCTCGCCGACCCGATCGAGCGCGACGCGAAGATCGAGTTCCTGAGCCGCGAGGACCCGCGCGCGCTCGAGCTCATCCGCCACGATTGCGCGCACGTGCTGGCCGAAGCGGTGCAGACGCTGTGGCCGCAGACCCAGGTGACGATCGGACCGGTGATCGAGAACGGCTTCTACTACGACTTCGCCCGAGCCGAGCCGTTCTCCACCGAGGACCTCTCGGCGATCGAAGCCGAGATGCGCAAGATCATCGCGCGCGACCGGCCGTTCACGAAGGAGATCTGGTCGCGCGACCAGGCGAAGGATTTCTTCCGGGAGAAGGGCGAGGCGTTCAAGGTCGAGCTGGTCGACGCGATCCCCGAGGACCAGTCGCTCAAGATGTACGCCCAGGGCGAGTGGAAGGACCTTTGCCGCGGGCCGCACATGACCTCCACGGGCAAGGTTGGCGACGCCTTCAAGCTGATGAAGGTGGCGGGCGCCTATTGGCGCGGCGACTCGAACAACCCGATGCTCCAGCGCATCTACGGCACGGCCTTCCCCGACCGGGCGGCGCTCGACGCCTACCTCCACATGCTGGAGGAGGCGGAGAAGCGCGACCACCGGCGCCTGGGCCGCGAGATGGACCTTTTCCACTTCCAGGAAGAAGGCCCAGGCACGGTGTTCTGGCACCCCAAGGGCTGGACGCTGTTCCAGGCGCTGATCGACTACTCCCGCCGCCAGCAGAAGGCGAAGGGCTTCGTCGAGGTCAACACGCCCCAGATCCTCGACCACTCGCTCTGGCAGACCTCCGGCCATTGGGACTGGTACCGGGAGAACATGTTCGTCACGCAGACCGAAGACGACCGCGTCTTCGCGATCAAGCCGATGAACTGCCCCGGCCATGTGCAGATCTTCAAGCACGGACTGAGGAGCTACCGCGAACTGCCGATCCGCATGGGCGAATTCGGCATGGTCCATCGCTACGAGCCGTCCGGCGCGCTGCATGGCATGATGCGGGTCCGCGCCTTCACGCAAGACGACAGCCACACGTTCTGCACCGACGAGCAGTTCATGGCCGAGACGCTCATGCTCAACGAGCTGATCCTCGACATGTACGCCGACTTCGGCTTCGACAGGATCGTGCTGAAGCTCTCGACGCGGCCCGAAAAGCGGGTCGGCTCCGACGCGCTCTGGGACCGCGCGGAGCAGGTGATGAGCGACGCGCTGGAGACGATCTCGCAGCGTTACGGCGACCGCGTGACGACTGCGATTAACCCTGGCGAGGGCGCGTTTTACGGGCCGAAGTTCGAGTACGTCCTGCGCGACGCCATCGGCCGCGACTGGCAGTGCGGCACCATCCAAGTCGACTTCAACCTGCCGGAGCGGTTCGGCGCGTTCTTCATCGGCGCGGACGGCGAGAAGCACCACCCCGTCATGATCCACCGCGCGATCTTCGGCTCGCTGGAGCGTTTCACCGGGATCCTGATCGAGCACTACGCCGGGCACTTCCCGCTCTGGCTGGCGCCGACGCAGGCGGTGGTCGCGACCATCACCTCCGAGGCGGATCCCTACGCGGCCGAGGTCGCGGCGGAGCTGCGCCGGGCGGGGCTGCGGGTCGAGCTCGACCTGCGCAACGAGAAGATCAACTACAAGGTCCGCGAGCACTCCCTGACCAAGACGCCGGCGCTCGTCGTCGTCGGCAAGAAGGAGGCGGAGACCCGGTCGGTCTCGATCCGTCGCCTCGGCAGCCAGGGCCAGACGGGCATGTCGCTCAGCGAGGCCGTCGCGTTGCTCGCCGAGGAGGCGACGCCTCCGGACCTGAAGCGCGCCGGCATGGCGGACGCGTCCGCGCCCGCGATCGGCAAGCTGTCGGACGCGGCCGGACAGTTGCTCGACCTCTGACGAGACGGAGGAGGCGGCGGCGACCCGTCGATCGCGAGCGGCGCCGACGCCCGCCTCCGCCCTCCGCCTCGGCGACAGCCGGCTCGGCGCGCTCTACGCCGGGCGTTTGCGCAGCCTGCCGGCGGAGACGCGGCGGCGGTCGCGCCCGATCGAGCGCGACCGCCGATAATCCTGGATCGCTCGAACCCTCAGGCGGTCGCGATGTAGTCGCGCATCGCCGACGCCTCGGCCTCGGCCGTCGCCATGCGGTGCTTCACCACGTCGCCGATCGAGACGATGCCGACAAGTCGCTTGCCCTCCACGACAGGCACGTGGCGAAACTTCCCCTCGGTCATGCGGTCCATGATCTCCTCGATCGACTCGTCCGCCGTGGCTGTGAAGACCTTGCGGGTCATGTGCATGGACACCGGGTCGGACAGGACGTCCGCCCCGCGCGCCGCAAGCGACCGGACCACGTCGCGCTCGGAGATGATGCCGGAGATGCCTCCGTCGGCGCCGGCGATCACCACCGTGCCGATGCGCTTCTCGGCCAACAGGGCGACGATTTCGCCCATCGTGCGGTGCGGCGAGGCGGTGAAGACCTCAGGCCCTTTGAACGCCAGAATGCGTGCGACCGTCATGCGAGCCTCCTTTTATGTTTGAGGCCAAGCAGATGCGGCCTCGTTCGCGAGGGGCCGGCGGGAGGCTCGTCGGTCCTTGGGTCGAGGCCGTCCCGCGGCCTGCTCCCTCAATCATGGGGGGCGGGAGGACGCCGAGGCAATGCTACGGAGGCATCAGCCCGGTCACGGAACCGTGCGACTTTCGGATCAAACAGCGGAAACAGGACGAGTCCCCCGAGAAATCCGCCGATGTGCGCCTCCCAGGCGATCGACGCGGTTTCTCCGCTGATCGCCATTCCGCCGAGGCCGAAGGCGATGTTGGTTCCGAACCAGGCCAGAAGGAAGATCAGCACCTGAGGGTTGCGTAGCGCCGTCGCGAGAGGGACCGCGGGCGCCGAGAACGCCAGCCGTCCGCGCCGGCGGAACGCGCCGAGCGGGCCGCCGGCCTCGAACATGAAACGCATCGCCGCCGCCATCTGGCCCGAGATCGCCGCGGACGCGCCAATCACCGGCTGCGGCTCGTCGAGATGAAGCGCTAGGTGAGCCGCGGCTCCTCCGACCGCGCAAAGCGCCGAGAAGCTCAGGAACCGCATTGATCCGAACCGCCAGGCGACGGCGCTCCCGAAGGCCAGCATGGCGACGCTGTTGACCAGGAGGTGCGTCCAGTCGCCGTGCAGGAAGGCGTAGGTGAGGAACGTCCAGAGCTTGGCGCCCTCCCCGCCGAGCATGTCCGGGAGATAGGGCGACGCCGGGTCGTAGCGGGCCGGGATGAACGCGAAGCGCAGGAGAACGGCGATGTCCGCGTCTTCGGAGAGAAAGACGCGCCAGAGATGGATCGCCGCGAACAGCGCGATGGTCGCGATCACGACGGCGGGGGCGTTGAACGCCCGCTCCCGGCGATCGGCCGGACGGCTTTGATGCTCTCTCACGCCACTGTCCCCGCTACCGCCATTGCTCGTTCGATCGGCCGACACGACGCGACAAGGCGCGCGAGGCTGGCACGCCGCCTGCTGCGCTAGGGGCGAAGCGCCCTCGTCGGCCGGAAAGCGTCCCGCGACGACACATGGGCGCCCCAAAACGAAACGGAAGGTCCGCCCTCTATGAAGGCCGCCGCCACCCGCGAGCTCTTTGCTTACTGGAACCGCCTGCGCGGCGCACGCGCGGCGCCGGAGCGCGCCGACGTCGATCCCGGCCAGATCCGCGGCATCCTCGGCGACACGTTCATCCTGGAAGCGTCCGAAGAGGCGCAGTTCCCGTTTCGACTTGCGGGGTCGCGCCTCTGCGACATCGCAGGCCACGAGATGAAAGGCGAACGCTTCCTGGAGCTCTGGTCGGCCGCCGACCGGGCGACGGTGCTCGGCGCGCTGTCCACGATCTCCGACGACGCCGCCGTCGCGGTGCTCGGCGTAACGGGCGGGACCGAACTCGGCCGCAAGGTCGACCTCGAGCTCGTTCTCCTGCCCCTTCGCCATCGCGGCCGCACCCATGCGCGCATCCTTGGCGCGCTCGCGCCGGTCGAAACGCCCTATTGGCTCGGCGCCTGCCCGGTGACGAGGTTCGAACTCGCCTCGCTGCGGATGATCTGGCCGAGCGGCCGGCGGCGCGCCATCGGCGAGGCCTCGGCGGCGCAACCGGCGTCCCTCACGCCGCCGCCCCACGCCCTCGCCGGCGCGGCCCGCCGCATCGGGCGCTTTCTGGTCTTCGACGGGGGCCGATGAGCCGTGTTCGAGGCGGCGAGGTTACGGGGCGTTAACACCGTTCGTTTAGGTTTGAGACACGCGGCGCGCAATCCGACGCGTTCCACGGTCTCGGGGACGGACGCCTTGATGTTCGCGATGAAAAAGCCGCTCTCGGACGAGCAACGTCGCCATCAGCGGGTCAAGGTCGCGCTTCTCGGACGTTACATGCTGACGTCGCGCCGAGAGTATCCCTGCCAGACCCTCGACATGTCTCCCGGCGGCGTTGCGTTGATCGCGCCCGTGCCGGCGCAGCCCGGCGAGCGCGTGATCGTCTATCTCGACCACATCGGTCGGGTGGAGGGCGTGATGGTGCGCCCGATCGCGAACGGCTTCGCCATGACCGTGACCGCGACCATCCGCAAACGCGATAAGCTCGCCGCGCAGCTAACCTGGCTCGCGAACCGCAACATCCTCGGCCTTCCAGAAGACCGGCGCCACGAGCGCGTGATCCCGCGCAACCCGCGCGCGGTGCTTCAGACCGAGGACGGCGCCTTGCACGATTGCCGCATCATCGACGTGTCGCTCTCCGGCGCCGCGATCCAGATCGGGCTCGATCTCCCGATCGGCACGCCGGTGATGCTCGGCCGGACCTCGGCCCGCGTCGTCCGCTACCTCGAGAACGGACTGGCCGTCGAATTCAGTCGTCCGCAGAACCTCGAGACGCTGGCGGAACAGTTCGGCTGACCTCGCCGACCAACGCCTGAAGACGAAGCCGCCCTTCGAGGCGGCTTTTTTGTGTCGTCTCGCCGCCGCGCCCGCGTCTGCCCGCGCCGATGACGCGCAGCCTCTTCGCCGCATGGTGAAGACTTTGTAAATCACCCCCCTCGAAAAGCCGGCGCCGTTAAGGTTTGGATGACCAAGACGTTCGTTCATTCTCTAAAGGCGACCGTAGTTGGTAAACGAAACACCCACCGCATCTCTGAACAATTCGTATTAAACTTCTTTCTGAATTCCAAATCATCTCGCTAAAACTCCACGTCTTGATTTAGACGGACTGCAAAAGGAATGTGAGACGTTGCTTCCCGGGACAGGACGGGAGACGACAGTGTTTACTGAGATCAAGAAGAAGACGGTTTATATCTTGTTTGGACTTGTTGCCACCGGATTCACCATGGGTCCGGTCGAAGCGCAGACCGTCAAGGTCGCGGCGGCGAGCCCGATGCAGGTGATCGGCGGCGCCAAGGCGCCGATGGGCTGGACGCAGTTTTGCGCCGACAAGCCGGTCGAATGCGACGTCAAGCCGATGCGCGCGGCGAAGGCTAAGCTGACGGCGACGAAGCTCGCCGAACTCGACAAGCTCAACCGCAAGGTCAACGCTCAGGTGTCTCCGGTCACCGATCAGGAGCTCTACGGCCTCGAGGAGTTCTGGACCTACCCGACGGACAACAAGGGCGACTGCGAAGACTACGTCCTGCTGAAGCGCAAGCTGCTGATCGAGGCCGGCTGGCCCCGGCAGGCGCTGCTGATCACCGTGGTGCGCGACCTGAAGGGCGACGGCCACGCTGTGCTGACCGTCTCGACCGACCGCGGCGACTACGCCCTCGACAACCAAGCGGACGACGTCAAGCCGTGGTTCGAGACCGGCTACACCTTCGTGAAGCGCCAGTCCCAGACCGATCCCAACCAGTGGGTCCTGCTCGGCGACGGCGTGAACCCGGTCGGCGTCGCCGCGGCTCCGTAAGATCCCGAGATCCAGAGATCCGCGCGGCCGGCCGCCTGTCCCCATCCCTCCCGTCCAGGCCGGACGCGCGTCAGAGGCCGGTTCTCCGAAAGGAGAGCCGGCCTCTTCCTTTTCAGGCCCGTCATGTTCTGAGCAGGAAACAGCCGGCGCGCGAGACCCGTGCGCCGCCTCGACCCCCGACGTCAGCCCTTCGCCAGATCCTCGGCGCGGACGTTGCGGGCGATGGCGTCGAGAACGGCGTTGACCATGCCGGCCTCGTCGCGGTCGAAGAAGGCGTGGGCGATGTCGACGTACTCGCTGATCACCACCTTCACCGGGACGTCCTTGCGCTTGCCGAGCTCGAAAGCGCCTGAGCGCAGGATCGCCCGCATGATCGCTTCGACGCGCTTCAGCGGCCAGCCGGCCTGCAGGGTCTGGTCGATCAGCGGGTCGAGCGTGCGCTGCTGCTTCAGCACGCCGCCGACGAGGTCGCGGAAGAACGCGGCCTCGGCGGGCTTGTACTCGTCGCCGTCGACCACCTTGCCCATCCAGTGGGATTCGAACTCGGCCAGCGTGTCCGGCAGCGACGTGCCGGCGATGTCCATCTGATAGAGCGCCTGCACGGCTGCGAGCCGCGCCGCGGAGCGCTGTTCGCCCTTGGCCATGTCAGACGCACCCCGCCCAGCGCTTGAGGCGAAGCACGGCGAGGGCCGCGGCGGCGGCGTCCCCGCCCTTGTCCATCTCGGCGACGCTGGCGCGGGCGAGCGCCTGCGCCTCGTTCTCGACCGTCAGGATGCCGTTGCCGAGCGGGAGCTTCCGGGCGATGGACAGGTCCATCAGCGCGCGGGCGCTCTGCTCAGTGACGATCTCGTAGTGGGTGGTCTCGCCACGGATCACGCAGCCGAGCGCGACGACCGCGTCATAGGGCTGGTGGCAGGCCGAGGCGGCGTCGGCGAGGATCGCGATCGTCGGCGGGATTTCCAGCGCGCCGGGCACGCTGACGACGTCGAAGGCCGCGCCGGCCGCCTCAAGGCGGGCCTTCGCTCCCTTCAGCAGTTCGTCTGCGATGGCGTCGTAGAAGCGCGCCTCGACGACGAGCACGCGGGCGGGCGTCTTCTCGACGCCGCCGACGCGGCGTTGCGGTTCGGCCATGGGGTGACAAATGCCTTCAAGATCAAGCGGAACGGCTCAGTAGCCGAGGCTGCGCGCCTCGGCAAGCCGCCCGGCGTAGCGCGCCATCATGTCCACTTCGAGGTTGACGCGGTCGCCGACCTGACGGTCGGCCCAGGTCGTCGCCCCGAGGGTGTGGGGGATGAGATGCACCGAGAACAGCTCGCGGTCCACCTGATTGACGGTGAGCGAGATTCCATCAAGGCAGACCGAGCCCTTTACGGCGATGAACTTCGCGAAATCGATCGGCGCGGCGAGCACGAAACGCGAGGTGTCGGGGCCGTCGTCGCGCTCGACGATCTCGGCCGCGCCATCGATATGGCCGAGCACGAGATGACCGCCGAGCTCGTCCCCGATCTTCAGGGCGCGCTCCAGATTGAGCCGCCGTCCCACGCCCCATTCGCCGACCGTGGTCAGACGCTGGGTCTCCGGCCCCGCCTCCACGGCGAAGGCCGCGCCGAGGCCTTCGGGCTCGACGGAGACGACCGTGAGGCAGACGCCGTCGCAGGCGATCGAGGCCCCGAGGTCGATCGAGCGCGGGTCGTAGCGCGACGCGATCATGAAGCTTGTGATCTCGTCGCCGTCGTCGCGGGCGACGACTTCGCCGATGTCGGAGATGATGCCGGTGAACATTGAGGCGCCTCAGGGTGACGGCGCGGCTTAAGCGCGCTCGAAAAACGTCCAGCAGTCCTCGCCAACGCTTTCGCGGTCGATTTCGGCGAAACGCGCCGACTCGGTCAACGCGCCGAGCGGTCGGCCCTCGAGCGCGCCGATGGCGTCGGGCCCCAGCGTCGCGGGCCCCCGCGCCACCACAGCGGCGTCCACGAGGTCGGCGTCCAGCAGGCCGGCGGCGATCGTGGGGCCGCCCTCCACCATCAGCCGGGTGACGCCGCGCAGCGCAAGCAGCTTCAGCGCCCGCGGCAGCGAGAGCCGCCCGTCCGGCCCGCGCTCCACGCGCATGACGTCGCAGCCCGCGGCGCGCAGCGCGAGCTCGGCCGCGACGGGCGCGTCCACCGCCGCCACGATCCACGTCGGGACCGCGTGACAGGTCGTGACCAGGCGCGAGGTCAGCGGCAAGCGCAGGTCGGAATCGAGCACCACGCGCGACGGCGAGCGGTCCGCCATGCCCGGCAGCCGGCAGGTCAGGGACGGATCGTCGGCGAGCGCGGTCCCGACGCCCACGAGGATGGCGTCGGCCTCGGCGCGCATCATGTGGACGCGGCCGCGCGACGCCTCGCCGGTGATGGCGACCGGACGGCGGCCCGCCAAGGCGACCTTGTCGTCAGCCGACACCGCGAGCTTCAGCGTGACATGCGGTCGTCCCAGGGTGACGCGGCAGACGTGGCCCGCCGCGATCCGCAGCGCCTCCCGTCCGCAGCCGCCGATCGCCACCGCAACGCCAGCGGCGCGCAGGCGATCGACGCCGCGGCCGTCGACCCTGGGATCGGGATCGCGCAGGGCGGCCGCGACGCGCGCGACCCCCGCCGCGACCAGGGCGTCGACGCAGGGCGGGGTGCGGCCATGGTGGCTGCAGGGCTCGAGCGTGACGTAGAGCGTCGCCCCCGCCGCGGCCTCGCCGGCCTGCGCGAGCGCCATGGTCTCGGCGTGCGGACGTCCCCCGGGCTGGGTCCAGCCGCGGCCCACGACGCGGCCTGCGGGCGACACCAGGACGGCGCCGACGGACGGGTTCGGAGCGGTGCGGCCCAGGCCGCGCCGGGCCAGCGCCAGCGCGACCGCCATCCAGCGCGCGTCGCTTTCCGCGCAGCCGTCCGGGCCATCGAGGCGGGGGAGCGCGAGGACGTCCATCATCGCGGCTCGCCCGCCGCGGCGGCGGACGCCGCCTCGTCGCCCGCGAGCTCGTCGAGCAGGGTTTCGAAGTCCTTGGCTTCCCGGAAATTCTTGTAGACCGAGGCGAAGCGCACATAGGCGACGTCGTCGACGGTCTTCAGCCCCTCCATCACGAAGCGGCCGATGGTCTCGGTCGTGACCTCGGTCTCGCCGCTCGCCTCGAGCTGGCGCACGATCGCGGAGACCATCTGCTCGATGCGCTCCGGATCGACCGGGCGCTTGCGCAGGGCCACGGCGAGAGACCGGTGCAGCTTGTCGCGGTCGAACGGCACGCGGCGGCCGGAGCGCTTCGCCACCACGAGCTCGCGCAGCTGCACGCGTTCGAAGGTGGTGAAGCGCTGGCCGCAGACGCCGCAGACCCGTCGGCGACGGATTGCGGCGTCATCTTCGGTCGGACGGGAGTCCTTGACCTGCGTGTCAGGCGCGCCGCAGTGCGGACAACGCATTCAGTACTCCCGCGGTTGCTCCTCAGTCCGCGTAGATGGGGAAGCGCTCCACCAGGTTCGAGACCTGCTGGCGAACCTTCGCCTCAACCGCGCTGTCCTCTTCCGTGTTGTTCTGCGAGAGCACGTCGAGGACCTGGGCGATCATGTCGCCGATTTCCTGGAACTCCGCAACGCCGAAGCCGCGGGTGGTGCCGGCCGGGGTGCCCAGGCGGATGCCGGAGGTGACGGTCGGCTTCGCCGGGTCGAACGGAATGCCGTTCTTGTTGCAGGTGATGTGTGCGCGGCCGAGCGCGATCTCGGAGACCTTGCCCGACAGGTTCTTCGGACGCAGGTCGACGAGGATCAGGTGCGTGTCGGTGCCGCCCGAGACGAGGTCGAAGCCGTGGCTCTTGATGTTCTCGCCGAGCGCCTTGGCGTTGGCGATGACGTTCTTGACGTAGACCTTGTAGTCCGGCTTCAGCGCCTCGCCGAAGGCCACCGCCTTCGCCGCGATGACGTGCATCAGCGGGCCGCCCTGCAGGCCGGGGAACACCGCCGAGTTGAACTTCTTGGCGAGCGCCTCGTCGTTCGTCAGGATCATGCCGCCGCGGGGGCCGCGCAGCGTCTTGTGCGTGGTCGTGGTGGCGACGTGGCAATGGTCGAGCGGGTTCGGGTGCTGGCCGCCGGCGACGAGGCCCGAGAAGTGCGCCATGTCGACCATGAAATACGCGCCGACCGAGTCCGCGATCTTGCGGAAGGCCGCGAAGTCGATCTGACGGGGGTAGGCCGAACCGCCGGTGATGATCACCTTGGGCTTGTGCTGCTCGGCGAGCGCCGCGACCTCTTCCATGTCGATGAGGTGGGTCTCGGGGTCGACGTGGTAGTTCACCGCGTTGAACCACTTGCCCGACATCGCCGCCTTGGCGCCGTGCGTCAGGTGGCCGCCGGCGGCGAGGTCGAGGCCCATAAAGGTGTCGCCCGGCTGCATGAGCGCGAGGAACACCGCGCCGTTCGCCTGCGCGCCCGAGTGAGGCTGCACGTTGGCGAAGTCGCAATTGAAGAGCTTCTTGGCGCGGTCAATCGCGAGCTGCTCGGCGACGTCGACGAACTGGCAGCCGCCGTAGTAGCGCTTGCCCGGATAGCCTTCGGCGTACTTGTTGGTGAGCACGGAGCCTTGCGCTTCGAGCACCGCCCGCGAGACGATGTTCTCGGAGGCGATCAGCTCGATCTCGTCGCGCTGGCGGCCCAGCTCCGACTTGACGGCGTCGGCCAGCTCGGGATCGACCTCCGCGAGCGAGGCCTGGAAGAAGCGGCTTTCGGCCGCGCGGGCCTGGACGTCGGTGACGGACATGGACGGCTCCTCCTCGAATTGAGCGAGCGTCCGCCGGCGCGCCGTACGCGAACCGTCGCGGACATCAACCCAGCGAAACCCGCGCGTGCGACGCGGGCGGCTGCGTGTTCTCGACCAACGGCTACCACATGTCGGAAAGCGCAGCCAAGCCGCGCAAGCCGGTCCCGCGACTTGGTCGCATCAGACTTTCGAAGGGCTGGCATGCCAGATACCTGCGAGATTCGCTCGGGCTTTAGCGATTCAGCGGGGTCGCCTTCAGGCATTCTGAGCCAACCCCGACGTCGCGCCAGTGACTGGCGGGCGACCCCAAAGCGTCGCGAATCCAGCGTTCGCCGTCGCTCAACGACCGCGTCACCGTGTGTTGAACATGCCGGACCACCCTAAGCCCGCCCCGTCAGGGCCTGGCTCAGCGCGCTATTCCCGGGCCAGCCGCAACCGAAGCTTGCGCAACGCGATCAGCTTGAGGTGCTCCTGGCTGGCGTTGGTCGGGCCGACGACGACCACCTCGATCCCGGTCGCGCCGTCGATCGCCGCGCAGCGGACGAAGCCGCCGCGGGTGATGAACTCGAACAGCACCTCTCCGGAAACGCCGACGGCCGGCGCGCCGCCTTTGGGAGGCGTGCGCGGCCGGCCGTCGGTCATCGTCGCGGGTCCTGCGGGGCGGCGCTCAGCGCGCCATCGCGAGTTCGCCGGTGCCGTCCATGCCGTAGATGTCCTCGCGGAACTGCACGGCGCCGTCCTGCGCGCCCCAGCCCGAGATGTAGCGCCAGTAGACCGGCACGTAGGGCGTGAGGTTGATGTCGATGCGCTCGCCGGACTTGACGGCGGCGTCGATCGCGCGCCGGTCCCAGCCGGCCTGGTTCTTCGCCAGCCAGCCGACCAGTTCCTTGACGTTCTGAATGCGCACGCAGCCCGAGGAGTGGAAGCGGGCGTTCTCGCCGAACAGGTTCTTCGACGGCGTGTCGTGCATGTAGACGCCGTCCTTGTTCGGCATGTTGATGCGGACCACGCCCATCGAATTGTCGTCGCCCGGATCCTGGCGATACATGTACTGCGTCGCCTCCATCGTGTTCCAGTTGATCTGGTCGGGCTGCGTCTCGACGCCCTGCTGGGAGTAGATGCGGATGCGCTTCTTCGTCAGGTACTGCGGGTCCTTCTGCATCATCGGAATGAGGTCTTTCCGGATGATGGAGGCGGGCACGGTCCAGAAGGGGTTGAAGTTCACCTGCTGGATCTTGGCGTCGAGCACCGGCGAGGCGCGGTCCGCCTTGCCGACGACCGCGGTGTAGCGCGCCGCGACCTGGCCGTCCTCGACCGCCTCGATCTCCGCCGCCGGGATGTTGCAGAGCACGTAGCGCGCGCCGATGTTGCCGCCCGCCATGGTGCGGATGCGCACCACGTTGGTCTCGAGCTGGCGCAGACGGGTCTCGGCCGGAATGTTGAGCGACTGCATGGTGTCGTCGCCCACGACGCCGACCGGGATCAGGCCGTGGCGAGCCTGGAAGCGCTTCACCGCGCCCTCGACGTAGCTGTCGAACACCGGCGACATGCCGAGATTGGGATCGAGATCATTCGTGGCCGCGAGACGCTGGCGGAGCGCGACCACGCGTTCGCCGCGCGAGCCGAGCTTCATGCGCTCGCCGGCCGGCACGCGGCTCCAGCCGCCGCGGGAGACGATGCTGGTGTAGTCCTGGATCGCCTGCTCCGTCTGCTGGACGGTCGCGGGCGACAGCAGCGGAGTGCGCGAGCCGGACGTGCGGCTGACGCGCGCGGAGGCGTCGAACCTGTCCTTCCACTCGGCCTGGCTGTCGAAGGAGAGCGACATCTCCTGCGCCGAAGCCGCCGTCGCGAAAGCGCCCGCCGCCGCGCCGACGCCGAGCCTGAGGGCGTCACGGCGCGAGACGCCGCCAAACATCGAGGACCGTTCCGTCACGACCGAGTGCTCCCCACTGAAGACATGCGGCGCGGGCGGATGACCGCCCCGGCGCCGACACGCAGAGTGCGCGGGTCTTGGTTAACGAACCCCGACCGACCCATCCTGCAACGAGTGGAGAACGCGTGCGAGTCGGACCGATCCGATCGTCCTGCGCCGCCTTAGACCCGAGAGCCCGCGCCTCCGTTTCGCTTGATCAGCCACCGGTTTGAGGCGGAACGATGTCAGGAGCGAGGGTCCGACGCGCGCTCAACCCGACGTGATGCGCCGAGGCCGCAGCCCGAAACGCAGAACGGCCGCCGGAGGGGTCCGACGGCCGCGCGCAGAGCGAAGGCGAAAACAGAAAATCGATCAGAGACGGAAACGGATCTGGTCGGTCCTCAAAGCCGCGAGACTGTAATTACGCCGCTTTTCGGAGCTTGTGGCGCGACGTTGGCGCGAGAACGTCCTGCAGCAGCTGTTCCAACGCGGCGCAACTCTTGGCCAGGTAGTCCGGCGCGTGCGGAGCATACCGCAGCGTCATGTCGTGGCCAAAGCGGAGATGCCCGAGCTGGCAGGCTATTTCCGCCGTGTCCACGCCCTGCTGCCTCAGATACCGGGCAACGGTGTGGCGAAGGCTGTAGGCGTTCACCTGGTCATCCAGCCCTGCCCTGCGCCGGGCCAGCCGGATGATGTTGTCCATCTTCCCCACCTCCCGGCCATGGAACCAGATCAGGCGGCCCTCAGGACGGCCTGTGAAGCGTTCCGCGAGCGTCGGCGGGAGTTTGACCGTGGGACGAAATTTGGACGTCTGACGCCTTCCCTGCGGGTTGAGGAACACCAGCCCCTCCCCGAAGTCGATTTGCCGCTTCTCAAGCGTGATGATCGCCTTGGGCCGTGAGCCGGTTCCGAGCACCAGCAGGAAGAAGTCCTGCCAGTGGCGTTCTTCGCTGCCCCGGTAGTAGGCCCGCAGCTCATCAAGCGTCAGTGGTCGACCAAGCGGCTTGTCGTATTCCCCCTTCACCGTCTGAATATACGGACAGGTGTCGATAACACCGCGTTTCCATGCCCGGCGGATTGCCGCCCGGCCAATCTCCACCACCCTGTTGATGCTGTTTGCGGAGTAGCCGTGAAGCCGGAGGAATTCGTGGAACTCCTCCTGGCGGTTTACGTCCCGCACGTCCTGAATGGTCGCATCGCCCCAGAACTCATTCCACTGGCGGAGCAGGATTTTCACAGTTGGACCGGACACTAGCTTGGAGCCGTGGTGGTTCCAGTAGTCTAGAATGACCTCCGCCAGCGCCACGTCGCCGGGCTTTGAAAACCCCGCAGGCATTTTATGGTTGGCGTAATACCATTCCAGCAGGCGCGTGCGCGCTATTTCAAAGTCTGACGTGCCCAAGCTGACGCGCTTGCTGGACTTTGAGGCTTTGTCGTACCAGACGCGATACCAGGCGTCGGAGCCGCTTCGCTGTCCGAGGGCGTATTCTCCGATTGTGAACTCAGCCATAGCTTGACCGCCTCTGTCCCGAAAATCAGGTAATCGCAGAGGTGGATGCCGAGGTACTTAACCCCACCGTCTCCGCGCGAGACAAACGGTATCTTCCCTGCCCTGCGCCAACGCTTCAGGGTCGTATAGTCACAGTCGAGAATGGCGGCCGCTTCCTGCTCACCGTAAGAACGGAACAGGACGATGCCGTGCTCTATGGCAACCGCTTCCCGCATGGCTTGGCGCTCGGAATATTCCACCTTTGCACCCTATCCTACCGAACACCTGCTACCAACCACGGCTCTTGGGTTTGGGGCACTCTGAACGCGGGTGCATCCGGGGGCGTCAGTAGAGCCCCCCGGTGCCTCCCTGCGGCCCCTGAGGCGTCTTTGGGCGCTTGGGAGGGGCTGGAGTGATCTGCATGGGCGGCGGTGGCTGGTGAGCCCGTCCCCAGGCTTTCCGCTCAGCCTCGGAACAGAACCCTCCCAGCCGGAATAGCGTGTCCGCCCACATCGGCAGCAGGAAGGCGACCACGGCATAGACGAGCGCCAGTTGCAGACCCCTCTGCCAGCGCCAGAGCCCCACGACGATCACGGCAATGAACAGGTACGCGAGGCTCAGGTCTAGCAGCGCGGCCACACCCAGGTTGTAAAATAGCCAGCGTCCCGCGCAGTACGCGAATGGGTAGTTGAACCAGTGGTTCCAAACCCAGTTTACTACCCCCACGGCCACCGCCACACCGAGGACGGAGCCGACTGAAATCCCGATACGCTTCACACTGATTGAATGGCGCGGCGCTCGCTGGGGATGGAAACCTTTCATGCGACGCCTGCAAAACCCAAGGGGACACCACATGCGCAGAGAAACGCTCCGGGAAACATATGATCGTTCTAAAGCAGAAGGGCAGATTTTAGCGGATCAGGGCGTTTCCCGCCCCGCCAGGTTTGCCATCGGCGCAGGACGCGCGGTGGCTATCAACATCGTGCCGCTCACGCTGAAGTTTGTCGTCACGATCCTGCGGATAGGGTTCTCGGCGTTTCGCCGCTGATCTCTATGTCACGGTCAAATCCTATCCGGATGTCGCCCGGGTAAAAGGACACACCATCCTTCTCAAGCGGGCTGTTCTTGAACACGATGACCGGGAACAGCCCGTTATTGAACAGGAAAAGGTGTAACATTTGCCATTCCGGCCATTCCCGAATGGATTCCAACCTCGCTTTGGATACAAGAAAGCCCATGTGGAAGGGGAATTTGCCCCCTCCGATCCGGCTAAAATAATGAGCCTTCATATGCTCATCTAAAGCCTTATCCAAAACCGGCAGGCCTTCGTATCCAACCCCGTTCCCCATGAGCAGCGCGGGACCGGGTGCCATGTTCATCAAGAAATGGTTTATCGCCTGCGCCGGGTAACTCTGCCACGCCGCTTCTGCTTCTTTGACCACCACACGGGCATAGTCAGTGAAAAGATCGCTCACAATTCCAGACCCCGACCGTGAGTTCTACATCGCCGACGCGGACGGGATTTACCCCATCGAGGACTCTCACATCCTTCGTGCTCACTCTGTCATAGCCGAACACGAATACAACCAGAAGCTTCTGGACAGCTCACTTCCGGCCGAGGGGCCGCTAGAGGTTCCGCAGGGACCGCCGTCCGTGGAATTGCCTGCGCCCGATGGCCGTTCGTGGTCGATTGATGCCCATGGAAAGCTGACCCCGGTAGGATTTGGCCCAACCACCCGACAGATGTGACAGCGGTGCTTGGCACCGAGATGCACCCTCGCAACAGGCGCGAAGAAGGCAAAAGCATGTATAGTGCCCATCTACGGGTTGTTTCCAACAACCCCAGGGCAAGGGTATATCTGTTAACATGCCAGAGAAGGGCTATTACTGGCTCGATCTGAGCAACATTAACCGCCGGGACCACTCGCCCGGCACGATTAACGCGCACGCCAAATACTGCGCGCGACAATCCGCCTGCGACCTCATCATCTCGGTTAACCTGCCGCAGAATAGACACGCCCTGCAAAGGGCTTTGCGGGATTACGAGCGGCACATCACCGCGACCAGCCGGAAGGATGCACGGCTCGCGTACAAGGTCATGGTGGCGCTGCCGGTGCAGGCGCCTCGGGAAGCCCAAGTTGAAGCCACACGCCGATTTATTTGGTCCCTCTCCATGCAGGGGCGCGGTCGGGTGGCCGCGTTTTTCCATGACTTGGAGACTGCGAATCCGCACGCCCACATCCTGTTCATCGATCGGGATAAGGACACCGGCAAATCAGTTGCCATGCTCTCCGCCAAAGCCAAGGAACGGGCCGCGAAGGGGCTAGAGCCGAACTCCACCGAATGGCTCCGACAACTGTGGGAGTTGGAGTGCAACGGTGTCCTCGCGGAACAGGGTCTGGAGGTCCGGATAGACCGGCGCAGCAACCTTGAGCAGGGTTTGGAGAAAGGCCGTCAGAGGCTCGCCAAGGAGGAATACGAGAAGCTTCAGGAGCGCCAGGCTCGGCTGAAGCTTGAGGCCGAGTCCATCTTTGCCGAGCTGCGCAAGGGAGACGTTCAGGAGCCACCAACGCCCGAGGAATTCGGCATCGAAACGCCGGAGCCTATCGTGATGCCGGAGGAGGTTGAGCGCGAGGAGGCCCCTGCACTGGCGCAGGACGAGGCTATCGAAGCGCCCGAAATCGTCGAGGACGAGCCGGAGCTGCACCCGCATGCACCCGCAGAGCACCTTGCCGCACCTGACGAGGAGGTGGAGGAATTGGCACCCCCTTCAGCCGCGGAGGACCCAGTGGCGGGCACGAAATACGACGGGCCGGAGCGCCCTAATGATCAGCGAGTGCGGGACGCCCTCTGGTTCGCTCGGGACCACGAGTTTCTGCGCGAAACACGGGCGGAGATCCAGCGTCTTAAGGACCAGAAAGAAAGCCTTGAGAGGGAGGCCAAGCTGGCGTCGGCCAACTACTTCGCCGCCATGGCGGATCGCAATGCGGCGGACCAGGCTTATTTGGAAGCCGTGGACGCGCACGCCCGGTACACCCGCAACGGCGAGCCGCGCGGCTTCACTGTTCTCGGCTTTCGGTCCCCCACGCGAAGGAGGGCGGAACGCGCCATTAAAGCCAAAGGTGAGACCGATTATGCGCTTCAGAAGGCCGAGGAACGCCTGACTAAGCGCTCGGATGAGGTTGAAGCCCTCCGCAAGGCCGAGGAGCGGCGCGCTGCCCGCGAGGAGGAGGTCACCCAGAAACTCCAGTCGAAGTTCGAGCTGATGGGCAGCGAGGAGGAAATGGCGCGGGCCGAGCAGATGCTTGGTGCCGGTGTCCACGACAGCCTTGAGGGGATAACTGTGGACATGCTGGAGGAAATGCACAGCCGGGGACAGATCACCGATGGCGAGTTCCGCGGAGCCCTTCACTGTCTGGGCGAGCGTGCCAAGGCAGAGCTTTTTGACGAATTGCTTGAGGAGCGCGACGACAAATACGATCGGAGTCGATAGCACCTATCCGTAGAGAATATGCCCGTTCCGCTCCACGGACGTTTTCCAGCACCGGATGGAAAGTCTTCGGGTTAGTACCAGCCATTCATCTTCCGTCACCCGGCGCACGGCGTCCGGCTGGAGCACCTTTCCACCATATTCGTGATAGCTTCGGCTTTGACCGTAGTCATTCTGGCTAGTCGTCTCCCCGATATAGGTCCCCTGACCAAACATCTGCGATATGTATTGCAGGGTTCCGTAATGGGTAATTCCACTTGAGAATATCTGCGTCCACCCGCTCATGAATGACGGGCTGTCCCGGTAGGTATGGGACATTTCATTATGGTCGAGCCAAGCCATTACCAGTGTGACGCCGGCCTTGCGCAGCTCATTCTGCCCACGCTTCACGCCTTCGGAGTTTCCGAGGTTTACGGCCTCGTCAATGTAGATGCGCAGCGGTCGCTTGAAGGCAATCTTGCCCCGGGGGCGGTCCTTGATGTATCGGCCGAGGTTAATCCTCTCACGCACGGCATTATTGATAAGCATGCGCACCTGGGGGCCGACCGTGCTTTGATCGCCCATTGTTCGGATGAATACCGCTGTCGGCTGGTCACCCCTATACATTTTGGTGAAGTTCCAGCTGTCGGGATTTCGCTCCGTCAGCTTGCACCAATGGCGGGTTTGGAACGGCCGCAAAGCAACCTTCATTGTGGAAATAAAACTGCCATACTCATTCTTGCCGATAGTCTCCGCGAGCGTCAGGGCATTCAGGACGCTGTAATCCCCTTTCAGCTCTTGCCACTTCTCGGTCTCGGCCTTGAGCCCATCGCGCGACTTGAAGATGGACTGCAGAATGTCGATCAGCGGCGTATCGGGCTTTTTGTGAAGGTAATAGCTGATCGCACCCGCAAGTAGGCCGCGCGGCACGTCGGAAAAGTGCTCATTCCGCGGGTCGCCTGTTTTTGGGATGACGCTCAGGCAAAACGCCTCGGTGTCGATCTCAAAAGTCGCACTGTCCTTATCCAGAGATGCCAGCGGATCGATCTTCATCCCCATCTTGGGATCTTCGAGGGTTATCAAGATAACATTGTACCCCAGACGCTCCAGCTCGGCCCGGTGTAATCCCTCAAATTCCCCGGCGGCATCTAGGACAATGATGTCAGTACGCGGTTTACTTTTGGGCCAAAACTCCATCTGAAAAATATCGCTCGAAATGAACCGCGACTTTCCGGCACCACGTCCGCCGAAGATGCAAACGCCGTCATCCTCGTGTGAGTAGATGCTCATTTTGGTCTTGCCAAACAGTCTCGGAACGTCGGTCTGCCCGATGAACACGCCGCCGTTGTGATACGGCAGGTGACCCTCCCGCTTAATATCCGCGGGTGTTGCGATGCGCGCGTCTCCATGAGAATAGGTGTTTTCCACCTTTCCCCGCCCGATCTTACCCTGAATAAAGCGCGACGATTCAAGAACGGTTTTACCGACGAGGTACGGCGGACCCCAAAAGGGTAGCGTCGCTATTTTGATTACGCCCCACATCGGTTAGTATTCCTCCGTTAATCCTTAAATATCTTAACCTTTTAGCGGAGTGCTTGGCGATGAGCCACACAACGAATGCAGACTCACGTCCGCGAAAGATCGACGCCCTTTATGAGAGCGTCACCCAGCAGATCATCAACCACCTCAAAGAAGGGGTCCCGACTTGGACACGTCCCTGGGTCGTTTCAAAAAGGAACGGCATCGGTATCGTACCTGCGAACGCCATTTCCGCCAGACCTTACAGCGGGGCCAACATCCTCATTCTCTGGATTGCGCGCGAATTGTGTGGGTATCCGTCAAACGGCTGGCTCACCTACCAGCAGTGCTAGAAGGCAGGGGGACGCGTCCGCAAAGGTGAAAAGGCCACCGGCATCACCTTTGTCCGGTTTAAGGAGAAGACTGAGGAAGACGGCACGGTGCGGAAGATCCCCCAGACCCGCGCTTATTCCGTCTTCAACGTGGACCAGTGCGACGGCTTGCCGGAAACCCTCGCCGGGCCTTCCGGGACCATTCCCGAGAGCGTGGCGCAGGACCAGCTCATGCGCTGCATCGTCGCCACCGGAGCCAAGATCGAGTACCGGGGCAACAAGGCCGCCTATCTGCCCAACCGCGACATCATCGTCATGCCGCCCTATGAGACGTTCAAGGACGCTGAAGGCTTCTTCGGCACCCTGTCTCACGAAACAGTCCACTGGACCGGCGCTAAGGAGCGTCTGTCACGGGAGTTCGGCAAGCGGTTCGGAGACGAGAAGTACGCAGCGGAGGAGCTGGTCGCCGAGCTTGGCGCAGCCTATCTATGTGCAACTCATGGCGTCCCGGCCACCTTCCGTTCAGCTCAGTACATCGCAAGCTGGATCAAGGTGCTGGAAAACGACAGCCGGGCGATCTTTACGGCCGCCAGCTACGCCAGCCAGGCCGTCACGTTCATCCGCTCGACAGAGCAGAGCGACGTTGACGAGCTGGAGGAGGAGCTGGACCGGCTGGAAGCGGCGGAATGACAGAGCCGGGGGAGAGATCCCCCGGCTTCCGCCGTTGTGGAGCCTGTTTCTGTTAATCAGCTAATATTTTGGGAGTCCCGTAAGCCCACGAAAGGGAGCGGGACATGGACCCCCTGATTATCGAACTGCTGAACGCACTTTCGCCCCACGTCAAAGCTGTGACTTCGTTGATCATCACTGTGCTCATGATCCGTCATTGGCGGCGGCCCAGAGGATGATCAGCTGAGCAGTCGGCCTATGGCGATCCATAGAGGCTCAAGCAGATCCAGCTTGCCCGTGAGGCCGAGCGTGGCGACGATCGCCAATACGAGTCCGAGCAGCACCAGGCCGCGCCAGTTGATCAGGAACATGAAGGCGATTGAGACAACCGCCGCGAGGGTGCCGAGATAGAACAGGCGGTTCGGTTTCGCCCGGACTGTGGCCTGAGGCTCGTGGATGCCGCCACCATGGATCGGCATCACCGCGCCCCCACGAAGTCGAGCAGGCCGCTCACCTGAAGCCGGTAGCCTTCGCACTCACCGGCAAAGTCGAGGAAGGTTCCAGTATCCACACCATCCGCTGCACCATGCTCACCGGCTGGGGCCGTTTGGCCAGATTGCCCGGCAGGTCGGCGGATAAGGACTGTTGGACGGTCCGCGAGCAGCCGGCGAGCAGCAGCAAGCTCGCCATCCCGAGTATCAAGGCGTTTCTGAAAATCATTGAAGGCTTCCTGTGATTTCTGTTTAGACGCGGCGCACTCGGCCACCAGCGACTTTTGCTGCGCCTCCATGGCTTGCGCGTGCCGGATCTCCGCTACGTCCCGCAGCATGGTGTGGACGAACCACACCAGCAGGCCGCCGATGACGGCGGCGAGGATCTGCGACCAGTAGCGGAGCAGCAGCGCCATTACTCGGCGGCGGTGGCCGACGTGGTTACGGTGGTGTCGCTGGTGACGAAGGTTGGACCCTGGGCAATCACCGTGGCGCGCTCTTGAATCAGCACGCCGTCGACGACCTTCAGGGCGTCCTGCACCGGCTTGATCTCGAAATACTCGGCCACCCGGCTTGAACCGCCTATGATGAACAGGGCCAAGAGCATGTAAATGGTTTTCGAGGCAATCTCGGCAATTGCTTTGAGCGCGAACGTCGGCATGGAATAGCTTTCTTTATGAAAGCAGAATGTTCCTAAGCCGGAACCTCGTCAAGAATCCGATTAACGAACCAGCCATAGGTATAGTCGCGCTGGGTCACGTCGTCGGCCAGGTTCATGTAGCGGTTGCCCTGCAGGGTTTCGACCATGGCCACCAGCACGCGCTGCCCATCCGCGCCCCGGTGTGACTTTACCTGTTCGAGACGGCGAATGGTGGCTGGACCGATCTTGCCGTCTACCTTCAGATCCATGCCGTACAGGAACTTCCCGGCCTTCTTGTTGTAAGTGTTCAACGCGTTCAGGCTCCGCTGGAGCCACGGCCCGACTGAGGACACTCCGCAATTCACCCCGGCATCGCAGATCTCAACCGCCAGCACGGGCATGACCGCGGCGACCGCATCGAGGTTCAGGCTGTGCCAGTAATCGGTAAGGTAGATGCGATCCCGCAGCTCGTCCGGCAGCTCACGCATGTCGCCCTTGTAGAACCAGGGCTTCCCACGGGCGACGCGCTCAGTGATCCCGTCCTTCGTCTTGCCGCCCCGGTCGGTTGCGCGGTCGGAATAGCCGCGCTCGCGGATGATGATGTGCTGCAGGGCGTAGGCGCGGGCACGGGCGGTTGTCATTGACGGCTCAGTAGCCACGACACGAAGGCACCCACGCCACCAGCTCCGCCGATCGCGGCCACAAACTTGCTGCTAAGCCACCAGGCACCCTCAACGCGGGCCAGGTTGGTGGCCTGAATGCGCTCCACGTCGGTGATCCGCTTTTCGAGGCCGTCCGCTCTGAGTTCCTGACGTGTCGTCGTGCCGATTAGCGCCGCCATGGTCGTGTCGATGCGCGTTGTGGCCGCTTCGAGCACCTGCAGGCGCTGGGGGACGCCCTTCAACTCTCCGAAGCCGGAGGAAACGGTGCCGACCAGTTCATCAAGCAGGCTCTCTATGCGAGTGAGACGGGCGGTGTCGTTGGCGTTGCTCATACCGTCTCGCAGACACTAACTCGCGCCATACAGCTGTGATCTGAGTTGGCGTTTACGCTCCTTGATGGCGAACAGAAATTCGTCGTTCTCCGCAGTGATTGCGGGCTCCGCGTATCTGGGAAGCTTGCCGTCTAACGCCCATAATTCCTGCAACATGCGCTCCCGTTCGATTTCCTCCTCACCACCAGTCCAATTATTTCCGTCCCACACCTGAGACGGGTGCAGCGGCTCCGAAGGAACCTCAATGCTCCCCTCGGGCGGCGGGCATCCAACCCAGCTGCCGATATAGTTTCCTTGCGGGTCCACGAAGTGATGGCACCCAACAGCATGCTCCATTACGCCAGCTTCCATACTTTGACTTGTGCATAGGTTTCTGTTCCATACCCCGCGGCATTACCATAGGTCCCGCCGGCCGAACTCATTTGAAGCGCGAAAGCTTTAGGCGACACGATAGCGAACGGCGTCGGCGTATTTACCAAACCGGGCAGGTTGCTGGCGTATTGTGCTTGACCGGACATACCCCCACCGCTCGCTCCGATGCCGCCAACGGTAATGCCGTCAGTGAGATTTTGAATGCGGTGAGCAAAGGGGACCCCAGAGGTCCCAGGCAGTTGGGCAATGCCCCACGCTTCGGCGTAGTAAGTGCCCGCTGGCAGCGTGAATTGATTGCCCCCTAGGGTCGCACCGATGATATTCCGGACAATGGTATTCAGAACACGGGTCGTGTTTGTTCCACCCGCTCCTCCGCCTCCCGTATTTTGAGGCTTTTGATCCTCAATAATCAGGTCCGGCACAGCGGAGGCATAAAGGTTCGCCGGGATTGCACGGCCGGGTGTCTTCGATGCGATGGCGGCTAAGTCTGCAAGCTGGACAGCCCCTTGAGCGCTCGTCGTGGCGCTCGGCATGTCCGCCGGCACCATGCTGCGGAAGGTCGGGACATCCGGCGTGCCCGTCGTTGGGCCGAATAGCCCGCGGTTCGCGTTGACGGTCTTCCACTCCACCGCCTGACCATTGACGGTGAACTGCGTCGGCATTTCCAGGTCGAGCTGGATCGCCGTGCCGTCATAGACGTAGAGGCCGTAGATCCAGCGATCCACGCCAGATACGGTGATTTTGAGGTCATACTTCCCGTTGGCCAGCGTGCATTGGACCAGCCCGTTGGTGTCGGCCGTCAGCGGGTTTGCCTTGGCAGTGGTGCCGTCGTCTTCGAACAGGGCCGCCAGCGTCGTGGTGCCTGTCTCATAGATGCTGAGCTTGCCGCCCGGTGAAGGGGCCAGAACGCCTGAGGCGCTGCTGGTGATGGTGAGATAGAACTTCTGCATCAGGAGCCCGCCACCATGTGGCCCTGGAACAGAGCACCTGCGTTCACCGTCATGATCGCGCCGGCCGCGGTTGCCAGCACGTCAAAGTAGTCAGTGCTACCGTTCGCTTGGGCGAGAACGGAGACGGACGCCTGGCCACCGGTGACTGTCACCAGCGGCGTGCCGTTCTTTCGGATGGAGAGAGAGCCGGAAGCGGTATAGGTCGCGTTCAGCTTGAACTCGTAATAACCCGCCTTTGTCGGGACGTTCTGCGCATCGCCGGGGCTATAACTTCCCTTGGTGTCGAATTGCTCAGTTTGGAAAGTGACGATTGCCGAGTTTAAAGATGGGATTGTCTGGTTTGCATCCTTGGCGGCGGAGAAGGCTCCGATACTCACCGCCTTAAGCGCAATGCGAGGCGCGTTTACCGCCCCTTCTGTGACAGCTACGAGGTTATCCCGCAGGCGCTGAAAAATGCTTTGTTTAGCAGGCTTGTCCTGAGAAACCTCAGCATCATCAATCTCAAAATAGTCCGCCAATTACCCCGCTTTCGTTTAAGGCATCCTATGCGATAACGGGACCGGCTTGCAAGGCGCTCATTGCTCCGGCGTTATTGCTTACGAATAGGTATTTGGCTTTCTGAGTAGACGTAGCCGCGGACCAGTCCGGCAGATCGTTCGGCGCAATCAGAAAGGCTTTACCGCCGCCGGTCTGGCTAATCTGCAAAGCGGTATATTCCTGATGCGTGCCGACTTCGACATCGCGCACCTCAGTGATGATGAAGCGTGTGGTGGCCGGGTCGCCCATGGCGTTCTGAATCTGCCGTGAGGTCAGGTCGATCAGGTCGCCGGTGCTGCGCTCGTCCTTTGCATCGAGCCGGAACGTCACCTCGCGCGGTGTCTCGCCGTACCGGGACAGGATGCGCATTCCTAGAGCCGTCCCCTGCGCGGCCGTGGACAGCCACCGGGTCGCAATCTCCTTGCTCGACACAACGCCGTAAGAGACTTCGCCCTCCGCCACCGCATCGAGCACGGCGGCCACGGATCGCAGGTTGGCCTTCTGCACCTCCTTCACCGCGCTGATCTGTCCGAAATAGACAATTACCCGGCTGATCCGCTCTTTCTCCAGATCTTTGACCCGCAGCGAGCCCTCAAGAATGTTGTCGGCCTCATTGAGCTGCGGCACCTGCCCGGCAGGAAGGACCGGCACCAGCACCTTGAACCGAAGCTTGGCGGTTTTCTCATCCCACCAGAGCGCCGATCCCGTGCTGACCAGGATTTCTTCGATCAGCTTTTTGACGCCGGTGGGCTCGCTCAGGGTCACCGTGCTGGTCAGGCTTGAAAGCCAATTCCCCTCCTCCGCCTGCCAGTCGGTCAGGGGAATGTAAGCGGGGTCAATCTCGGCATAGGTGGTCAGGAGTTCGTAGAGGATCTGCGAAACGGTCAGCCGGTTGGTGTAGACCTTGGCCAGCTGCACCTTGTCATTGAGCTTGTGCGCCTCTGCGGCTGTCCCCTGTGCCCCGCGCACCAGACTGGTCAGCGTGTCGCCACTTCGGCCGCTGAAGGTCAGCAGCTCGTCCCCGATGCGAATGGTGCCAGACGCGCCGTATTCCACCCCGATGCCGGCGGGCACGAGCGTCAGGCTTGTGGCCACGTTGGTGATGTCGGCCGACAGAGCGCCTTGGCTGGTTTTCGGGGCTTCGGCCTTTTCCTGATCGGCAAACCGCAGGATGTCCTTCCCGATGATCTTGAAGCGGCCGTTTGCGTCCGGCCCCTCGAAACGGTCGATGAAATAGAGGCGCGTGCTGGTGTAGATTACCCGGTCGTCGTCAATGTAGCCGGTGTTGACCCGCATCGGCCGGTTGATGACGAAGGGGTTGCGGGCGCGCAGCTTCCCGAAGAACGTACCCACCGCCTCTGGCTGGTAAGGCCGTTCGGTCACATAGGGGTCTACACCCCGGTCGTGGTGCGGGAAGTCCGCCATGGAGATCGTGACAGAGGCGGAGACGGACAGCCCGTTTGGATTGAGCTGGGTCGCCGCAATGTCCACGTCCGTGATGCAGGGATAGATCACGTCGCCGCCGATCGGCAGCAGCGAGCCCGCCGAGCAAAAGCGGTAGGTTTTGGTGGTGCGGGAGAAGTGCTGCGGGTCCTGACACGTCTTGAACGTCTTGAAGCACTTTTGCGTGCCGGTCAGGCCCAGCACCGCGGCGCACGGCGCGACGCCGTATTCATTGGCGCAGGTGTCCAGATCCAGCTCGACAACGGTTATCGGCCGGCGGCCGACGCTGATGCGCAGCTCCCCTTCACTCACTCCACCATCCCCCGCAGGCGCAGGGCGGTTCCCATATAGCCGTAGTTGGAATGCCGGGGCGGCGTCAGATCATCCTCCACCCAGGCGAACATGCAGTCATCCGGCCGCTGCAGTGCGTCCGGCGTGAAGAAGAACGGCTTGCGCTCGGCGTGCTCCACAAACGGCTGCCAGTGATCCCGCACCCACTGGTCCGTCGTGCCCTGCAGGATCAGGTCGGTTTTGACGCCTTGCCCAATGACGCTGCGGCCGAGAAACGCGCCGGATTCTGACACGCTGGACAGCGTGCGCGTGGCCCGCGCCAGCACCGGCGGGGTCCAGTTCAGGTACATGCCGTAAGGCAACAGCAGGGCTTCCCCGAAGGCCAGCACGCCGATGCTGAAAGCCTCGTCGCACGTCAGCACCACGCGCCACTGCTTGGCCGGCACCGGGTCGAAGAACAGCATGCGGGGAGCGTTGTCGGCCGGGGCGATACCGTCACCCACGTTGACCCAGCTCGCGCCGTCCAGGCGCTGCAGGCGCAGGCTGCCGCCCTTCTTGAACAGATCCTGCTGGAAGTACGCGAAATAGCTGGCGTGCCGGGCCTTCGGCAGCGTCAGGGTAATGGTGACGGTCCCCGCCGAAGCGGGTCTGAAGAAGTCATCAGTCCGCCAGTCAAAGGCATTTTCTACGGGGTATTGAACTTCCGCGCTGGAGGCTACGACGGTTCCCTGTTCCAGCAGGTTATCATACCCGATACGTGACCGCCCCTCATTATAAAGCTGTTTTCCGACCGCTACGATGTTCATGCGAAAGCCACCTTTAATTGGGAGCCATCGCCAAAGGCGTCGTTCAGCTGATCAATGAGCTTGCGCACTGTGCGCTTGCTCAAAAGCGTATCTTCGTCGCCGTTCACGGTGATGTAGACCGAGCGCTGCACGGCATCCTTGCTGGGGGTCTCCGCTTCGGCCGGTGAAGGCATTCCGCCCGACCCACCCCCGCCGCCACCAGACGCGCCCACGCTGCCGCCTCCGCCGCCGTACGACGTTGAGGCAATAGCCGCGATGTTCGCCGCCTGGGCAGCCGCAGCGACCGCGGCGAACGTCGCCCCGAGCGCCGGCCCGCCGATCTTATTTCCGAACTTGTAGGCGTCCACCACGCTCTGGCGCGCCGAGATCAGCGCCTGTGCCAGGGCAGCAGCCTTCTCGACCATGAACGCTGTCTTGTTGTGCTGCGCGAGCTGCTGCAGCGAATTCCGGAAGCTCGCGCCTTCCTGTGCGGCGGATTTCTGCTGATATGCCAGCTGTACGCCGAGGAAGCCCTGCAGACCCCGCTGCGCCTCTGTCAGCCGGTCTTCATTCGCCTGGTTCTGCAGCTCAAGCATGCGCTCGTTGTGCTCGCGCTCCGCTTCCTCCAGCAGCTCATGGTGTTCCTGCACGGTGATGAGACGGTCATCGAGGCCCTGTAGCAGCAGCTCCTTGCGCTCCTCAAAGCGCTCCTGCTCCTGCTCGATGTCCGTGCCGAACTTGTCCACACGGTAGTCGTTCATGCTCTTGTCGAACTCGATCTCGATCCTCGACATCACCTCGTTGTAGCGCTGCTGCGTGATGGCCTTCTTCTCTAGCGCCTCCTCCAGAATCTTCTGGTCTTCCGCGTAAGCCAGGCGCATGCGGTCGGTGTCGTTCGAGTTGGCCGCATAGACGCTATCGACCCGGCCGGAGAGGCTTTCACGCTCCCGCGCGGCCCGGTCCGCAGCCGTTTTTGCTTTCCGTGCCGCTCCCGCGTTAGGCAGGGCCACCGCCTTGGTCCCGAGCGTGTAGGAACTCGCCACAGGTGCGGCAGTAGGAGTAGCCCCGACCGTCGCCGCCGCCTGATTGCGTGCCCCACGCGCCTTGTTGATGGCGTCAGTGCCTTCCTTCCCGAACAGGCCCCCGAAGATCGAATTGCCCACCGCCTCGGTAGCGGAGTTGATGGCGGAGACCGCGGTGCCGATTGCGCCGGCCACCCGCAGCGCGATATTCAGCACGTTGCTCAGCAACTGGACGAACGACGACAGGCCCGAGATCAGGCCAGGGTCATTCAAGGCGTCGGTGAGATCCTTGATGGAGCGGACCACCACATCCAGCAAGCCGCTGGCAGCAAGCTTTGTCTGAAGATCGAAGAACGCGTTGCCGAGCCGGTTAAACGCCGCCTGAGCGCCTTGGCTGGCTTCCTCGACACTGCCGCCAAGATCTTTGCGGATCTGTGCCGCGAACTTCGGAAGGAAGTCCGCCGACATCACCTCTCCGTTGCTAACCATCTTGGTAAACTCGGCCGTGGTTTTTCCCATGGACTTAGCAGCGATCTCAAACGCGCCCGAGAGACCGGAATCTCCAAGCTGGCCGCGCAGCTCTTCCATGCTCACGGTGCCCTTGCCCGCGATCTGTTCGAGCGCCTTGAACACCAGCCCGGTCTGTTCCGCGGAGAGGCGCATGGACACTGCCGCCTCGCTGACGCCGGTGAAGATCTGCTTGGTTTCGTCCAGCGTCAGGCCCGCGCGGAGGGAGGACGCCGCAAACCCGGCAAAGCCGTCAGAGGCCACCTGAATAGAAAGGCCGAGCCGGTCAGCTTCCGCACGGATAAAGGCCAGGGCGTCTGCGGCGACAGTCGTGCTGCCGGTGGCGGCGATCATCTTGTTGCGCAGGGCTTCCACCTGCACACCCGCGTCGATAATGCCCTTGCCGATGCTGAAGGCTGCCCAGGCACCTCCGAACGCCACCACCGCCATGCGGGCGCGTTCGATTGCAGCCTGAATGCCGCCGATGTGCTTTGTGGAGGAACCGCTGAAGCGTTGAATGTCGCCGGTAGCGGTAGCAAGCGAGGCTTGGAAGCCCTTTATGTCTGCGCGTAGCTCAACAATCAGAGCGTCAAGCGATTGCGCCACATATCAAGCTTTCCTTCGTTTCTCGTCGGCGGCTTTCAGGTCAAGGAATTCCTCCCTTGTCATGCCGCCCTCAGTCTTCACCCCCTTGGCCGCCAGGTAGCCTTTAACAGCCACGCTGTATTCGAACATGGTGCTGGCCCAGAACTCGGAGGGTGGCCAGCGCAGAACCCCGAGGGCGGACATCATCACGTCCTCCCACGGGAATGCCTTTAGGCCTTGTCCTCCGGCTGAGGCTTTCCCACGGCCACCCCTTTCAGGGTTCCGGTGACGAACTCAACGACCGCCGGCATCACCGCGCTCAGACCTCTATCCATGACGGCTTCACCCACCGCATCCTTGGTCAAGCGGTGGTCATCAAAGCCCTTGAGCCCGTAGAAGATGATGGTGGCACACTGGTCCACACCCACGTTCCCCTGACCAATTTTGTCGATCAGCGGCAGGATGTTGCCAAGGTCGCGCTCGATGTTCCGGATTGCCGCGAAGGACGCCCGCATTGTGCGGGTTTCTCCGGCTAGCTCGATACTTACCTCATTGCGGGGATTATCCATCATAACCCCCTTAGGTCAGCGTTACGGCCCCGGCGCTTTCGAGCGTCAGGCTGTACGTGATCATTCCATTGTAGGTGCCTGCCTCTTCCAGCGAGGCGATCATAAAGAGGCCTTCATAGACGTATGTGCCGGAGGTTTTCGGCATGACGATCTGGAATTTCTTGTGGGCGTTCGTCATCGCCGCCGAGCGGATGGCGGTCGAAGGCGCGTCGTCAATGTAGACGCCCGACATCTTGACGCTGATGGAGTTGACGCCAGCGCCTTCCAGCAGCTTGCGAATACCCGCATCGTCCGAGCTGGTAACGTCCACCGCTTCGTTATTGATGGTAATGGTGGCTTCACGCGCACCGCCGACCGTGACAAAGGTCGTGCTTACCGTATTGAGTTTGAGCAGGACATCCCGCCCCTTCATTGGTGCCAAGTAAATACCCTTTCCTTAGCTGAAAGGGTAAGCGCAAAAGCCTATGGCCTGCAATAACTAAACCGCTTTTTCCGGCTCTTTGGATTTCGTCGTGGCATCCACTGCATTGCCATGTAGCTTCAGCACATCGGCCAATTCAGCCGGAACGGTGTATTCCTTATCGGCCTCATAGTGGCAAACACTCACGCCATCGGGTGAGACAACTTGGTTGCGGATCATTTTAATACGGACATTCGCCATGCTCATCGCTTTCTTTACCCCTTAATCCTCTAACAGGTTAAAGGGTCCGACAATGGCTATGTGACAATGGCGGAAAATTCGATCACGGATTGCCAGGTATTCCCGTCATCCTCAGGGAAGTCATCAGCTACGCCGTCGTACTGCAGGCTCACCAGCTCGAAACCTCCACCGATGGCTATGTCCGCCTCCCGCCGGTCCAGTGCGGCGAAAGCCAGCTTGCGGATGGCCAGAACCATGCCCGGCTTGTTCTCTCGGGCGAACGCCTGCACGCGGACCGTATGCTGCATCCCGCTGAAGTCACCGGCCGCGAATGGCTGGGCTTCCGACGTGACGAGCACAAAGGGGTACTTCGGAGAAGGCGGCGTTGCGCCATGCACGCGGTCACTCACGAAGGCCGACATCCCGGCTTCGGCCTTGAGCCGGGCCACCACCGCCTGCAGGAGATCGACGGCGCTATCGGCCACTGGCGTACCTCCGCAGGGCCGTGTTTACCGCCAGCTTGATCCGTGCCTGTGCCTTTGCCTTCAGGAGCCGGAAGGTCGGCCGCATGAAGGGGCGCGCAGCCATCCGGCTGGTGCCGTACTCCAGGTATTTGGCCTTAACGTCATAAGCCCCGAACGTCGCGATTATGCCTTGTCCATCCCGACTTGCCTTGCTCGCCCGCATTTTACTGACCAGCTCGCCATAGTCGCTGTTGGGAAACTCGCCCGGAGCCGATGCCGTGTGCGTCCGGCCGCCGCGCTTGTAGGTTCGGCCCCCGCCACTGTTCCGCTGGATCTTCTGCACGGCATACCCGTGCATCTCTGCGGCAGAGGCTTCCAAAGCGTCCTGAATGCCCACCTGCAAAGAGGCCGGCAGCTGCGACAGCTTCCTAATGAGGCTGGAGGCACCGCGGACGGCCATCAGGCGTCCACCCCGGTATCTTCCGAGACGTAGAGGCGCAGGCCCACGCAGTCGCCAATGACGGCCACGGAATCGACCCCGTAGACCATCTCTCCCTTGAGCACGCGGAAGGACAGGGCCGCGCCAGGCACGTCCATGTCGGCGCGATAGGCGATCGTCATGGCGCGGGTGGTGGACGCCGCAGGACCGCCGCTCACCAGCCCTTCGCGGTCACGGGCAGGCGTGTCCCAGACGGCTTTTACGCAGGCATGATTGCGCCAGGTGCCGGAACCCACCGCGAAATCACCGCCGGCAGGCGCAGTGCGCTTCTGGAGATCGACCGAGAAGCCGTGGCGCTCGAGCATTTCCGGCAGGCGCTCAGCAAGGCGGGCGTTCACGCCGCTCATACCCGCTGCAGCTTCACCGTCGCGTTTGTCTTGGAGCGCAAGGTGCCGAGCCCGCGCAGCAGCATCTCGACATAATCGAAGTTGGCCGGGCGGATCGTGGCGGTGTCGTACTGCACCCGCACGTCGCCGATTTCCTCGCTCTTGATCGCCCCGCCGTTGTCCTGCAAAGCCATCGCGCTCAGCCGGCCGCCCACGGCCAGCGCCGCCAGCTCAATCGCCGCGTTCTTCACCGCCACCGGGATGCCTGAGAGCGTGCGGCCCTCCCGGTCCTTCACACAGATGCGGGGCCATGACAGCGCCTGCGCGGTATCTTCAATCTTGCCCGCCCATGCGAAAGCGGCATCGAGAAAGGCCGTAGCCTCAATCAATGCCGCCTCCTTGGCGGGTGGGTAAGCACCATCCCACGCAGACACTCCGCGGGAGGACAGGTAGGCGTCCGCCTCAGCCAAGGTGGCGTAGGTGTCGGTGCCGACCAGAAGGGCCAATTACTTGGCTTTCTTGTCGGTCTTTTCGGCCGGCGGCTGAGTGGTGGATTCAACCGGCTTGGCAGGGGCGTCAGGGTCGAACTTTCCCTTATCGCTGCCATCCGGGACCTTCTGGCCGGACTTCTCGCGCATCTTGGCCACATAGTCGGCCACAGGGATTACGTCGGCCTTGCCCTGATACGCTTGGCGGATCTCGGCATCGCGGTCGCCGCCATCCACGAGGACGATTTCAACGTCCTCGATCTCGTTCGCCTTGAAGGCTTCGGCGTTGCGGCCGGGGACGCGTACTCCCGCGTCCTTCAGCAGCTCGGCATCAACCTTATTGGGGTGGCTGCCGTGGTGATAGAAAACAACTTTACTCACGAATATAGCTTTCCTTAGGAGGCGTTAGCGGTGATGTCCACCTTCAGCAAGACGCCGGGCAGGCTCTTGAAGCTGGTGACGTTGCTATCCCAGTTGGTGCCGGTCGCAACAGCAGCAGCAGACGGGTTGCGGGCACCGTTGGTGATGTCCCACTTGAAGCCCTTGAGCTGGATGTTGTAGGCGCTCTCACCTTGGAACCGGGTCACAAGGTTTTCGAGGCCGGTAACGGTCTCAACGACAGCCTCGGGATCTTCCGACACCTTCATCATTGCGGCAGCATCTTGGAGGCCCAGGATGTTGTAGCCGGTGGTGGAGATGTTCAGCGCCGGGATGTCGGTCACGAGAACCGGGCGACCCAGGGTCGGGGCACCACCGTTGTAGATGGAGATCCCACTGTCGTTGAACGTCATGTCGCTCAGCGAGTTGCCGATCAGGGCGTGATAGGACGCGCCGTTCATGACCCACAGCTTCACGTTGGACGAGGCATCACCGAGCTTGGCGAGGGCCTTGTTCATGTTGGCGTGGTTTAGAATATTTGCAGTCACCCCGGAGGCGATCGCGGCAGCGTCGTAAACGATGTCGGACTGGCCAGCCATCGCAGCCGTCAGAGCAGCTACAGTGGTGTTCAGCATTTCCTGCCGGGTTTCGTCGGCCATTTGCTGACCGGCCAGCACGGCAGCTTCGTCAGGGTCCATACCCATACTGCGGAAGCTGTCGCGGGTCGCGTCAATCGGGCCGAACTTGCGCTTGACCTTGACGCTGATGTTTTCATCCATCGTCAGCTTGATCGCAGTGACGGAGGCGACGCTGGTGTCATCGCGGCGGGTCATGCCGGACACGTTCTTGAAGAACGCCTGCTTCTCGTAGTCGCCGGTCAGGCCCTGGTTCAGAAGGCGCAGCGCGCCGTTTGAGGCGGCATTGAACGCGTTCGTGTTTTGGGTGATGCGCTCATAGAACGCGGTCGCCATGAGCACGTCATATGGGCGGGTATCGGTAATAACAGTCGTTGCCAACTATTTATCTTTCATTATCAACCTTGTTTTTAAATGCCTCTGCACCGTGTTGACCGATGTAAGCGGCTTTCTCCTTGGCAGTCATATCTGCCGCTTTTTTGCCGGTAGCCCCGCCACCTGCGCCACCTTTACTGCCACCACCTTGATTGTTGGCTGCAGCGATAAAGGGTTTTGCCTCATCTGAAGCCGCCCACGCCTTGACGTAGTCGGTCACAGGTTTGCCATCCACCAAGGCCCCGCCTTCGGTGACTTCGATCTTGCGGCTACCGCGGAAGTCCGCCTTCACCGCACGAATAAACTCAGGGGCAACGCCCGCCTCGGTCAGTGCCGTGGTCAGGCTGCCGTCAACAATGTTCGCGTTCAGCTTGGCTTCCAGCTCCTCCGCACGCTTTTCAGCGGCAGTCAGCTTGGGCGCAAACTCGGCTTCAATCCGCTCGCGCAGCTTGATCGGGTCGCTATCTTTGTCTTCGGCGTTCCGCTTACTGGTCTTCAGCGTCCGGTATTCGTCAGGATCGACATCCTTGAAGCGATCTTCAAGCTGCTTCTTCTCGCGGAGCACCGCATCGCGGCTTTCCTTGAGACCCTTCGTTTCCTTTTCAAGCAGCTCCGCCACTTGGGCTTGTGTCGCGGTTTTCACCGCTTCCTGAAACTCTGGTGCATTTACGTCGATATTCACTCATCAAGACCCCATCTCGATTAACCGGCCCAGCATCCTCCCAATAAGGAAAACTTACCTGACACCATCATGGGGTTAAGGTTTAGCGCCTGTCAATGACTGGCTTTAAGCTGTTCGAGCGTTAAAGGTCGGCCGCGTTGGTCCACCAGATCGGCCAGGGTTATCTTACCGGCGCGGTACAGCTCCGCCCGGCCTTTCCCTAAAAGCTGGTCTGTGAACTCCGGAGACTTGCCGGACAGGAACGTGTCGAAGTCCATATCATCCGCCGGCGCACCGCCCCACTTCTCCTGCAGCACGGCGATTTCGGTTGACCGACAGCCAGGGTGGCGCGGGGTTCCGCCGTTGTACGGCAGCTTGTGACCCACCGGCTTGTAATCAGGAACGGTCCAGACCTTCCCGGCATACGAGATGCAGGTGTGAGAGGTACGGCCATCGAGCACGCTGATCTGCTGAATTCCCCGGAAGACGCGCGGGTTGTCCTCCACCGCCTTCTTGCGGACTGCCCCGGTGATGGCGCTGCTGGCACCGCGCACGAGCAGCTTGGCCCGGCGACGGGAGACTTCCACCAGGCCGTCCTTGAAAGCCATCTCGCGGGTTCCGCGAACGCGCTTGATGAGATCCGCGTCGGATTCCCCGCCCAGCACGCCAATGCGCATCATCTGGTTGAAGGCATCCCGAGCGGCGACCGACTGCCCCTCCCACCAGTCCGCCATGGGCGCGCCGGAGACGAGCGTGGACCGGACGAGGCCCACAGCTTCGGCGGCAGGGAGCGCGAAGGCGAGCAGATCCCGGCCGACAACCTCGTTGACCTGCCGTGTCAGGTACAGGGCTTCCACCTGCGCCAGATCGGCCATTTCGTTGACGTGGTAGCGCCGGATGTCCCGGTACGAAGCCGAAACCTGCGCAGCAACGGCCGCCAGCAGCTTTGCCAGCCTCTCCTGCCGGTAAACCTCATGGGTGACCGACGTTGGGGCGAACTCAATGATTTGTGCCGCTATGGCCTTGTCCAGAGCGGTGAGGTAGCGCTCGATCTCGGTGTGGACCGTCACCTGATGCCGCAGCAGCGCCAGCAGGCGGATGCGCAGCGCTTCGGCTAGATCCTCATTAGGCCGCGGCACTCACGGCAGCCCCGTCGTCGTTCGCCGCCTTCACCGGCTGCCCAGCCAGGTCGGGATCGTCGTCAATCTGTGCCTGTTCCTCGCTGAAGGTGCGGTTGCCGCTGATGACTTCCCCCTTCACCAGCGCCTCGTAGAAGCTTTCGGCGCTCAGCTTGCCGGCCACAACCGCGCTCAGCAGGGCGGTGATCGCTTGCGGGCTGATATCGCCGGGGTTGAAGTCGGTGTTCAGCCGAACTTTCGGCTTTTCAGACGAGCCCGCCCACAGCGCCATCTGACCGAGCACGCGGGTCAGGCCCCGGCTCACCGCGTTGGCCATCGAGGCAAGTGACCCGGTTTCACCCGAGCGCTTGTTGCTCATGGCCTCGTCTGTCTCGACCGCCTTCTTGTCCGGCGAAAGCATGCGGGCACCCAGCGCGGCCATCTTCAGCTCATCGTCCTGAATGGCCTTGCGCATGGTTTCGAGGCCTTGCCCCGTGAACTCCAGATACACCGCCTTGGCGTTCGCATCGCTGAAGACCCACGCCTTGGCCGACCCGATGGAATACGTGGTGTCCGTGGCGCTCACGCCGCTGATGACGGCAGTGGGCAAGCCGGTGAAGTGCAGGCCGTGCTCGTAGTCGGCCGTCTTGCGATAGTGGCTGATGTTGACCACAGCCAGGTCGTACAGCGCCGGCTGTTCCGGGTCCGGCTCATTCCCCTGCGCACCGAAGAACGTGAAGGGGATTTCGTCCAGCGGCTTACCGTTGACCAGCGGATAGCCGATGACTTCCTCGACCAGCTGGTTGTTCGCACCGGCCGTGTAGAGGCTTTGGGTGTATAAGCCGCTCTCGTCCAGCTGCAGGACACGGTACTGCACGCTGCACTCCAGGGCGAAGAGGTCGCCAGCCTTCACCGTCTCGGCGACCTCCCGCAGAACCACGAGACCGAGGATGGAGCGGCCACCACGGCGCGTCATGCGCCAGTTGATGATGTCCTCTGTCTTGTAAATGGTCGCGTAGGCCCGATAGCCCATCTTCTCGGCACGCTGCAGGGTGATGACCTCCCCATCCTGCCGCTGCACCTGAGGGTGGTCGACCAGAACGCCGGTGCGCGTGACCGTCAGCACCTCCTCAATCAGCTGCTCTGCGAATTGATCGAACGGCACCCCTGAAAGGGTCATGTCGTCCAGCATGGGCTTGATCGATTTGGCGTCTTCGATGTCGGGCTTCTTGCGGAACACCATACCGCTCAACGCATCGACCACCCGGCCGGTCGCGCCGAAGAATGTGGCCCGCTCACGGTATATCTTATACTCGTCCTCTTCCTGGTCGCTCAGCTTTGGCAGGTATTTCTCGCCACCCTTTTGGATGGCGTCATGCCCGGCAACCACATCACGCATTTTTGCCCATGTCGGACCGTACTTGTCGTAGAGGGCATGCGTGGTATCAACCGGCATAAAGCTGCTTTCTATAAACCTCTCAGTTTAATCTGTTGCGCATTATTCCCTGATAGTAGCAGTTCCGTAAAGCCCCAAACAGCCGCATCCATGCGGTCGGGGCTTTTATCCATTATTTCGGGGTTGTAGCTGCACAGCTGCCCCTCCAGCTTATCGAAGTGCTGGCAGTGGACGATCTGTCCGCGCTCGTAAAAGGCGGCAATCGGTTCCAGACGGATGATTTTGCCCCGTGTGGCGCGCACCGCCTTGTAGTTCACGCCATGATCGACGGCCTTGATGTTCCGCTCGACCAGATCCCCGCCGTTGTTCACCTCAGCCACGATGGCGTCGGCCTGATAATGCCGGTAGGCGTTGACGGCACGGTTTGCCCACTCGGCAGGGCTCAGGACACCGCTCAGGTCGTCGATGAGGTAGCCCAGGCCATCCACACCCTTGCCCTGGACGGTGATACCGCACTCCGCACTCGCGCTGTTGGCGGTTACGGACGGGTCGATGGCCACGACGATGCGCACCATGTCCGGCCGCGGCTCGCCAGGCTTCAGGTGCCGCAGGTGCTTACGCTTCACCAGGCCGCCTTCGGCCTTGAACTTCCAGTTGCCGTGCAGGAGGCGCTGCTGCTGTTCCTCTGTCTGCGCCTTCAGGTTCGCCAGGTAGCCGGGGTCGGCCTCCATCAGGATCTTGTTGTCGGTCAGCTTCGAGGAAATGAACGTCAGGCTCTTGGGCTCTGCGTCTTCCCCGTATTCCTCCACCAGAGCCCGCCGGCTGTCCGCCCACCGCAGCGTGTCGTTTATGACCACGAACCAGCGGATGACGCCGGACCGCTCCGGGATGGGCAGGCCGTCAGGTCCAATCCACCAGTCAATCAGCCCAAGCCCCTTGCCCGTGCTGTCATAGAGGAAGCTGTCGGGATCAGGGTTGGTGGTGGCGCGGATGTACGGCCGGACGCCGCACGTCGAGCGGTTCCGGCTGAGCATGTAGAAGAATTGCTTGCGGGTGAAGTGCGTCAGCTCATCGAAAAGAATGAGCGGGATCTGCGAGCCCTGCCAGTTCAGCACGTCGTTCTCGTGCTGCAGGTGCGTCATCGTCACCTTGGCACCAGATGGGAACTTCCACTGATACGGCTGTTCAATCGAACGCGCTTTGAGGTGCGGGTAGATCTTCTGGCTTTCGTCCCACAGACCGCCTTGGTTCGTGATCTGCGGTGTCTCGCGCCGGAAGAACACAGCGCCGAAGTTGGGATTGCCGATGTGCCGGACCGGCTCCATCAGGAGAGCCCAGGTCTTACCCCCGCCAGCTGCCCCCCCGTAGATTGCGATGTCAGCCGCGGTGGAGAGGAACGCTTCCTGCGGACCCGGGTGCGGCCGGATAATCACTCAGACGGAGCATCCCGCTGATTGTCGGGCATGTAGAACTGGACGGTGGATTCGGACTTGATCGGCCCGCCGTCTTTCCCGGCATGCTCCAGGGCAACTTTCTTGCCGAAGCGGTGCGGAGCCAGCTTTTCCAAATACCATTGGCGCGACAGCACCTGCAGCTGCGCCTTCATCACCACTTCCTTGCTCAGAAACTTGAGCTTGGCACCTTTCGTCTCGTCATCTTCCAGCCCCTGCAGGCTTGGCACCTTGCGGCCATCCGCCAGCTCCCAATAGGCCGTGTCCGGAATTGCGTCAGGTATAACGAGGGTTTCTTCAGCCAGCTGCTCAAAACGGGCTTCGCGTGCGTGCGCGTAGGCTTCCGAAAACTCTTGATATTCCACCAGCCACAAAAAGAACGATGACACAGAGCAGCCGTGTTTCGCGCAGGCCTCATGCACCTTCAGCCCCTTTTCAGCCTCAGGGCAGTAGGCTATGTCCGCACACAGGGCCGCAGCCAGTTTCGGTGAATACTTGGTCGGTCGCCCCCCAGGCATAACCTTCGCTTTCATTCGTTCAATCTGTCTCGGTCAGAATCCGGTGTGCGAGCACCTGTGTTCCCGCTAAGAGTCCGCCAAAGGCGTGACTGGCATCCCCCATGGTGAAGCGGGTCGATATGCAACCGTCAGCTGTCAGACCTATAACCGCCAGCCCGCGGAGTTCCCCCGACTGCGCCTTGTCCCAAACCTGTTGTGCGATTTCCTGCACATCTTCGCATTGCTGGCACGTAATAGGGACGACTTTGAGAGGCATAAGGATAGGATGCTGCCGGTATTAGCATTTGGCAAGCCTGATATACTTCTGCTTTCGGTTTGCGAGCAGCGCATCTGAGAAGCTTGGCGGCTTTACCTTCTTGTCCCGTGCCCGCTTCTTGCTGTGGCCCGGCCGGAATATCGTGATGACGCAGCCAGAAGGGCCGGTACTCACCTTCAGCCAGGCGCGGAGCACTTCCCCGGATGGCTGGGTAACGCGGATTGCGTATTCCGCAGTTCCGCCGGCAGGGAGGCCGCAGGCATCTAGCGCGAGGCTGGCGCAGATCGCCCGCTCTTCATCACGCGGCAGTTCACGCCCGAAGCGCTCCTTGAAACGCTGTTTGGCGTGCCACGTGAAGTGCATGGCATCAGGCGGTGCGCATCATCCGCCGGCCGAGGACCATGGCCGGGATAATCCCCACGACGACGAATGCGTCCCAATGGCCGCGGTAGGCGAGGATTGCCAGAACCAGCATGATAAAGCCCGCCAAAGCATAAAGCGGACCGTAGAATAGAATAGAGCCGAGGGTTTTCATATACCCAGCATGGGGCGCAAAGGTGTTTCGTGCAAGCCCATTGCTTACTGCCAGCGGAGGGCTGTGAAAGGCACGGTATAGGTTCCAGCCAGAATAAGAGGGGTTTGAAAGCGCACCTCGATCTGGTTTTTGGCCTTCACAGTGTAGCCGTCGCTCATGATCCAGCCGGTCGGCAGACCTTTGGCGGCGAGAAAAACAATGTCTCCCACGGAGAAGTCGTCCTTACCGTCCTCCGGCGCGAGCGTCAGGATTCGCGTTTGGGTGCCGGCAAGAATCGAAATGCCCGTCTGTATGGTCAGCGCGGCTTCACAGACCTTCACCCAATGCCGGGAGTCGTCCTTGGTCGCTCCGGCGGGTACACCGGGCGGCTGAGTAAACTGCCCCTCGCCGCTGCACAGCCATCCGGCGGCGACACGCTGAGGGCAGCGCCAGGCCTTGCCGTGCTGCGGGGTCCACTCGGATTCCCCGTCCCACATGACCACGTTGTCCACGAGGCCATCTACCACGACTGCAAAGCGCTGGGCGTCAGGCATAGAGAAACACCACCACTTCCCCACGCGCGCCGCTTCCGCCAGCTCCTGTCGATGTTCCGCCGGGATAGACGGTAGCTGCACCGCCGCCTCCACCGCCGCTTGGAGCGCCACCATTGCCGCCGTGACCTGGCAAACCCGCGGAGTTCGACGTTCCCCCGCCGCCGCCCTCTCCGAAATAAGGATCGTTTGCGCCCGTATGGCTCGCGCCGTCGCCGCCCATGTAGGAACTGCCAACCGCACCCGCGGCACCACCCCCGCCAACGGCGGTGATACCGCTCGCCAGCGCATGGATGCCACCGCCCTGCCCTCCCGCACGCGAGGCACCAGAGCCGCTCACCGTCCCACCACCAGCACCACCGCCGCCACCGCCCATGGCGGACCGGCCACCAGCTGCCCCGTTCGTACCTGACGATGCAGCGGCCCCACCGGCGGCTGTGTAGTAGGCAGTCGAGATTCCTGGGTTTCGTAAAGCGCCGGCCGCGGCGGTGGCAGCTGGCACAGGTCCGCCATTGCCAGGATCGCCACCAATGGCGTTCAGCAGGTCGCCGAATGACGAGGAATTACCGGCCGAACCGGCTACGCCAGCGACCGCCGCTCCCGTCGAGGTCACTGACGGGCCACCGCTACCCCCTGCCCCGACAGTCACAGGCACGGTGCTGGGCAGCTGATCCATGCTGAACCACCTATCGCTCACGACACCAGGAGCACCACCTGCCCCTGCAACACGGGCGGCCGTTGCATCGCCGATTGAGCCACTTCCCCCACCACCGCCGCCGCCTGAGACGACGACATAGGCACGCTTCGCCCAGGGGTAATTCGACTTGGTGAAGGTGCCGCTGGCCGTGAAGACGACGGCCTCAAACGTCGGGTTGGCTGAAACCACCCCGGCTGTGGCCGTGAGTGCCCCGTACAGGGATGTAGCGAGCGTCGTTGTGCCGGTAGCCGTCAGATTGGTGAACCGACCCGTGGCTGGCGTTGTGGCCCCGATCGGACTGTTGTTGAGCCCAGTGCTGCCGAACTGCCCCGCGAGCGTCGTCCCGCTGTAAAATGCCGTGACCGCAGTCGAAGGAACCACGGCGCTCATTCGGTTTGAGGAAATTCCGAAGCCGTATGTTGTGGCGTGCAGGTTGAGCCGGTTGATCGCTCCTATGACGCCGACCGCTGCGACGACGTTCAGAAAGTCCGCCGTAGCGACCCCGATGTTGGGCGTGACCAGCGTCGGACTGTTGTCCTGAACCACCGCGCCGGTGCCCGTCACAGGAGCGGCTGAAACAGTCGTTCCGTCGCCTTTCAGGACGCCGGTTACGTCGGCCTTGCCGACCTTTCCGCCCAATTGGCCAATGATGGTGCCGGCGAAGTTGGGATCGTCGCCCAGGGCGTCCGCGATCTCCTGCAGCGTATCGAGGCTTCCCGGCGCTGAACCGACTAGCGCATCGACCTTCAAGGCGGCCCGCACATCGACTGCCGCGTTGAAGTCGGCGATGTCGGTCGAGACATGTGTGTGGACGGTCGGCGCATATCGCGCATCCCCGCGCCCCGCCGTCAGGTATTGCGGGTGATCGTCGTCACCCAGGCCGTCCAATAGGCCGTGGTCGCTCGGCCCGTCGTGTCCGGGCTCTCCCGGATCGCCCTTGGCTCCACGAGGACCCGGAGGTCCGCCAGCGAGAACGGTGACGGTCACCACTTCCTCGACTACCTCAACGAGCGGCCGCGGTTCCTCGGTGATGTATACGCTACTCATCGCGAGTGACGTTCCCGTCGATGGTGACGCTGCCCTGCAGCAACCGCTCCACCGTGCCATCGGGGCGGACGAGTTCGAGGTCATAGACCGCGCTGCCGTCGCCGGGCAGGAGCGCGGTTTGCGCGGCGCTAATGCCGATGAAGACGGTTCCCGGTGCCGTAATCTCGACATCGGGGGTCAGAAGAACGCTGGAGGAGGCTTTGAGCGCGCGTACCTGCATCCGGACGGTGCAGCCGGTGAAGTCGCGGGGGGTTTCATCAGCAGTTTTGAAAACCGGGGAGCGCGTGAAGTCCGCACCCTGTTCGACTTTCAGTGGATAGATACCGGCCGGCAATCCCCGCGCTTTCTTTATGCGGGGATTGTGCCTCTATACATCATGTCTGGCAAGACGTTAAAAGGTCCGTCATCGAACGCTGGTGGTGCTCAGGATAATGTCCATTAGTGTCATGTCCTCCCTGTCAAAAAGGAGCGCCCGGGGGACGCGCTCGATTAAACCATACTTTTTTATATACATCCGGTAGGCCTTCGGATCATGGGCCAGCGCATTGTAGAAAATAAGGACCATCTCGTAGTCTGAAAAGTGCGCCTTTAGGATGTCGACGTACTTTTGGCTGTCGATCTTATCTGCCTCATCCACGAAACGGATAAAAGTCTCAAGATACCGAAAATAATGGCCTAGTTGCTGACGCCGGTCCGACCAGAAATCCTCATAGGACGCTTGAAGAGTAGCAACCCTAACTCGTTCAGGCACGTTTCGTGTGTAATTATCGGTTATTCTACCTAGCTTGTGCGCGCACGCTTGTATGGCCTGCTGTCCTCTTGCCGTTTTGCCATTGCCATCGGGAACCTCTATGTCCTTTACGATATTCGCAAACAGCGTCAGCATCTGAAAGAACGTTGCCTCGAAGCTCTGTCTTTTGACAGCTTTAACCTGCTGCTCCAAGGCCTCAGCGGAGCGAGCCGCCTCAGCGCGAGTGAGTTTGATCTCCTCCCTTGAGAGGCGCAGCTCTTCCCGCGAAAGCTGCAGCTCACGCATCTGCACTGTTATAGTCGAAACGACGATCAAGAAGGTGCAAAACGTCAAGATCGGATTCAGAATGCCGCCCGCAAAATCCCCAGCTGGTCCCCAGTCAGCCCAGTTGAGGTCGACCTGCGTTCCCAACACCATGAAAACCGACATCGCGCCGATGGCGACCCACGCGGCTTTCGTCAGCCATATGATCCGGGCTTCCGTGCGAGTGAAGGTTGTCTCAACAGCCTCATCCTGCTCGTCGACACTCTGGGCCGCAGCCATTTGCTTCCTTTGAAAACACCTATGACGCAGTTCCTGTAACCAGTTCGGCCACACGCTCACACCCCGCTCCCTCAGCTTGTACGTGGGTACCGGGCGAATCGTAACTCGCTCAAGTACGCGCGCAGCGCCGAGGGAGGATAACAATCACAGGACGCCTACCACTAGCTGGCATTAGGGTGGTAGCATTGCCCCGCTCAACCTTGGGTGTCGCCGCATGCCGAATCGTAAGTTCAGTCGCGACGAGGCGTTCATGCAGCCTAGCGAGATAGGCGAGCTGGACATCTTCGCCACGCAGTCGAAAACCTCTTCGGATTTCTTACTCGGCCTCGCCGCGCGCTTTGGCCAGCATCGCATCCTCGCTCATGACTGGAGCAAGGAATACGAGGTCAGCGTTCGTACCGCTTACATTCATTTGGAAACGTCGGGCTGCGAGATCGATCGGGACGATCATGTGGGCAGTCAGGCAGTACCTGAAACCCGCGAACGCTCCACCGAGCGTAGCTTCGGATCTTCGTCGGAAGGCAGCTCCAAGAAGGAACTCGGGGGATCAGCCGGGGTCCGTAGCACGATGCTCGGTCCTACGCCCGCGGGTGAATTAAAGGGGTCTACGGGAAGCGAGCATAAGAGATCCAATAACTCCGGCTTCAAGGAAACAGCGCCTGAAGTCGATAATGTTTTTCTCCGCCTGCCCGGATCTAAGTGGCGTGTTTGCGACTACAGAGATCGTCGTTTAGAGGGTTCATATAAAAGCAAAGATCATTTTTGCAAAATTAATTACCTTGAGCAAAAAGGCAGCGTGTCCGGCGTTCTTAAGTGCTTTCCCAAGGACATGGAAGTCGTTCCGGCTGACGATGGGAGTAGCAATCTAAGACTGTTCCGCCTTTCGGCAAATCATTCGAGCGTCATCCGGGCCCTGATTGCCAAGCATCTACGGGAGCTTAATCCAACAACAGCGAATCGTGGGTCGGGCGAGATCGTTCTGGCAACCTGCTCCATCTCTTATGAGAAGCTCGAAGATGAACCCCATAGAGCAGATTGACCGCATTTTAGAAGCGAAAGACGCAAGCTTTCAGGACCTGCTAGCTTTAGCGAAATTAGACCCTTCTCAGGACCTTCGCGGCTGTGATTTCCGCGGCGTCGATTTCGGTGAACTCCAAACACCGATACTCGATCTAACCCGATGTGATCTGCGCGGTGCAAACCTCTCGCGAGTGACCGCAGCTGTCATAACGACAGGCGCGGATATCGACGTTCAGACAAGACTTCCCGACTTCGATCGCGATGGAATGCTTGTAGCTGGGCAGAAGGTTGCACTGCGCCAGATGATAGAGCGGTTCCACATAGCTACCGAGGTACCGGAGAATATTGTATCGCGCGTTTTCGATGAGCGGCTTATAGCCGCCGGCTATGACTCAATTCTTGAGCAGGACATTGCCACGCGCAACACTGAATCATTGCTCTGTGAGATCATTACGGATCGGATTGAAATTGGCACTCGCCGGTCTGGTCCTACACGTCTTATTGTATACCGGACTCAACAGATTAGCTTCGCCCAGAGGCAGCTTTCAGGAATTGATTGCGATAAGATTTTTGCAAATCTGCTTGAGGGAGATGTCATCGTTGGAACGCATAACTTCTCACAGGATGGCCTTACTGACCGAGGAGAGGAATTACTAAATCGGCCTGCGCGAGCGCATTTTCGAGGCCAACGCAGCTCGCTACGGCAGGACTTGGCTGATGATATTATATCGAGTGTTGAGCAGGTTACGAAAGCGGATGGCTACATCATATGCATGTTCTCTGGGTTTCCCCCATTTTCAAGAGAAACTTGGGCTCGACTAAGAGAGTACCCGCGCCCCATTCGGTTCGTCATCCTGAGCCCTTCGCAGCTTCTGCGCCAGTTTTTGCCAGAACGTTTAGCACCGAGGCGTAGGCCTACGATCGACGGAATAGCGCCGTTTTCGTTCATATTCCCGCGTAATATTCTCGATGCACATGATATCGACAATTTTATAAAGCGATTGCGCAAGTACGAGGGAGGCGGTGTCGTTATGCACCCCTCACTGATCGAAGCAATCGATGACTGCCGTGGCAAATCGGTCAGTTTTCTGCGAGAACTTGTTATCAATCGTATATTCGGCTCAGATAGCGATAGCGAAAGGTAAGCGCCCCCTTAGGTGGGCATGTCGAACGACGCGCACGGCGTCGGCTCAACTACTGTAGCGCTGCCGAGGTCCCAGCCCTTCAGTACGACGGCATCTCTCCGGCGGGAATAAGCATAGCTGCAAACCCGGACGATCCACTGGCCGACGTGGTTCGGTCCCTCGCACTTCCTCGCTGCCAGGAACCGCCTGCCGTCCTTCGGAGCCAGCTCAAAAGGCTGCCACTCAGTCGGCATCTCCGTGGCTTTCGGCTTTCGTTCGTTTATCTAAACCCATGGCGTGGGCGTAATCGGCAGAGGGCGGCAGGCGGACCTCCAGGTCCATCGCCAGCGCCTCTATGGCCTCCAGGAAGCGTGTCATCTCCTCCACGCCCAGCTTGGTGGTGCTGCGGGGCATGATGATCGCCTGCCCGAGAATGACCTTGTTTAGGCAGGTATGCTGTTCAGGATAAGAGCGGCGAATCCCAATCCACCGACCACCGCCAGCGCGACCTGCACAAAGCGAGGAGCCGGTGACAGAACGGCAATCCGCAGCATGTCCATCAGCGTCACTTCATGCGGATCAGTGCGGACCCACATTTGCTTGTTAGGGGTGTAAACGGCCATCTCTTATTCCTTTCTGGTTATTGGTGATAAAGGAATTATGAGCCGCCATTATTACTATGTCAACGTGTATTTATACATTTTGTACTTGCCCCATGATAATAGTTATGTCCTTATAATCCCTGTCGCCATTCAATAGCGACGAAAGCGGTCTACCGGCCTTATTAGAAACGAGTGAAAGACAATGAAATGGCTATTATCGCCAAACAGTCCGGCAACGGGGATTTTCAACTAGCGCCGGAAGGCCAGTTTGCGGCCATCTGCCATAAGGTGATCGACTGCGGCACGCAGACGGTAGACGGCCAGTACGGCGTCCAGCAAAAGCGGCAGGTCATCATCGGCTTCGAGCTTCACGGCGAGAACCAGATCGGCGACGGCAGCGGCTACATGGAAGATGGCCGCCCGCACGTGGTGCAGCAGAAATTCACCCTCAGCCTCGGCGAGAAGAGCAAGCTGCGCCCGTTCCTCCAGAGCTGGCGCGGCCGTCCGTTCACCGACGACGAGCTGGAGGGTTTCGACATCAGCAAGCTGATCGCTGCCCCCTGCATGGTGACGATCCAGCACGTGACCAGCGTGAAGGGGAAGACGTTCGCCAACATCACCGGCATCACGCCGAAGCTGAAGTCCATCGAGACGCCGCGGCTGGCGAACCAGGCGACCCTGTTCGAGATCGATCCCTGGGACCAGGTAATTTTTGAGAGCCTGAGCAAAGGCCTTCAGGATTACATCTCGAAGTCCGAAGAATATCAGAACCGCTTCGGTTCCTCACCGAGCCAGCCGGTCGATAGCTTTGGCGACCGCAATCCTCCGCCGGTCGGGGACGACGATATTCCCTTCTAACGAGGCGGAAGGCGCAGGCCGTCGCGAACCGGCGGCCTTTTGATTCAAACCAACAGGAGGCCCGTATGTGGACTTGAGCGAGCTAGATGATGAAATGCTGATCGGCATAATTGCCGCGCATAAACGTATTGAGGAGGAGGCCAAAGCTATCGCCGTCCCGTTACGCGCAGAGCTTCTGAAGCGCCAGTCGGCCACCGGCGAGATCTCCATATCCTATAACGGCTGGGTATCGCGGCTGAAGCGCGAGCCGTTTACGCCCGCATGGCTTAAGCGCCAATGGGGATACAGTGAAGCTGATTTACCTCCAGAATGCTTTACTGAAAAAGTATCTGCAGTTATTGATTGGGGACAGGTAGATAAATGGCTGCGCGTGATTCACGATCACGGCCTTGAACCAACCCAAAGCCTCGTGTTCGAGCGCGAGAAAACCACGAAGTAGGAAGTTTAACGGAGTTTATGAAACGGACGAAAACGCCAGCACGGTCACGCAAATACGATTTTTCCGGCATCCGCTTCGGCAAGCCATTGGTTCTGCCTTACCGGCCGGAGGAACACGGTACCCGCCAGCAGTTCTCCAACCGCATCCGCCAGGCAATTGCGCGCGCTGAGGCGGCCGGACTAGCGAAGGGCCTCACGCAGCAGTTCGAGAACGACCAGCTCAGCGTTCTGAAGGTGCGGTGACGGCGATACCCGTTGACGGGGAATTCCGGCGCGTGCTCCGATAACAGGAACGCTTCGGGGAACACATCATGGTTCGCGCTTTCGTAGTGATAGTCGCTCTATTTCTCACATCAAATGCGGCTAACGCGCTTTCTGCCGACGAGAAGCGTAGCTTGGCCTTTCAGATGGCTTTGACTGGCGGATCTGCTGCAAAGTGCGAGTGGGACACACCGGAAGTCGTCATAAGTAATTTCGCTGAGGCTATGAAACAGCTTGATATTCTTGAGTATGCCGACTCGGTAATGCCCGCCTTTATGAAAGCCGACTGCAATTTCGCGAACTCATCTGCGAAAGAGAAGGCACGGCAGCATTATCTCGCCATGAAGAAGCTCGCTAAAGGCGTGAGACAGGCTGACCCGATCATGAAGATGTGCCGAGACAAGTGGGGACAGAATTACGAGATGATCGAGCACTGCGTTAAGAACCAGCGGGCAGCCAAACAACGCTTGGGAATCGACTAAGCGAACGTCGTATCCACCATGTCGCTGCGGCCCATGCGGCATCCGCTTCGTCCTCCTCTTGCGCGTCGATGGTCAAGGATCGGGAAACGGATAGTCACCGCTTGCTTTCGCACGGGCACGCACGGCCCTCATTTGCTCCATCCAGGTCAGAGGGCGGTCTTTACCGAAATGTTTTCGAATGAATTCGTCATGCGTTTTGTCTTTGGCATAGACATACCTATAGGCACGACGGACGCAGCCTTTGTTTGTTGTTTTGGCAAGATCCGGCAACCTTGTACGGCTGACTTTATCCGCGACCGCAGCAGACTGAGAAGCCACGAAAAGGCGTCGCGGGCCGATTGGCATTGTTAGGTAAGCATTTTTGACGCCTAGCCCATCTGTATTCATAACTGGTCTATCGCCTGTCACGAGATCAAAGCATGCTTCCGGCAGCACCACAAAGCGCCAGTGAGCGTTATTCAGCCTCTCTCCAATCGCCCGACTGTCGAGCATCACCTTTCTCACCATTCGAAGTGCGTCCGCCCGAATTCTCTCTGGCGCTTGGCTGGCAAGGAACTCCTCCACCGACGCTGGTTTTCCAGGAAAATCGCCAGCGGCTTCAAAGGCAGCCCGGACTTCCGGCGTGACCGTTTTCCAATCCTCAGCAAAACCGGCTTTGGCGGACTCCAGCTCCTCTGGATGGCGAAACATCATGGACATTACGAACCGCGACCATTCACTGCGATCTTTCGAGGTCCATTGAGCTTTCCCGCCGTTACCCCATCCGCTTTCTATCCGCTCCAGCACCTTGGCAGCTGAGTCATCGAGTGGGCTAAAGAAGGCCTCTTCTAGCTGCCTAGCGTCATCCGGTGGCAAATCTTCCAGAATGTTTAGCTTATCGACGAACCCCGTAGCCTTGGGACCGACTGGCTTTGCCACGATCTTGCCGGGGTACGGCTCGCTGTATTCCAGCAGTTTGCCGCCCGGCGGGGTGACCCATCGAGATGTGTAAAAGACCGGCATAAAATGATGGATGTGGGAGGCACCTTGCGGCCGAGGCGGACCCATTGTCTCGTTTTCCAATGTGCGTGAGATTTCATCAGATTATCCATACACGCGAGCGTGCTCAGCTGCGAAATGCGCCTGCCGGCGTGCCTCCAGCCGGGCGTGATCCAGCTTCCGCTCCCCGTCCAGCAGCTGCGCCCGGAACGGAGCCAGTGCGCTGTTGGCCAGGTGCAGGATGTCCGAGATCTTCGGCCGCCATTCACCCTTGGAGCTGCGCCGCCACTCGCGGCAGGCGTGCCGCACGGCCCACTCCGGAACGTCGGCCAGATCCTCGATCCAGTCGGCGCGCATCCGGCGCTTGAGCTGCTGCATGACCTCCAGCTCGCCGCCCTTGAGCCCTTCGGTCTGGTAGACCGCCGGATACTGGCTCAGCAGCGCGAAGCAGTGGCCGAAGTTCACCGCGGCGTCAGAGGGCGGGGCCAGAACCGACCGGCAGAAGCTGATCAAGGCCGTCGCCGCCGGCCGGGCGTTCTCGATCTCCGCCAGGACCGCCGGCAGGGTCTCTGTGGTCGCCTTCAAACATTTCGGGATGCATGTCTCTAACGTCGCCGAGAATCTCAGCAGTTCGTCGTTCAGCTGCGCTGCGGTAGCCGTTGGCGGTTGGCCGCCGCTCGGTAGAGCTACGACACCAGTTGTCCCAAGCGCGGCCCCATTCGGCGTAGCGGTTCCGCTTGCCGATGTGGTGATTGCAGAACCGCTGCCACTGGTCGGCGATGAAGGGCTGAGAGAAGCCGTACTTAGCGGCCGTTCGGTCTGCCCAAGCGACGGGCATGGCCTCTGTGCCTCCAAGGAACTGGTCAAGACGCTGGACAGTGGTTTCACGGGTTTTGGCTTTCGTTGATTTCTCCGGTTGGGGGACAGAGGGGGTTTCTGTTCCCTGGTCTGTTAGAGATGGTCTGTTATGGGGGTCCGTTTGCCGGACCACCCCTAGTCCGGTTGCCGGACTACCCCCGTCCGTTTGCCGGACCACCTCGGGCATGCGGGGCTGGTAGAGGTTTGAGCTGGCAGAGCCGTTTTCCCGGCTGCGCTGATCGACCGCGAGATAACCCGCTTCAGCAGCCTTCTTGACGTGCAGGATGACCGTGGACCGGCTTAGGCCGCTCTCTGTCTCGATGGTCGAGTAGGAAGGCCAGCAGCCAGAGCCGTCCGCTGCCATGTGACAGCCGATCGTCAGGCAGACGTGCTTTGTGGTCGCTTCGAGTGAGCTTTTCAGAATGGCGTGCTGCCAGGAGAAGAAGGCGCTCATTGCCGCACCTCAACCTGAACAAATCTACCTCTTGAGCCCCATGCGGCTGCCTGCGCCCAGTTTTCGACGTTCCCGACCATTCTCTTCATAATTGTCAGGAGGTAAGTCATACCTGCCTGATGATTGATCTCGTTGTCCGGAAACCGTGTCGGTGATCGCTTCACCTTGAAGGTTGGCAGGCCATCTTTCTCCAAGTACCAGACCAGGCCCCACCGCTCCGGTACGTCACCAACTCCAATTAGCCCCGCGGGGCAGAGGTAACTCCTGTAATTCCCCATACCGAGTTCGCGGGGCGCGTCATAGAAGCCGAAGAAATATGGAGGCTTCCACGAAAATGGCGTGATAGGCTGCCCGCGCTCCTCAAGTCTCTGGTTAAACCACGCATGGCGCTTCTCGGCGTCTTTTCGCATATCTTCTACGTGCGTCTGATAACGCCTGTATTCTTCCAAAAACTTCCGCTGCCTGTGAGCTAGATAGCTGTCAGCAGTATGCCTAAATGGCTTATCTTTATCCCTCAGAAAATCAGACCGACTTACCTTGACTTCCAGTAAATGGATGGCGCAGCCGCCCATCCATTGAACGACATCCGGTTGTTCCCAGACGGCAGAAAGCCTGTAATTTGCGACGGCCAGGCCGCCTTTCTTGATAATCCGCTGAGCGTATAACTCACCCAACCGGTCGTGCGATATTGTATCGGCCACTCATCGACGCTTCTCATTGTTTGGCACCGACGCAGTAATTGCCGGGGATGCAGCGCGTCGGCAACTGCATCCCACTTAAAGCACTATGATGCCACCAGATGCACCCGGCAACATCTTTCTAAAGTATTTGCCACCTGCTTAAACTCGGCTCAGCATGTTCCTGTAATCAGGAAACACCGACATGCTTTCAAAACCGGGCTGGCCCCAGGCCCGCATCGTGTAATCGTGTCCCTTCCACCCCGCGCCGGGTTGTGCGGCAAGGCTAAGGAGCCCCCATGCCAGAAGGACCCGTCCGATACGGTCAGGCGGTCCCAGGCTTTGGCGAGCCAGAGACGCAGCCGCGAGTATCCGTAGCCATCGGCGTCACCATACGCATACCGCCGGGAACGATCCCGCCGGGCATTGAAGCTTTCGGCAAATGGGTCCGGTCCATCGACCCTGACGCCGTTATCGAGGTTAAGCCACTGTCCTGACACCTGAGCGCGTTTCCTCCCTCCCCACTCGCCCCCGGTTCACCGGGGGTCTTTTTGTTCAAAAGAAAAGCCCCGGTGTTGAGCCGGGGCTTTTTGTTTTGCGCCTCTCTGGAGCCTCACACCGCCATCGGCGTCCGTTAACCTTCGATATGCGCGCTGTTAACGTTTGGCCTTCAGAATCCACGGAGAACGTTAATTTCCGATTCACCGCTTGCTGTTTTTCTGGATCGACGTTAATTTTGTTGAGTCGCCGCTGCCATGTTGGCAGAGCGCTGCATTTAATGTCCCGCGTTACACTGACCTTCTCTCTACTCCCTCGTCCGGTCGCGGGCACCAGCGAGGAACCATGTCCCAGAGTGTCTGGGCGAGGTTCCTCGATTCCCATCGAAGATCCCCGCTCAGCGCTTCACTAGGCCGATGGAGGCCAGCGGTGCGCTTTGAGCAGAACACTATCCTCCGATACGTTTTTGCGCTGACCGTCCTCAGTGCTGCAGGATCAATCGGCCTTAGCCTTTTTGCAGGTGAGGTGCCCTCGCCGTTGATCGAGAACTTGGCAAACACGTTTTCCAGCTCGTTCACAGCTGGTCTCAGTTCGATTATAACGCTGCTAGCGGTCAGCAAGTGAACAGCTTGTGCGGGTCGCTCATGCTTATTGCTGCAGCTCGACCTCAGCCACGGTGCCTAGCACTGGATCGGGATGGGCCTGAAGTAAGCGGGTGCCGGGGTAATCGCGCAAGACTACCCGCAAGTCATTGACCAGGGCCGGTGCGGCTCGATGACCAACGACTACCCGTTGCACCGCGGCGCGATCAAAGTTCTTGAGGAGAATGTCGTCGGGATCAGCTGCAATCCGGGTCTCGGCAAGGTCCGGGTCGATTATCTTTCGCCATTCCCTCTCATATCCCCAGCCGGCCTGCTTCGAGAACAATGCTCCAAACGGATCATCCCAAAACTCGTCGACCATTTCGTCGCGATAGCTGATCGGGAAAAACACGCTCCCGGTTGTCGGCGACGGACCTAGACTCGGGTGGGTCGTATCAAACGCAATCACAAAGCCGGTCCAATTAGCGGCATAATGGGCCCACATGATCCCGCTATGGGGATCGTCTGAAACTGATAATGCGGCTGTCTTGCTGGCGAAGTCGGTCAATAGCCCCATGACAAAGTTGGGGTCGCCGAAAGCGGCTGGAAATACGGCATTGAGCTGGTAGTCCAGTTCCTCCATTGCCTTGCTTATGATCGCCTTCATTTCCGGCGTCTCGCGAAGTACAGCGTACAATTCTTGAGCAGCTTGGGTGGTTAATCCAGCTTTTTCAGCCAGCGCTTCGACGATGCGCTCGTCAATGTTCTTACTGGTAAAAGACGCCCTGACAGCGGCCTCCATCCGGGGGCCAAACATGGTTTTTATTGTCCGCCTGATCTCGAAAACGTCGTTCGTCCCGCCTAGGTGGGTATAACGAATGCGTGCATGCTGGAGAACATCAATGCGCTCCGGTATCACATACTTATAAAGCAAAGGCGGCGCTTCAGGCGGCTCTTTAAGATGCGCAATAAGCTTGTCGACCGCCTCCTCGTTATCACCTGACATGCGATCTGCCTCTACCTGCTACTATCAATCAAACTATGCGCGGCAGACGCAATGAAAAAGCCCCCATCCACAAAGAACGAGGGCTCGATCTCACTTTTTGCACATGATTACGCAGCAATCCGGAACGCTTCCTTGTCCGTCTCGCCAGTCTCTTCCATTTCGGCCTTAAGCCAGTTGGGGAGCGCCCCGCGCCCGGTCCACGTCACGTCGGGGCTTTTCTTGCTGCGGTACTTCGCGCCCGGCTTCGGCCTGGTGGTGCCGGTCCCTTCGTCAGCCGTCCGCCGCGTCGCGGACTTCGGCGAACCGCCCAGCGCTTCCAGCTCCTTCAGCAATTCCTGACGCCGCTCATCCTTTTTCGCCTCAAGGGCGGCAGACACCTCATCGGAAAGCGCCTGAAGATCGGCGATCGACATGCTGCTGTAGTCAGTTTTCGCGGCCATGGCTGGCTCCATAAACGTGACGGGGCTTATTCCCTATGCGGGGAGTATGGCTTTAAGGTGCGGAAAAGCAAGGGGTTTATGGTGCATTCCGAAGGATTTAACTTTATTACCTTTTTGATTGTCACGTGTATTTATACATGGTAATAATTATGTATAACGAAAGCACGGCCATGAATAAATACACTTATGTGAAGCAGGACCAGACAGAAACCGTCCTTGCTGTTTTTGACAACGACGCACAGGCAGACGCCCGTTTCCTCGCTGGTCAGCTTGAGAGCCTTGGCCATTCGCAGTGCCATTTGGTTCACTGCAATGATGTTCCCGACGTGCGGGTGTGGAAGCTTTGCGAGCACCCGGTGGTGCTGGCCATGCGCCGGGGCTCTGGCGTCTGGCCGCATACCCCTTACGACCCCGCCTACCGGCGCGCCATGCACGTCATTGGTGCTGCTTATAAGCAGCTGATGGGGAACTGACATGGAACAGGGCAGCTTCCTCACATTGTTGGAGCCGCCCGGCCCACCTCCGGTTAGCCCGTTCGAACGGCTGAAGGAGGACAACCTGGACAGATCGGCTATCCGGGAAAGGCTGCTTTGTTTCAATAAAGGGAAGACGACGATGTTTGAAATGAAACAAGCACACGGTGGCCAAAAGCGCGCTTACGGCGACTCGTATTACGAGTACGAAATCAAAAGCGACCTTGGTGCCAACGAAACACTAGCAAAAGCACTTTTCGAGGTGAGAGAAAAATGGTCACGAATTGCTATTTCAGAAGCGGAGTATCGTCGGCTTGATCGGCTCAAGAGCGATGATCCTGAGTATGACTTCGGAAATCACTTCCGACCATATTATAAAATCGCCAATATAGGGGATAACAGCTATCAGCTGACAATTATTACCGCATATACCGATTAATCTAGGAAGCGAAATGAGTGAGCAATAAGACTGAAGGCGCTTTGCTGCCGGAGAAATATCAGGGATGCACGCCGGGTGAATGGTTCGAGGATGAGTGCTTTGACGAGCGTTGGATTTTGGCGCGTCAGGGCGACGGCCGCGAGCTTTACCTAGCCACAGTTGTCGACAGTGACGAAGAGAATGAATACGAACCCGATGATAAAGTGCGGCGCATCAACGCCCGGCTTATGGCCGACGCTCCCTCCCTTGCCGCTGAAAATGCAAGGCTGAGAGAGGCGCTTCGTTTCTATGCTGCCGAGGAACCTGACCGCTGCACAATGGTGATTGGCCCGAAGTTCACGGGCTACAGCGACGTTTTCATGCAATTCGAGGCCGACGTTATCGACCGAGGTGAGATTGCCCGCGCCGCCCTTGGTAAGGATGCAGAGGGGGTGGCCAATGTCTCGTAAACCCATGCACCTCACATGCGACTGTCACACCATCGAGCAGGTCGCGCAGTGGCTTCAGCAAACCCCGCATGACGACTCGCCGGACCCAGTACGATATGTACGTCAGCGCTCTTCAAAGGGCGCAGGAGCTGGCCGTGCAAAAGCCTGTACCTGATGCACTTCGAACAGCCGTCGAAAGTGTCGTCACGCGCTGGGGGACTTCGGCGTGGAAGGGGAAATATGCGGGAAACGGAACGGCGGATGTATGCACTTCGCAACGCGTGGCGGGGGAATAGTCTTCGAGCGAGCGAGCCCGCGCTGCGGAAGCCACAACAGGAGCCACCACATGACCAAATGGGTTTCCTACACCGGCCCAATCCCTCCCAAGCTACTCCGCGCCATTGAGGCTGCGGTTGCGGAGCAGGTGAAGAACGTGGGCGGGAAAACCGCGCAAATCTTTCCGTTTCCCGCGTCGCGGAAACCCAAAGGGGCTGAGTGGGATGGAGCAAGCCTACTTCGCGGCCTATTGGCTTTTGGCTGGCTTCATGGGCGGGAAGCTCTGTAAGCCGACCGATGAGGCTTGGCTGCTGGCAATCGCAATGGGACCGGGCACCGTCTGGCTTGGCCTTTGTGCACGAGCGTTTGGCCTGGTCGAAGACGAATAGCCGCCCGTCGCCTGAGGCGACCTAGGACAGCGCTCATGCCCGGCCGTGAGCCTCACCATCGACCGCTGACCTAGCCACAGGGCGTCATGGAACGGGGCAGATTCTGCACTGCCCCGAAGGTGGCGCGAACTGGCGCGAAGGACGTGCCACCAGAGAGAACAAAAAGCACCCGGCGGCACTCTCGCGCCACCGGGTCGAGCCTTGAAATCCTAGAGCCTCTTGGTCAGAGGCGGAACCTGATTTGGTCGGTCCAGAAGCGCTCGAGCCGGCCAAGCGCGACGTTGAGCGTCTTGAAGTCGTCGGCGTTGACGCCGCCGACCTGCTCGATCGTGCGGATGTGCTTCGAGTAGAGCTCTTCCACGATGTTGTGGATCTCCTGGCCCTGCGGGGTCAGGCTGATGCGCACCGAGCGCCGGTCCATGCGCGAGCGCTGGTGGTGGAGGAAGCCCATTTCGACGAGCTTCTTCAGATTGTAGGAGACGTTCGAGCCGAGATAGTAGCCCCGGGTGCGGAGCTCGCCGGCGGTCAGTTCGGCGTCGCCGATGTTGTAGAGCAGCAGCGCCTGGACGCTGTTGATGTCCGAACGCCCGCGGCGGTCGAACTCGTCCTTGATGACGTCCAGCAGGCGGCGGTGCAGCCGCTCCACCAGGGTGAGAGCTTCGAGGTAGAGCGGGCGGACTTCGACCTGACCCTGATCGGTGGCCGGCTTCTCCGTGCTGCGCGCGAGGTTCTTCATGGTGAGGCCTTCCCGTAGTCTTGACTGCTCAAGGCGTCGTCCTGTCCCGCGCCTCGTTGATCTCGAAGATAGGTCCGGGAAGTGAAAATGCGTTTAAATGGCTTGCTGAAATTTCTCTTTATTTCTTAGACTGAACAAATGGTTGCGCAGCTACGTCAACGAGACGTTACGCATACGGATGTGAATTAAGATTCATTTGTCCTGTCGAAACCTGAAGACGCGCATCGTCGATGCTGCGCACGCGGCGGTCGCAGAACGGCTCAGTCTTCTTCGGCCTTGGCCTTGAGCGACAGCGCGAGGTAGCCGCCCATCGCCGCCACGATCAACAGCGTGACGAGCCAACGCAGCCCGCCCCCGTGGGGCTCCAGCCCTTCGACCAGCAGTTGGGCCGAAGCGGCCAGCAGCCAGATGACGACGCCCCAGGCCGCGCCCAGCCACAGGCCGACCGCGGCGACGGGGTCCGCCACCGCGAAGAACACTGTCGCGACCCGGCCTGTGACCGAGGCGCCGGCGAAGGGATCGCCGCCGAGGCCGAGCAGGGCCGCCCAGTGCCACAGGCCCTTCAGGCACTCCACCGCAGCGATCGCGCGGACGAAATACAGCAGCCGGCGGCTCCAGGGCCGCGACGGGCCGCCGCGACCGAGACGCGAATCCCTAAGCTGGATCGGCGGCAGGTCGTCGGGGTCGCCCCGCGGCTCGCGGCGCGGCTCCGACGATTCGGGCGGTCGATCGATCATCCCGCCCTCCTCTTCTTCATGCGGACGCGCGCCAGACGGCCGACGGCCCCAAGCGCGGCGCGACTTTCCCCGACTCCCGCCGCGAGCGCAAATCGTCCCCGGATGCGCGGCGGCCATGACGAAACGCCGCGCTCGATCTGCGCGGCGCCCCTGTCTGGAAAGGCTCCAAGGTGCTATAGGACGGTCGCGCACGGACGGCCGACGCCCGCGAGAGACATGCGGCCGCGATGCGAAACGTCGGAGGCGACGCCTGATGCACGAGACGATCGGAAAGCTCCGCGACCGCCAGGTCGAAATGCGCGAGACGCGCGTCGAGGACGGTTCGCTCGACCTCGCCAAGCGCCCCCGCCGCAACCGCCGCGCGGACTGGTCGCGTCGCCTGGTGCGCGAGAATGTGCTGACGGTCGACGACCTGATCTGGCCGATCTTCCTGATCGAAGGCGAAGGGCGCCGCGAAGCGGTGTCGGCCATGCCCGGCGTCGAGCGGCTGAGCGTCGACCAGGCGGTCCGCGCCGCCGAGCGCGCCGCGCGGCTCGGCATCCCCGCGCTGGCGCTGTTCCCGTACACTGATCCCGACCTGCGCGACCCCACCGGCTCCGAGGCGCTGAACCCCGACAACCTCACCTGCCGGGCGCTGCGCGCCATCAAGGCCGAGGTTCCCGATCTCGGGCTCGTCACCGACGTCGCGCTCGACCCCTACACCAGCCACGGCCATGACGGCCTGATGGCCGGCGACCGCATCCTCAACGACGCCACGGTCGCCGTGCTCGTGCGTCAGGCGCTGACGCAGGCGGAGGCCGGCGCCGACGTGATCGCGCCGTCCGACATGATGGACGGCCGCATCGGCGCGATCCGCGCAGGCCTCGACGACGCCGGGCGCACCGACGTGCAGATCATGTCCTATGCGGCGAAGTACGCCTCGGCGTTCTACGGCCCGTTCCGCGACGCGATCGGCACCAAGAAGGCGCTGGTCGGCGACAAGAAGACCTACCAGATGGACCCGGCGAACGGCGATGAGGCGATCCGCGAGGCCGAGCTCGACGTGGCCGAGGGCGCGGACATGCTGATGGTGAAGCCCGGCATGCCCTATCTCGACATCGTGCGACGCCTCAAGGACCGCTTCCGGATGCCGACCTTCGCCTACCAGGTCTCCGGCGAGTATTCGATGATCCGCGCCGCCGCCCAGAACGGCTGGATCGACGGCGAAGCCGCGATGCTGGAGAGCCTTCTGGCGTTCAAGCGCGCGGGCGCCGACGGCGTCCTCACCTATTTCGCGCCCGAGGTCGCGGAACGGCTGAACGCCGCTCGCTGACGACCCCGTCGCGGCGCTCGCCGCTCGGAGGGGCCGAGAACACTTTTCCGACGCGTCCCGACAGCGCCGAACGCCTCGCGTTCGGCGCTGTCGGCGTTCTTGCGCTCGACGCGGACGCTCGCCGTCCTGGACGGCCGTCGGGCTGTGGACGACGTGCGCGACAGTCGCCGCGGCAGGGCCGCGCCCGATCGACGCCCAGCCCGGGACAAGCATCGCCGGGAAAGACAAGACACATACAGAAACATTTGGAATTATATTTATATACTTATATATTTTTCGGAATTACATATCGTATCATCAGAAACTAACTAATAGTTAGCCAGTCTAGGCATATTACTTGCGACTGTAGACTGCGGCTTCATGGCGAGGCCGTCCGCCAGCCGCTGAGTAGGCGGCCAGACTTCGGGAGCAAGACCATGAGCATCGGAGCGCTAAGCGGCTCCAGCAGCTCGCAAATCGCAAGCATGCTGATGTCCAAGCTGGACGCGGACGCGAGCGGCGCCGCGTCGCTCGACGAGTTCAAGACCATCGGGCAAAATTTGCCGGCCGGCAGCGTCGACCAGTCCGACAGCGCGATCGAGAGCGCCTTCTCGACGCTGGACGCTGACAGCGACGGCTCGCTCACTCAGAGCGAGATCCAGAGCGGCCTGTCCAAGTTTTCGAGCGACGGGGCCTCGGCGCTGCTCGAGGCCCAGGAGGGCGCGCCCCCTCCCCCGCCGCAGGGCGGTCCGGGCGAAGGCGGGTTCGAGGCGGCGGACGCCGACGACAGCGGCACGGTCTCGCTCGACGAGTTCGTGGCGGCGGGCCCGGATGAGGCGGACGAAACCAAGGCCGAGGAGATGTTCTCGACCATCGACGCCGACGGCGACGGGGAGATCACCGAGAGCGAAGACGAGGCGTTCCAGTCGGCGCAGGCCGCATCCGCCCCGCCTCCGCCGCCTCCCGGGCCGCCGCCGTCCGGCGGGGGCGAGAGCGCGTCCTCGGAGGAGGACGACGAGGACGAAACGACCGCCGCCAGCCTCCAGTCCATGCTGTCGGAGCTCATGCAGGCGAACGGCGCCTACGCCCAGACCAGCGCGACGTCCTATCTCGACCAGGCGATGTCGAGCCTGTTCCAGGTCAGCGCCTGAGCGCGGCCGATCGCCGACCCCCCTCCCCGCGGCGGTAGCCGCGGAGAGGGTCGGACGCCAAAGGGTCGTCCCCGAGCGGCGAGGCGTCAGACGCCGATGTCGCCGCCGTCCTTGCGTCGAACCGCGACGACCGCCGGGCGCGGCAGCTGCGATCCGGTCGGCCAGGTGCTGATCGTGTTCGGATAGCCCCCGTCTTCGCCGGGGTGCTGGACCGCGCAGAACACCGTCGCCCCGTCGTCGGCGAATTCCGGTCCGCAGATCTCGCAGCCCTTCGGGCCGCTGAGGAACTGCCGGAGATAGCCGCGCTCGGCGCCCGCGGTCGGCACCACGTGCATGGCGTCGTTCGGATTGCCGATGTCGGCGTTGCCGGGCTGCCCGTCGGTGGTGATCCAGAGGTTGCCGCGGTTGTCGAAGGCGATGTTGTCCGGCGACGCGATCTTGCCGAGCTTGCTGGCGTCGGCGTAGCCCGCGAAGAACGTCGCGCTCGCGGCGAGGCCCGGGGTGAGATCCGCCTCGTCCGTCTTCAGGTCGATCTCGGGATTGCCGCAGAGCAGAAAGACCTCCCAGCGGAAATCCGTCGCGCCGTGGTCGCCGTGGCTTTCGGTCAGCTCGATGATGTGGCCGCCGAAGTTCGGCACGCGCGGGTTCGCCAAGGCCGAGCCCGCGTCGGCGACGACCGTGGTGCGTCGCGTGTTGTTGGTCATCGTCAGGTAGACGCGACCGTTGACCGGGTTCGGCTGGCAGTCCTCGGGGCGATCCATCGCCGTCGCGCCGACGAGGTCGGCGGCGAGCCGGGTCTTGATCAGCAGTTCGCCCTGGTCGGCGAACTTGCCCTTCAGCTTCGGGTGGTCGAGCGTCAGCGGGATCCACACACCCTTGTTGTTGTCGCGGAACTTCGCGACGTAGAGAACGCCCTCGTCCAGCAGATCGAAGTTCGCCCTGCGGTTGGTCGGGTCGTACTTTCCGGCCGACACGAACTTGTAGACGTAGTCGAACTGCTGATCGTCGCCGGTGTAGACGACGACGCGGCCGTCGGCGGCGAGCGAGGTCGTCGCCGCCTCATGCTTGGCGCGGCCGAGGGCGGTGCGCTTGCGGGGACGGAAGTCGGGGTCGTAGGGATCGATCTCGACCACCCAGCCAAAGCGGAACGCCTCGTTCGGCTCCTTGGCCAGATCGAAGCGGTCGTAGAACGCCTCCCATTTGCGGCCCGTGGCGCCGGCGGTCACGCCGTAGCGCGCATGTACGGCCTTGATGTCGGCGTCGGCGACCTGATCGTTGTTTGCGAAGTACTGGTTGAAGTTCTCCTCGCAGGTCAGCCAGGTGCCCCACGGCGTCTTGCCGCCCGAGCAGTTGTTCAGCATGCCGAGCACCTTGGTGCCGGTGGAATCCTCAGAGGTCTTCATCAGCGGATGACCCGCGGCGGGACCCGAGATGCGCATCAGCGTGTCGCCCGTGATGCGGCGGTTGTACGTTTCGCTCTTGACGACGCGCCACACCGAGCCGGTGCGCTTGATCTCGACGACCGAGCCGCCGTGGGCGGCGATCTCCACTTCGGTGAAGGCCTTGCTCTTGCCCGGCGCGTAGCCGCGAACCATGTCGGAACCGGTGGTGTACTCGTGGTTCACGCAGAGCAACGCGCGGTCGCCGCTTTCCAGCGGAAAATACCCGACGAAGTCGCAATTGTAGCCGAACTGGCGCTTCTGGGCGTCGGCGGTCTGATTGTTCTTGTCGAAGTTGGGCGCATCGGGGAACAGCGGGTCGCCCCACTTGATCAGCACCTGATGTTCGTAGCCCTCCGGCACGATGATCTCGTCCGCCGTCGACGGCGCGATCGGCTTGAACGTCAGGCGACGCGGCGCGGCTTCGGCCTCGGTCGGCGCGAAGGTCGCCGTCGTGGTCATCAGCACCGGAACCGTGGCCGCGGCGCCGATTATGAACGAGCGACGCTCGATGTTGCGCGCGAGGACGGACTGGAACGGCTCGTTCAGCGGGAGCTCGCCGGCTTCGGCGTGGAGGCCCGGGCGGTCGATGCCGATCGCCTCTGCGTCCAGCATCTCGGGCGTGTCGGCGGCGCCGTGGCCGGCGGTGTCGTCGATGATCATGGGAGGTCCCCGTGGGCAGATTGGAAGGCCTCTAACTGCGTCGGTGCCCATGTCAGGGGTTTGACGGATTTCCAACAACCGCACGACGGCGCCGCCGCGACGCGGGAGCCCGTGGACAAGTCCCTTCGCAGGCGCCAAAAGCAGCGGTTATGATCCAGATCACCGACCTCACCTGCCGCGTCGCCGGACGCGTGCTGCTCGACAACGCGAGCGCCTTTCTTCCCGAGGGCGCGCGCGTCGGCGTCGTCGGCCGCAACGGCACCGGCAAGACCACGCTGTTCAAGCTGATCGCGGGCGACATCGGCCCCGACGACGGCGCGGTGAACATGCCCAAGGGCCTGCGCCTCGGCCGCGTGGCGCAGGAGGCGCCGTCAGGACCGGAGCCGCTGATCGAGGTCGTGCTCGCCGCCGACAAGGAACGCGCCGCGCTGATGGCGGAATCGGAAACCTGCACCGATCCGGAACGCATCTCCGACATCGTCACGCGGCTGATCGACATCGACGCCTACGAGGCGCCGTCGCGGGCGGCCCGCATCCTGTCGGGCCTCGGCTTCGACGACGAGGCGCAGCAGCGCCCCTGCTCGGACTTCTCCGGCGGCTGGCGCATGCGCGTGGCGCTCGCGGCGGTGCTGTTCTCCGAGCCCGACCTGCTGCTGCTCGACGAACCGACCAACCATCTCGACCTCGAGGGCACGCTCTGGCTGCAGGACTATCTCGCCAAGTACCCGCGCACGACGCTGGTCATCAGCCATGACCGCGACCTGCTGAACGCCTCCGTCGACCACATTCTGCACTTCGACCAGGGCAAGCTGACGGTCTGGAAGGGCAACTACGACGCCTTCGACCGGATGCGCCGCGAGAAGCTGGCGCTCGACCAGAAGGCGGCGAAGGCGCAGGCCGAGGAGCGCGCCCGGCTCGAAGCCTTCATCGCCCGCTTCAAGGCCAAGGCCTCCAAGGCGACGCAGGCCCAGTCCCGCGTCAAGCGGCTCGCCAAGATGCAGCCGATCAACGCCGTGGTCGAAAGCAGCGTGGTCCCGTTCCGCATTCCGGAGCCGGAGCGGGAGCTGGCGCCGCCGCTGGTCGCGCTCGACGGCGTCTCGGCGGGCTACGGCGACCGCACCATCCTGCACAAGCTCAACATCCGCATCGATCCGGACGATCGCATCGCGCTGCTCGGCTCGAACGGCAACGGCAAGTCCACCTTCGCCAAGCTGCTGGCGAACCGCCTTCAAGCGAGCGCCGGCCGCGTCAACAAGTCCGACAAGATGCTGGTCGGCTTCTTCGCCCAGCATCATGTCGAGGACCTCGACGTCGAGGGCACGCCCTACGACCACATCCGCCGCCTGATGCCGACCGCCGGCGACGCGCAGGTGCGCGGCAAGGTCGCGCAGATCGGCTTCCCCGGCGACAAGGCCAACACCAAGGTCGGCAAGATGTCCGGCGGCGAGAAGGCGCGCCTCGCCTTCGGCCTCGCGGTCTGGCACGCGCCGCACCTGCTCATCCTCGACGAGCCGACCAACCATCTCGACATCGACAGCCGCGAAAGCCTCGCGCAGGCGCTGAACGAATACGGCGGCGCGGTCATCCTGATCAGCCATGACCGCCACCTGCTCGACGCCACGGCGGACCGGCTCTGGGTGGTCGGCGGCGGCGGAGTGGAGCCGTTCGACGGCGATCTCGACGACTACCGCAAGTACATCCTGTCGGCCGAAGGCTCTGGCAAGTCGAAGAAGGTCGGCAAGGGCACGGGCATGTCGTCCGAGCCCGCGCCGAAGCGGATCGACGTCGGCGCGCTCAAGAAGAAGATCGCCTCGCTCGAGGAGCTGATGGCGACCTGCGATCAGGAAATGGCGCGGATTGACGCCGAGCTGACCGCCAACGGCGGCTTCCCGGGCAAGCCGCAGAAGGCCGCCGCGCTGGGCGCGAAGCGCGCCGAGGTGGAGCGCGCCAAGGCGGAAGCCGAAGAGACCTGGCTGGAAGCGAGCGCCAGCATCGAAAACGCCGCCGCGGCGTGACGCGGCCGCTTTTCCTCAAGCATCTCTCCACGCCGCGGCCGGCGACGGCCGCGGCGCTTTTGTGTCTCGCGCCGCTCGGCGCCTGGGTCTTCGCCGTTCTGGACGGAGGCTTCGGCGACCGCAGCTGGGCGGTCGTCGCCGGCGCGATCTTCGGGGTGGCGCTGCAGCGCGGCGAACTTTCGCTCGTTCGCGCGTGGCGCGACCTGATGGCGCTGAAGGACGCCGGCCAGCTGCTCGGCTTCCTCGCGGCGCTCGCCGTCGCGGCCGCGCTGACGCTCGGCGCGCTCGCGGTCACCGGCGGCGGCCGACCCGAGAACGCCCGCATCGGCCCGGTCGACTGGCTGCTGCCGGTCGCGGCTTTCGTCTTCGGCGTCGGCTCCGTGATCGCCCGCGGCGGCGTAATGGTCCATCTGCGGCGCCTGAGCGAAGGCTCGCTCGTCGCCATCCCGGCGCTGGCGGCCGTCTTCCTCGGCTTCGTCATCGCGATCGTCCACTGGCCCTGGACCTGGGCGACCGCCATCGCCGCGGCCCCGACGCCGTGGCTGCCGACCTGGCTCGGACCGGCGGGGACGCTCGCCGTCCAGCTGGCGGGCCTCGCGGGCTGCGCGGCCCTGCTCTGGCGCTATCGTCCGCCGGCGTCGGACAGCGGACCTGGACTTGTCCACCGCGTGTTCGTCCAGCCCTGGCCCGCGACCGCCGCGGGCGCGCTGCTCGGGTGTCTCGTCGCGGCGAGCTACGCGGCCGGAGAGCCGCTCGGGCTGATCGCCGAGTGCGCCACGATCGCGCGTTGGCTCGCCACCATGATCGGCCTCGTCCCTCAGGAGCTGCCGGGGCTCGACGCCGGCGTCGCAGGCCTGAAGGCGCCTTTGCTGCAGGGCTTCGCGCTCACCGAGCACGTCCTGATCCTGATCGGCTTTGTGCTCGGCGCCTTCGCCTGCGCGGTCGCCTCCGGCCGCTTCACGATCGAAGGCTTCACGCGCCGGGACGGCCTCGAGATGGTCTTGGGCGGAGTGATGATTGGCTGGGGGGCCATGACCGCGCTGGGCGCGGTGACGGGCGAAGCGATCGCGGGCGTCGCGGTCGGCGCGCTCTCGGGCTGGGTCTTCCTCGTGTTCACGTCGCTCGGCATCGTCGTCGCGCTGAAGCTCGATCCGCGGTCGTCCGTCACCGCCCCCGAGCCCACGCCGCCGGAAGGAGCGTCGTGATCCGCGCCGTCGCCTTTGCGGGGCTAGTCTAGCCGTCGCGACGATCACGCAGATCGGCGACGGGCTGGAGTGCGATCCCGGGCGCTATTGGACTTACTCCGCCCCGAACAGCGCCTTTGCGTCCTTCAGCAGCGCCGCGCGGGATGCGTCGCGCGCGTAGAACATGTGGCCGCCGGCATAGACCGCGAGCTTCACGCGCTCCGGGTCGCCGAACGCCGGCAACTGATCCAGCACGATCTTGGATTCCATGTAGGGCGTGACGAGATCCGTCGCGCCGTGCGCCACCAAGACCTTGAGCTTGGGATCGAGCGCCAGCGCCTCGCGCAGGGCGCTGGTGGATTCCGGCAGCGACTGGCCCGAGCCCCACTTCCAGCCCCGGTTCACGTCGGAGGCGAGCAGCTCGTAGCGGCGGTCGACCCGAAAGCCGAGGTCGCGGGCGTAGAAGTCGACCGCCGCGCGCGTGAGAGGGGCGAGCGCGCCGTCAAGCACCGGATCCTCCCACTGCGCGCGCGCCGACGAGGGGAAGGGATCGAACGCGGTGACGTTGGCGTCGTAGAGCGAGCCGACCTTGCCCTCGTCCCGCCGCGACTCGCGGGCGAAGGTCTGGATGTCGACGCGCCCGCCGAGGCGCTTCACGAAGGCGCGGTCGAGGCCGGTGAACTCCGCGACGCGGGCGGACAGGCGGTCGACGGCCTCGGCGTCGCGGGGCCCTTTCATCAAGTCGGCGAGAAAATCACCGGACGCGTAGGCTTCCACGTCCGCGAGATCCGCGCGCTCCACCGGCCCCTTGCGTTCGCGGGCGCTGGCGGCGAGCGACGGCAGCGCCGACACCCACGGGATCGGCGACGATCCCTCGCCGTCGCGGATCGCGAAGTCCAGCACCGGGGAGATCGCCACGAGGCCGCGCACGCCGACGCCGTCGCGGGACTGCAGCTGCCGGGCGATGCGGGGCACGCGGAAGCCGCCGTAGCTCTCGCCGACGAGATAGACCGGCGACATCAGGCGGTTGCGGAGGGCGAGGTGCTTGGCGACGACCCGCGACAGCGTGTCGACGTCGCTCTCGACGCCCCAGAAATCCTTGGCGTCGGTCGCGCCCGCCGCCCGGCTGTAACCGGTGCCGACCGGATCAACGAACACGAGGTCGGTGAAGCCGAGCCAGGTCTCGGCGTTGTCGACGAGGTGCGGGAGGTCGGAGGGCGTCGTCCCTTCGGCGCCGAAGGGCATGCGCTTCGGGCCGATCGCGCCGAAGTTGAGGAAGGCGGAGGCCGCGCCCGGTCCGCCGTTGAAGGCGTAGGTGATGGGCCGCGTCTTCGCGTCCGTCCGGTCGAGCAGGTAGGAGGTCACGACGACCTCGGCGACCTTTTCGCCTTTGGGGTCGTAGAGCGGCACAGCCTCGACTCGGACGTTGTAGGCGAGCGTGCCGTCCGCCGTGACGGCGGTCTCCCGCTGCGTCGCCTCCGCCGGCAGGGCGACGGGGTTCGGCGCCTTCTCCTGCGCGCCGGCTGGAGCAAGCGAGCCGATCAGGAGCGCGGCGGCGAGGAAGGCGATGCGGCTGGTCATGGGCGTTGACATGGGGCGCAGCGCGTCCGAGGGAAGTTCACATTTCCTAGAGTCCGAGCGCTCGCAGCGCGACGACCGTTACGACGCCGACCGCGATGACGCCGAGCAGCGGCAGCCGCGTCGCGGCCACGGCGGCGGCGAGCGCGGCGATGGTTTCCGCCCCGCCGGTCGCGAGCGCGGAGGGCGCGATCAGCGCGACCAGAACCGCCGGCGGCACCGCGTTGAACGCCGCCTGCGCCCGCGGGCTGAGCTTCAGGCGCCCTCCGAGCAGCACGCCTGAAATACGGGTGGCGTAGGTGATCGACGCCATGACCAGTATGGCGAGCAGGGTCCAGGGATCGACGCTCATGCGAGCGCTTCCTCCTCGTCCGCGCCCGCGAGCGCCCAGGCGGTCGCGACGCCCGCGGCGGCGCCGGCCGCGACGTGCCAGGGCGCGCCGACGCTGACGTATGTCGCCGCGGAGGCGAGCCCGCTCGCGGCGACCACCGCCATGCCGCCCGGTCCGCGCACGAAGGCGGCCGCGAGGCCGATGAACAGCGCGGTGAAGGCGAAGTCCGCGCCGTAGAGCCTGGGGTCGCCGAGCATGGCGCCGCCGATCGCCCCGAGCGTGGTCGTCGTCACCCAATTGATCCAGAGCGTCGCGCCCATGGTGATGAAGTAGGCCGGCGCCAGCGTCCGCTCCGCCGCGCGGCGTTCGCCGAGCGCCCAGTTCTCGTCGGACATGACGTAGAATCCGAGCATCTTCTGCCACCAGGCGAAGGCCTCGGTCCGCCGGGCGAGCGAGGTGCTCATCAGCACGTGGCGGGCGTCGATCAGCGCGGTGGAGACCGCCAGCGCGAGGATCGGGGCGGGATGCACCCAGAGCTCGACCGCCGCGAGCTGAGCGCCGCCGGCGCAGACGAAGCCGGACATCAGCGCCACCTCGGCCGGCGTAAGCCCCTTGGACGCCATCAGCGCCCCGAACAGCAGGCCGATGGGGATCGCCGCGATCGCCGCGGGGGCGATGTCCCTCAGCCCGTCGCGAACCTCCCGCAGCCCGACCGTCATCCGCCCTCGCCCACCCGCGCCAGCCACTCGTCTTCCGTCAGGGTCTCGATCCCGAGCTCCTTCGCCTTCGCGAGCTTGGAGCCTGCGCCGGGTCCCGAGACCACGAGGTCGGTCTTCTTGGACACCGAGCCCGCGACCTTGGCGCCAAGCCGCTCGGCCATGGCCTTGGCCTCGTCGCGGGTCATGCGCTCCAGCGCGCCGGTAAAGACCACGGTGAGGCCCGTGACCGGCGTGTTCGAAGCGGCGGCGGGCATCGGCGCGGGCGTCAGCTCCTTCAACAGCGCGTCGAGCGGCGGCGCGTTCTTCGGCTCCTGAAAGAAGTCGACGACGGCGTGCGCCACGACCGCGCCGACGCCGTCGATGTCGATCATCTCGCGCCAGGCGTCGTCGCCCTTATCGCCCTTCACCGCCGGGTTGGGTGGCGTGGCGGCCTTCGCGGCCTCCCGCAGGGCGTCGATCGTCGCGTAATGGCGGAGCAACCGCTTGGCGTTGATCTCGCCCACGTGACGGATGCCGAGCCCGTAGAGCACGCGGTTCACCTCGCGCGTGCGCGCGTCCTCGATCGCGGCGAAGAGGTTCGCCGCCGAGGTCTCGCCCCACCCTTCCCGGTTCTTCAGCCGCGTGAGCTTGCCGGGCTGCGCGTCCCGGGCCTTGAGCGTGAAGATGTCCGCGGGCTCGCGCACGTCGCCGGCCTCGTAGAAGGCCTCGATCTGCTTCTCGCCGAGACCCTCGATGTCCATGGCGCCGCGCGATACGAAATGGCGCAGTCGCTCCACCGCCTGCGCCCGGCAGATCAGGCCGCCGGTGCAGCGCCACACCACCTCGCCCTCGTCGCGGGCGGCGTGGCTGCCGCAGACCGGGCATTTGTGCGGGAATTCGAACGGCTTTGCCCCCGCCGGCCGCTGATCGAGCACCACCTCCACGATCTGCGGGATGACGTCGCCGGCGCGCTGCACGACGACGGTGTCGCCGACGCGCACGTCCTTGCGGGCGATCTCGTCTTCGTTGTGCAGCGTCGCGTTCGACACCACGACGCCGCCGACGGTTACGGGCTTGAGCTTCGCGACCGGCGTCAGCGAGCCCGTGCGGCCCACCTGGATGTCGATCGCCTCCAGCACCGTCGTCGCGCGCTCGGCCGGAAACTTGTGGGCGATCGCCCAGCGTGGGCTCCGCGACACGAAGCCGAGACGGCGCTGCAGCGCGAGGCTGTCGACCTTGTAGACGACGCCGTCGATGTCGTAGCCGAGGCTCGCCCGCTGCTCCTCGATAGCGTGGTAGTGCGCGATCAGCTCCTCGGCCGTTCCCAGCACCCGCATCAGGTCGTTGGTGGCGAAGCCCCAGCGGCGGAGGTTGTCGACCATGCCCTTCTGGGTGTCGGCGGGAACCGCGCTCGCCTCGCCCCAGGCGTAGGCGAAGAATCGAAGAGGCCGCTCGGAGGTGATCTTCGGATCGAGCTGGCGCAGGCTCCCCGCGGCGGCGTTGCGCGGGTTCGCGAAGACCGGCTTGCCGGCCTCGGTCTGGCGCTCGTTCAGCGCCTTGAAGTCGGCGTGGGACATGTAGACCTCGCCGCGCACCTCGATCACATCGGGGACGTCGTCGCCCGTCAGGCGCTCGGGCACGTCGGCGACGGTGCGGAGGTTCGCGGTGACGTCCTCGCCCACCGCCCCGTCGCCTCGGGTCGCGCCGCGGACGAAGCGGCCCTTCTCGTAGCGCAGCGAAGCGGAAAGGCCGTCGATCTTCGGCTCGGCCGAGACCGGCAGCTCCTGCTCCGGCTTCAGGTCGAGAAAGCGGCGCACGCGGGCGATGAACTCCGCCACGTCCTCATCGGAGAAGGCGTTCGACAGCGACAGCATCGGCACGGCGTGCCGCACCTTGGCGAAGGCGTCGGAGGGCGCGGCGCCCACGGTCTCGGTCGGGCTGTCCGGCGTCTTAAGCTCGGGGAACTGGGCCTCGAGCGCCTGCAGCTCCCGGCGGAGGGCGTCGTACCCGGCGTCGTCGATCGTCGGCGCGTCGTCCTGATAGTAGCGCTTGTCGTGCGCGCGAACCTCGTCGGCCAGCCGCGCGTGCTCCGCGGCGGCGTCGGGCAGCGCGGGCGGAAGCGCGCCGTGCGCGGTGTCAGGTTTTGGCATGCGTCTCAGGGGAACAGTTTCAGGGCGGCGAACAGCAGGCCGAGCGCGCCGAACAGCGAGGCCACGAACCACTTCAGCTGGTTCGCCTGCGACTCCGCCAGACGTCGTCCGATGGCCTCGTCGAGCAGCGAGATGCGGGCTCCCAGACGCTCCTCGACGGAGTCGATCTTGGCTTCCAGCCGGACTTCGACCGCGTCGATCTTGGCGTCGAGAGCGTCGATCCTGCCGCCGAGCGTGGCGCCCAGGTTCTCGACGTCCGTCTTGGTGGCGGTCGCGCCGCGCAGCGCCTCGTCGAACCCTTCCGTCACGGCGCGCGCCTGCACCTCCGGCATGCCGGAGGCGGTCAGCCGGTCACGAAAGCGGGCGGTGTCGAACAGCGGCTGGGCGGTCATGAGACTTGAGGCGCGTGGGCTACCACAACCATAGCATAGCGATTGAGGCTTGCGGAGCGGCAGGCTTAAGCGCTTACGCCGCGCCGTCCAGCAGGCTCGCGGCCGCGGCGCGCGCCTCTTCGGTCACCGACGCCCCGGCCAGCATGCGCGCGATCTCCTCCCGGCGCGCGGGCGCGTCGAGCGCCTCGACCCGGGTCGCCACCCGCGTCTCGCCCTCGGGCTGCGCCTTCGAGATCAGGAAATGCCGTCCGGCGCGCGCCGCCACCTGCGGCGCATGGGTGACCGACAGCACCTGCACCGTTTGGGCGAGCCGGGCGAGCCGGGCGCCGATCGCGTCCGCCACCGCCCCGCCGACGCCGGTGTCGATCTCGTCGAACACCAGCGTGGGGGCCGATCCGCGGTCGGCCAGCGCCACCTTCAGCGCCAGCATGAACCGCGACAGCTCGCCGCCCGAGGCGATCTTGGCGAGCGGCCCCGCGCGGGTGCCGGGGTTGGTCTGCACCCAGAACTCGACGCGGTCGATCCCGTCCGGCCCCGCGCCGCCGCCGTCCGAGACGATCTCGGTCATGAAGCGCGCCCGCTCGAGCTTCAGATCGGGCAGCTCCGCCATCACGGCGGCGTCGAGCCGGCCCGCCGCGGCGCGCCGGGCGGCGCTCAAGGCGCCCGCCGCGGCGTCATAGGCCTCCGCCGCGGCCTTGGCCTCCGCGTCGAGCGCGATCAGCCGCTCTTCGCCGGCGTCGAGATCGGCGAGGTCCGCGAAGAACTTCGCGGCCAGCGCCGCAAGGTCGTCGGCCGGCCGATCGTACTTACGGGACGCCGCGCGCAGCGCGAACAGCCGCTCCTCGATGCGCTCCAGCTCGCGGGGGTCGAAGGCGGTCGCCTCGATCGCGGCCTTCAGGTGCGCCTCGCCCTCGTCGAGCGCGAGCAGGGCGGCGTCGAGCGCCTTGATGGCGGGCTCCACCAGCTCGGGCGACGAGGCGGCGCGCCGTTCCAGCCGGCGGATGGCGTTTGCGATGGTGGTCACGGGCGACGAGCCGCCCGCGACGGCGTCGAAGGCCTCGTTGAGGTCCTCCGCCGCCTTCTCCGCCCGCATCATGGCGGAGCGACGCCCCGCCAGGTCCTGCTCTTCGCCGACTTCGGCCCCGAGCGCCCGCAACTCCTCGCTGGCGTGGCGCAGGTAATCCGCCTCGCGGCGGGCGGCTTCGACGCGGGCGGTGTGCTCGGCCAGCGCCTTCTCCGCCTCCCGGCGACGGCGCCAGGCGACGGACGTCGCCGCGACCTCCCGGCCAAGACCGCCGTAGCCGTCGAGCAGCGCGCGGTGGGCGGCGGTGTCGACCAGCGCGCGGTCGTCGTGCTGGCCGTGGATCTCGACCAGCGTCGCGCCGAGCGTGCGCAGCGCCTGGGCGCTCACCGGCTGGTCGTTGACGAACGCGCGGGTGCGGCCGTCGCGCGCCTGCACCCGACGAAGGATCAGGTCGCCGTCGTCGTCGATGTCCTGAGACTTGAGGATCGCGCGCGCGGGATGATCGAGCGCGAGGTCGAACACGGCGGTGACCTGGCCCTGCGCCTCGCCTTCGCGCACGAGCCCGCCGTCGCCTCGCCCGCCGAGCGCAAGCGAGACCGCGTCGAGCACGATCGACTTGCCCGCGCCGGTCTCGCCGGTCATGACCGAAAGCCCGGCCTCGAAATCGACGTCGAGCCGGTCAATCAGGACGATGTCGCGAATAGACAGCCGTGCGAGCACGGGCCCTCCCGTGCGGGCGCGGCGGCCCGCGTCAGCCCACGACGCCCCGGAACGCGCGGCTGATCCAGGAGCCGGAGTTCTCCTGCGGCGTCAGCCCGCCGTTCGTCACCAGCGCATAGCTCTTCTGGTACCACTCGCTGTCCGGGAAGTTGTGGCCGAGGATCGCCGCGGCGGTCTGCGCCTCGCCGGTGATGCCGAGCGCCATGTAGGCCTCGGTCAGCCGGAACAGGGCCTCTTCGATGTGGCGGGTCTGCTGGTACTGGCTGACGACGACGCGGAAGCGGTTGATAGCGCCGGTGTAGTCGCGGCGGGCGAGATAGAAGCGCCCGATCTGCATTTCCTTGCCGGCGAGCTGGTCGCGGGCGATCAGGATGCGCTTCTTCGATTCGGTCGCGTACTCGCTGTCCGGCCAGCGGCGCACGACCTCGTCGAAGGTGGCGAGCGCCTTGCGGGTGCGCTCCTGGTCGCGGCTGACGTCGGGCACTTCGTTGTAATAGGACATCGCGACCAGATACTGCGCGTAAGCCGCGTCCTGGCTGGTCGGGTGCAGCTGGACGTAGCGCGTGCCGCTGGTGATGGCCTCGGAATAGTTGCCGGCGCGGTAGTTCGCGAAGGTGGTCATCAAGATCGCCTTGCGGCCCCAGTCGGTATAGGGGTGCTGGCGGTCGACCTCGGCGAACTTCTTCTTCGCGGCGTCGTAGGAGCCGGCGTTCAGGTTGGCCAGGCCCTCGTTGTAGAGCTTGTCCGCCGGTTCGTCGGGCGCGAGCGCGTCCTTGTCCGACGAGAAGTAGGAGCAGCCCGCAAGCGGCAGCGCGGCCGGCGTCGCAAGGGCGAGCGCCAGAGCGAATCGAAAGCCCCGACGGCGCGCGGACGGAGTGGCGGAAGACGTACGCATGACCATCGCGAGCCTCGTGAACGCTGAATTCGACGGTGGTTCCCCGATGACCGGACGCCGAAGCGTCGCGGCCGGCGCCGCATGGTGAACGCGACTCCGCCGCCGTCTATAGCGGAAAGGGATCGGGCGCGCCAACGTGCAAGCGGCCGGCGCGCGTTTCCGCCGCCGGCGCGCCGTCAGTCGACCCGCGGGCCGAACGCCGGAACGGCGCTGGCGAGCGGAGCGGCGGCATGCCGCGGCTCGCGCTGCTCGCGGCGAACGGGCGCCTCCTCGACGATCGCGTAGGCCGAGGGATCCGCCAGCAGGGCGCCGAGCACGGCGCCGTTCAGCTTGTGGCCGCCGCAGAACGAGGTGAAGCGGCCGACGAGCGGCAGGCCGGACAGCGCCAGATCGCCGACGGCGTCCAGCGCCTTGTGGCGCACGAACTCGTCCACGAAGCGCAGGCCCTCGGGGTTCAGCACCCGGTCGTCGCCCAGCACGACCGTGTTCTCCATCGAGGAGCCGCGGGCGAAGCCGGCCGCCCACAGGCGCTCCACGTCCTTCAGGAAGCCGAAGGTGCGCGCCGCCGCGATCTCCTCGCGGAAGACCTGCGGCGTAAGGTCGAAACGAATCTGCTGGCGGCCGATCAGGTCGGACGCGAAATCGATGGTGACGTCCATGTGGAAACCGGACGGCGCGGGCGCGAGCTCGGCGTAGCCGCGGCCCTGTTCGACGCGGACCGGCTTCAGGATCTTCAGCATCCGGCGCGGCGCCGAGAGCTTGCGCAGGCCGACCGCCTCGATCGCCTCCACGAAGGGGCGCGACGAGCCGTCGACGATCGCCACCTCGGGGCCGTCGAGGCACACGCGGGCGTTGTCGACGCCGAGCGCGCGCAGCGCCGCCATCAGGTGCTCGATGGTCGAGACGCTCGCGCCGCCGGCGTCGCCCAGCACGGTCTGGAGCTCGGTCGCCTTCACCAGATCGTGGCGGGCTGGAATCTCGTGCTCGTCGCCGTCCGCGGTCGTGCGGACGAAGACGACGCCCGTGCCGGCGTCGCCCGGCTCGAGCGTCATGACGACCGGCGCGCCGGAATGGACGCCGACGCCGTCGACGACGGCCGTTCCTGCAAGCGTGGTCTGGTGCGCAAACATCAACTCGAACCTCGAAATCCCGACAGCTCAGAGCGGAGCCCGTCGTATCGGCGCGTTCGTCACGCGCGAACGACCGGAACGCTGTCCGGCCTTCTTGATGCGCTGCAAACTAGGTCGTTGACCGACCGATCCCAAATCAAGGTTCTTTACGCTTTGTAACAGGCGTACGCTTTTGAAATTGTTAACAAAAACCGGCCTTCGAGCGGGCCTGAAAAGCCGACGGCCCGGACCGTGAGGTCCGAGCCGCCGAGTCGTGTCGAGCCTTGAGGCCCGAGCGTCAGTTCGCCTGGCGGCGAAGGAACGCCGGGATCTCGAGCTGGTCGTCCTCGAGGCCGCGGGGGTGCTGCTGCGAGGGGGCGCGGCCCTGGGCGTCGAGCCCGCCCTGGGCGGGGCGGTAGGCCGGAGCCTGGGGCCGGCGCTGGTCCGGCTGGACCGGCGCGGGACGCTGCGCCTGGACCGGCTGCACGGGGGCCGGATGATGCGCCGGGGCGTCCTCGTCCTCGTGGTGGCGGCCGAGGCCGTTCGCGAGGCGCTGCAGCAGGGTCATGCGCTTGCGGTCCGGAGCGGGCTCGGGAGCCTGCTCGCGGCTGGCGCGGATCTGCGCCTGGGCCGGCAGCGGGAGGTCCTCGATCCGCGGCATGCGGGGCGCGCGGGCGGCGCGCTCGGCCTGCGGCGGGATGAAGGCGTGCTCGTGCTGGTCGTCCTCATAGGCCGCAGGGGCGGCGTGCTGGGGCTCGGCGAGCGGAGCCTTCGGCGCGGCGGGACGGATGGTGACGTCCTCGATCGCGGCGATCGCCTGCTGCTCGTAGTGCGCTTCGTAAGCCGGCTCATGCTGTTCGGGAGCCGGCGCCGGGGCCGCGGGCTGGACCGGCTGGGTCGGCGCGCGGAAGGTCGGGAGCGTCTGCGGTTCGGGCGAACGGGTCGCCGGAGCCGGCTGCTTAAAACGGTTGGTGAGCTCCGCGATGCGCTGCTCGGCCGGGCTGGTCTGGCCCGCCTCCATGATGTGGTCGATGCCGGTGGCGACGACCGACACGCGGATGATGCCTTCCAGGCTCTCGTCGAAGGTCGCGCCGAGGATGATGTTGGCTTCCGAGTCCACCTCCTCGCGGATGCGGGTGGCCGCCTCGTCGACTTCGTAGAGCGTCAGGTCGTTGCCGCCGGTGATCGAGATCAGCAGGCCGCGGGCGCCCTTCATCGAGACGTCGTCGAGCAGCGGGTTGGCGATGGCGGCTTCCGCCGCCTGGACCGCGCGCTTGTCGCCCGAGGCCTCGCCCGTGCCCATCATCGCCTTGCCCATCTCGCGCATGATCGCGCGGACGTCGGCGAAGTCGAGGTTGATCAGGCCTTCCTTGACCATCAGGTCGGTGATGCAGGCGACGCCCGAGTAGAGCACCTGGTCCGCCATGGCGAAGGCGTCGGCGAAGGTGGTGCGCTCGTTCGCGACCCGGAACAGGTTCTGGTTCGGGATGACGATGAGGGTGTCGACCGCCTTCTGCAGCTCCTCGATGCCGGCTTCCGCCGTCTTCATCCGGCGCTGGCCTTCGAAGTGGAACGGCTTGGTCACGACGCCGACGGTCAGGATGCCGGCCTCGCGGGCCGCGCGGGCCACGACCGGGGCCGAGCCCGTGCCGGTGCCGCCGCCCATGCCGGCGGTGATGAACGCCATGTGCGCGCCCGACAGGTGATCGCGGATCTCGTCGATCACCTCCTCGGCGGCCGCCCGGCCCACCTCAGGCTGGGAGCCGGCGCCGAGACCCTCGGTGACCTGCACGCCCATCTGGATGATGCGTTCGGCCTTCGACAGGGTCAGCGCCTGCGCGTCGGTGTTCGCGACCACGAAGTCGACGCCCACGAGGCCGGCCTCGATCATGTTGTTCACGGCGTTGCCGCCGGCGCCGCCGACGCCGAACACGGTGATCCGCGGCTTCAGTTCCCGGATGTCCGGCATCTTCAGGTTGATCGTCATCGCATGCCTCGTAGGTTGTCGCGCCGTCCCGGCGTTTGCCTGTCTTCACGTTCGGCGTTCGGGGGGCGCGCTCGCCCCATCTGCCCGTCGGTCGCCGATCCGACGGTCAGAAGCTCTCCTTCAGCCACCGCCCAACGCGGTGGATGTAAGTGTCTTTTGGCGCCGACCCGCCGCGGCGCATCCGCCGCGGATCGACGTGTTCCAGACCCGCAACCTGCGGGAAAACCAGAAGTCCGACCGGGCCGGCGAAGGCCGGCCCCTTGGCCGCCTCGGGCAGCCCGCGGGCGCCCAGCGGGCGGCCGATGCGGACGGGCCGGTCGAGAATGCGCCGCGCCAGATCGGGCAGGCCCGTCAGCTGGCACGCGCCGCCGGTGAGCACGACGCGGCGCGCTTCCGCCGCATAACCCGACGCCTTGAGGCGGTCGCGCACCAGCTCGAGGATCTCCTCCACGCGCGGCTTGACGATCTTCACGATCATCGACTTCGGCAGGTAGCTGGCGCCGTCGATCTCGTTCTCGCCGACCGGGGTGACCGCGATCTGCTCACGCTCGTCGGCGAGCGCCGGAAACACGCTGGCGTGCAGCGTCTTCAGCCGCTCCGCCTCGTCGAGGCTCGTCGAGAGCCCGCGGGCGAGGTCGAGGGTAACGTGGTGCCCGCCGAGCGCGACCGCGTCCGAATGCACGAACTGCCCGCCCTTGAACACGGCGACCGAGGTGGTGCCGCCGCCCATGTCGACCAGCGTCACGCCCATCTCGGCCTCGTCGTCGACGAGCGCGGCAAGCCCGGAGGCGTAAGGCGCGGCGACGATGGTCTCGACGTTCAGGTGGCAGCGCTCGACGCACAGCATCAGGTTGCGCAACGGCGCGCCTTCCGCGGTGACGATGTGCATGTCGACGCCGAGATGCTGGCCCACCATGCCGCGCGGATCGCGCACGCCGCGGGTCGCGTCCAGGCCGAAGCCCGTCGGGATCGAATGCACCACGGCGCGGTTCGGCCGCACGGAATGGGCGCAGCCCGCCTGCAGCACGCGGCGGATGTCGCGGTCCTCCACCGGGTGGCCGGCGATCGGCACTTCGGCGTGGAAGGTCTCGGAGGCGAGCCGGCCGGCGGAGACCGACACGATGACGCTCTCGATCTGGACGCCCGCCATCCGCTCCGCCGCGTCGACCGCGAGCCGGATCGCCTGCTCGGCGGCCTCCATGTCGACGATCTGGCCGCCCTTGACGCCGCGCGAGCGCTGGTGGCCCACGCCGATCAGCTCGACGAGATGCGAGCGGTCGGGCAGCGCGTCGCCGGCCTCGACCGGCTTCAGCCGCGCCACCAGGCACGCGATCTTGGAGGTGCCGACGTCGAGAACGGAAACCACCACAGCGCGACGCTGCGGCAGCGGCTTCATCTTCGGAACAACGCCGTAGGGGAACGCCTGACTCATGTCGCTCCGGCCTTCTTACGCGCCTTCTCGGCGGCCTTTTCAGCCTCGGCCAGCTTGTCCGCCGCCTCGGGCGTCACCCGCACCACGGTGCGGATCGGCGATCGAAGGTCGACGATCGCAATGTCCTTGGAGAAGAGATTTCGGGTGGCCTGAAGCGACTCGAGCCGGGCCAGCGCCTCGCGGAAGCCCGTCTCCGGCAGCTTCACCTCGACGCCCGACCGCAGCCGGAGATTCCAGCGGCGCTCGGCCACGAGCACGGCCGCGTAGGTCTCGGTCTTGATCTTCGGCGCGCCGTCCAGCGCGTCGAGCAGCGGCCGGGCGCGGAGGTTCGCGGAGGGTCCGACGACGAGCGGGAGATGGGCGAAGCGCGAATCCCGGAACTCGTCGATCGGCGTGCCGTCCTCGGCGAGGATCTGCACCTTGCCGTCGTGCTGCCACAGCGCGAACGGCTTGCGCTCCACGAGATGCACGGTGACCCGGTCGGGATAGAGCTTGCGGACGGTCGCGTCCTGCACCAGCGGGTTCGCCATCAGCCGGTCGCGGGCCGCGCCGACGTCCAGGAACGGAAGCGCGGTGTTTTCGCCGATGCCGAGCGCCAGCAGGACTTCGTCGTCGGTGAGCGCGCTCTGGCCTTCGGTCGCAACCGCGATCACGCGGAATCCGACGGCGTTGGCGACGGTGACGTGGAGGTTTTCGATCTCGGCGCGGACGGTGGGCCAATGGCCGCCGTCGATCATGCCGGTCACGCCGGTCGCGCCGAAGAACAGCACGGTGAGGGCGACGCCGAGGCGGCGCCGGCGGGCGACCCGCTCGAGGCGGAAGCGCAGCGAGGTCAGGCGGCTCGCGCCGATCACCTCGTCGACGTCGTCGAGGTCCGGCCGCGGCTGGCGCGCGTTCTCGCTGGCCGACCGCATGTTCGGGCCCGTCTTGAACACCCGGGTCCGGGGTGCGGCCGCTTCGCGGCCGCCGCCGACCGGCGCCCTGAGGCGTCCGTCTAGCGTTCCAAGGAGGCGTCCTCCACTAGCCATCGAACAAGCTCACCAAACCCTATGCCGGCATAAGCGGCGAGTTCCGGCACGAGCGACGTCTCCGTCATGCCGGGCTGCGTGTTCACTTCGAGGCAGACGAGCTCTCCCGTGCCGCCTTCGCGGTCGTCGAAACGGAAATCGGCCCGGCTTACTCCGCGGCACCCGAGAGCGTGGTGCGCCGCGAGAGCCAGTTTTCGGACCTCTTGGTAAACAAAGGGTGAAATTTTTGCCGGGAGGACGTGCTGCGAGCCGCCCTTGGCGTACTTGGCGTCGAAGTCGTACCAGGCGTCGCCGGGCACGATTTCGATCACCTCCAGCGCCTCGCCGTTCAGCACCGCGCAGGTAAGTTCTTTCCCCGCAACGAAATTTTCAGCGAGCAGCAGCTCGCCATGCGCCCAGTCCCCGCGGGTGAGCTCCTGCGGCGGATGGGCGTGGTCTTCGTTAACGATTAGGACGCCGACCGATGATCCGCCGTCGACAGGCTTGAGGACGTAAGGAGGCGTTAAGACGTGCGACGCGGCGGCCTCTGAGCGTGTGACGACTTTGCCACGCGGGACGGAAACCCCCGCAGCCGCCATCACGGTCTTCGCCCGCTCCTTGTGCATGGCGAGCGAGGAGGCCAGCACGCCGGAGTGCGTGTAGGGGATCCCCATGATCTCCAGCAGGCCCTGCACCGTGCCGTCCTCGCCGAAGCGGCCGTGCAGCGCGTTGAAGCAGACGTCCGGCTTCACCTTCGCCAGCACCTCGGCGAGATCGCGGCCGGCGTCGATCGGCGTGACGCGGTAGCCCTCGCCTTCCAGCGCCTTGGCGCAGGCCGCGCCCGACCAGAGCGAGACCTGCCGCTCCGAGGACCAGCCCCCCATCAGGACGGCGACGTGTTTGGACATCATGTTTCCCCGGAAATTTCGTCAGCCCGGCCGCAGCGGCGGAGACGGGATCGTCATCACAGTGTTCGCCCGCGGATGCGGAGTGCGCGCTTCGAGACGCCTCGGCTCTCGCCGAGGCTCCTCGGCATGAGGAGGTCCTTGAGGTCGCCAACGTCCTCATGGCTTGAGGAGCCGTCCGCCGGACGGCGTCTCGAAGCACGCGCTCCGGCGCGGCGCCCTTACCCCGCCACTCCGATCCGTTTGATCTCCCACTCGAGCGCGACGCCCGAGGTTTCCTTCACGCGCCGCCGGACCTCTTCGCCCAGCGCCTCGATGTCGGCCGCGGTGGCGCCGCCGACGTTGATGAGGAAGTTGGTGTGCAGTTCCGACACCTGCGCGCCGCGGATCGTCAGCCCGCGACACCCGGCCTCGTCCACGAGCCGCCACGCAGACAGGCCGGGCGGATTCTTGAAGGTCGAGCCGCCGGTGCGGCTCCGGGTCGGCTGGCTGGCCTCGCGGTGCGCGATCACCGCGTCGACCTCCGCCTTGATGGCCGCGCGCTCGCGCCTCTCGCCCCGCATCAGGGCGCCGGTGAAGATCACCCCCTCCGGCGCCGACGAGTGGCGGTAGGAGTAGCCCATCGCGGCGTTCGAGAGCGTCACCGCGTCGCCCGCTCGGTCGAAGCCGAACACCTCGACGACGCGGTCGGAGGTCTCGGTCCCGTTCGCGCCCGCGTTCATGGCGAGCGCGCCGCCGAGCGCGCCAGGGATGCCGGCGAAGAACGCGAAGCCGCCGATGCCCGCCTCCATCGCCTCCAGCGCCACCCGCTTGTCGGCCGCCGCAGCGCCCGCCCAAAGCGTCGCGTCGCGGCCCGGCGCGATCAGGGCGAACGGTTTGCCGAGCTTGATCGTCACGCCCGGCAGACCGCCGTCGCGCACCAGCAGGTTCGAACCGAGGCCGATGACCGTGTAAGGGACCTCCGCCGGGAGCCGGCTGAGAAAGTAGGCGAGATCGTCGTCGTCGGCCGGCTGGAACAGCGCCTCGGCCTTGCCGCCGACCCGGAACCAGACGGATTCCGCCAGGCTCTGATCGGCCGAAAGCCTGCCGCGAAGCTTCGGCATGGCGGCGGAGAGTGAGGCGGCGAGCGTGCCCGTCATGCGCCGGCCTTCAGCGCCGCGAGCTCCTCTGGCAGGGCTGCGGCCCAATAGGTCGAGGTGCCGGCGCCGAGCAGCACGACGTAGTCGCCGGGCTTCGCCACGCTCGCCACGACGCCCGCGAGCGCCTGCGGGCCTTCGAGCGGGATGACGTGCCGATGGCCGCGGGCGCGCAGGCCCGCCACCAGGTCGTCGCGCGACGCGCCCTCGATCGGCTGCTCGCCGGCGGCGTAGACGTCCGCCACGATCACGGTGTCGGCGTCGTTGAAGCAGCTGGAGAAGCCGTCGAACAGCGCGTGCAGGCGGGAGTAGCGGTGCGGCTGCACAACCGCGATGACGCGGGCGTCGGTGGACGCGCGCGCCGCCTTCAGCACCGCGGAGATCTCGACCGGGTGGTGGCCGTAGTCGTCGAAGATCGCGACGCCGTTCCACTCGCCGGTGCGGGTGAAGCGCCGCTTCACGCCGCCGAACTTGGCGAGTCCTGCGCGGATCTGGTCCGCGGACACGCCGAGCTCGTGCGCGACGGCGATCGCCGCGGTCGCGTTCAGCGCGTTGTGGCGGCCGGCCATGGGCAGCACGAGGTCGTCGATCCGGGTCTCGGCGCCCGTCTTGCGGTCGCGGATGGCGACGCGGAACCGGGCCTGGCCGCCCTTCAGATCGACGTCGAGCAGCCGCACGTCCGCCTGAGGGTTCTCGCCGTAGGTCACGACCCGGCGGTCCTCGATCGTGCCCACCATGTCCTGGACGGTCGGGTGGTCGAGGCACATCACCGCGAAGCCGTAGAACGGCACGTTCTCGACGAAGGAGCGGAACGCCGCCTTCACCGCGTCGAAGGTGCCGAAGTGGTCGAGGTGCTCGGGGTCGATGTTGGTGACGACCGCGACGTCGGTCGGCAGCTTCAGGAAGGTGCCGTCGCTCTCGTCGGCCTCCACCACCATCCAGTCGCCCTCGCCCATGCGGGCGTTGGTGCCGTAGGCGTTGATGATGCCGCCGTTGATCACGGTCGGGTCCATCGCGCCGGCGTCGAGCAGCGTCGCGACGAGCGAGGTGGTCGTGGTCTTGCCGTGGGTGCCGGCGATGGCGACGCAGGTCTTCAGCCGCATCAGCTCGGCCAGCATCTCCGCGCGCCGCACCACCGGCAGCCGCTTCTCGCGGGCGGCGTTGAGCTCGGGGTTGCCGCGCTTGATGGCGGAGGACACCACCACGACCTCGGCGTCGCCGAGGTTCTCGGCGGCATGGCCGATGGTGACGGCGATGCCCTTGTCGCGCAGGCGCTTGACGTTGGCGCTTTCCGCCGCGTCGGAGCCCTGGACCTTGTAGCCGTGGTTGGCCAGCACCTCGGCGATGCCGGACATGCCGATGCCGCCGATGCCGACGAAGTGGACGGGGCCGATGTCGCGGGGAAGTTTCATGGGAGAGGCTAAAACCTGTCAGGACGTGAGCGAGGCGGGCGCAGGCGCGTGGACGCCGGCGGCGGCCAATACCACATCCGCGAGCCGAGCGGCGGCGTCCGGTTTGCCGACGCGCCGCGCCGCGGCCGCGGACGCCGAAAGCGCCGCGCCGTCGGCGAGCCGAATCGAGAGGTCTTCGGAGAGCGCCTCGGGGGTGAGGCGCGCCTGCGGCCACACCACCGCGCCGCCGGATAGCGCCAGGGCGTTGGCGTTGGCGAGCTGGTCGTTGTCGAGCGCGTGCGGCAGCGGCACCAGGATCGAGGGCCGGCCGATCACCGCGAGCTCCGCGACCGTCGAGGCGCCGGCGCGCGCGATGACGAAATGGGCGAGCGCCATGCGGGCGGGCATGTCGTCGAAGAAGCTCGTGAGGTTGGCCTCGATGCCGGCCGCCGCATAGGCCGCGCGGGCGGCCTCGAGATCTTCGGGCCGCGCCTGCTGCGTCACGCGGAGCCGGGCCTTGAGTTCGCCCGGCAGCAGAGCGAGCGCCGCCGGCACCACCTCGGACATCACCCGCGCGCCCTGGCTGCCGCCGAACACCAGCAGGCGGATCGGCCGATCGCCCTCGGGCGCCTCGTAGGCGACGCCGCTGGCCGAGATCACCTGGGGCCGCACGGGATTGCCCACATGCGTCGTCACGGCGCCGGAGGGCGCGCCGGACACGTCGGGAAAGCCGGTCGCGATGGTGGTGGCGAACCTTGCCAGCATCCGGTTGGCGCGCCCCATCACCGCGTTCTGCTCGTGCAGCACGACCGGCACGCCGGCGATCCGCCCGGCGACCAGGGGCGGAAACGAGGGATAGCCGCCGAAGCCGACCACGGCCGCGGGCCGCACGCGGCGCATGAGGCCGACGCCCTTCCCTACCCCGCGGGCGAGGGTCAGCCCGAGCTTGGCGTAGGCGAGCGCGCCCGAGCCGCGCAGCGTGTCGGCCGGCAGCGCGTGCACCGCACGGGCCGGAAACTTGGAGGCGTAGGCGAGCGCCCGCTCGTCGGTCACGAGCTCCACCGGCACGTCGCGGCGGCCGAGCTCGACCGCCAGCGCTTCCGCCGGGAAGAGGTGGCCGCCGGTGCCGCCGGCCGCCAGCAGGATGGGTCGCGGCCAGTCGGTCATGCGCGCGCCGCGACCGGCGTCGCGCCATGGGCGCGGACATGCCGCGCGATCTCGGAGGCGAGCGCGTCGGTGCGCGGCCGGCGGCGCGTCAGCGCGAGCAGCATGCCGACGCCGAGCGCCAGCGCGAACAGCGACGAGCCGCCGTAGGAGATGAACGGCAGCGTCATGCCCTTCGCCGGCATCAGGTGCAGGTTCACCGCCATGTTGATCGCCGCCTGCAGGCCGAACAGCATGGTGAGCCCGGCGATGGCGAGGCGAGTGAAGCCGTCCTGTTCGCGGCGGGCGTGCTGCAGCCCGCGCATGACGATAAAGCAGTAGATCGACACGATCGCGATGCAGAACAGGATGCCGAACTCCTCGGCCGTCACGGCGGCGATGAAGTCGGTGTGCCCGTCCGGGATGATGCGCTTGACGGTGCCCTCGCCCGGGCCCTTGCCGAACCAGCCGGCGGAGGCGAAGGCCTCGGTCGCCTTGTCGATCTGGAAGGTGTCGCCGGTTTCGGGATTCATGAAGCGGTCGATGCGGCGCGCCACGTGGGGCAGCAGCTCATAGGCCGCGACTAGTCCCACCACGCCGACGCCGCCGAGGCCCACGACCCAGATCCAGGGCAGGCCGGCGAGAAAGAACAGCGCCCCCCAGACCGCGGTCGAAAGCACGGTCTGGCCCAGGTCGGGCTGCAGCACCAGCAGGCCGACGACCGAGCCCAGCAGCGCGATGGCGAGCAGATGGCCGGGCATGTCGCGCCGTTCGGAGCCCTCGGCGAACAGCCAGGCCGAGAGAACCACGAAGGCCGGCTTCACGAACTCCGACGGCTGCACCGCGAGCCCGCCGAAGCTGATCCAGCGCCGGGCGCCCTTGATCTCCATGCCGATGAACAGCGTCGCGGCCAGCATCACCATGCCGAACGCGAACACGACCCAGGCGAGCCGCCGCACCTGGCGCGGGCTGAGAAACGACACGCCGACCATGATCAGCAGCGCCGGCGGCAGGAACATCACCTGCCGGTTCACGAAATGGAACATGTCGACGCCGATGCGCTCGGCCACCGGCGGCGAGGCCGCGAGCGACAGCACGACGCCGAGCACCATGAGCGCCCCGACGGCGAACAGCAGCGCCCTGTCGACCGTCCACCACCATTCGCCGAAGACGGTGCGTTCCGCGCGGGAGATCATGACGGCAGGCTCCGGGAGGCGAGACGGATGGCGGGCGAGGTCGACCTATGAACACCGATTAGGGATGACAAAACGTAAACGCGGGGTTTTCGCGCGTTGCGAAACGACCGTCGATCAGAGCGCGGGATCTCTCCTCGCGCCGGAGGCGTGGAGAGGGGTCTCGGGCGTCGGGCGCCTTGGGCGCTAAGTTTTATCCCGCCGCCCACCCCACCCGGCCGGGCTTCGCCCGTCCACCCTCCCCTGTCCCAGGGAAGGGATAACCCGCGCCTCTTTTCGACAGCGCAGAACGGGACGCGGGGATCCCTCCTTGCGCGGAGCGTGGGGAGGGTGGCCCTTGGCGCAGCCAAGGGTCGGGTGGGGGCCTTAGGGCGTCGGGCGCCATGGGCGCGGAGCTTTATCCTGCCGCCCACCCCACCCGGCCGGGCTTCGCCCGTCCACCCTCCCCTGTCCCAGGGGAGGGATAGCCCGCGGTCTTTTCGACAGCGCAGAACGGGACGCGGGGATCCCTCCTCGCGCGGAGCGTGGGGAGGGTGGCCCTTGGCGCAGCCAAGGGTCGGGTGGGGGCCTTAGGGCGTCGGGCGCCATGGGCGCGGAGCTTTATCCTGCCGCCCACCCCACCCGGCCGGGCTTCGCCCGTCCACCCTCCCCTGTCCCAGGGGAGGGACGCCCGCGCCCGGCCTTAGGCCTTCGCGGCCTCAAGCCCCTGCACCGCCGCGCGGAATGCGTCGCCGCGCTTTTCGAAGTTCGGAAACTGGTCGAACGAGGCGCAGGCCGGCGAGAACAGCACGACGGGCTCCGCCTGGTCTGAGGCCTCGGCGTCGGCCGCGGCGGCCGCGACCGCGCGGTCGATCGTGCCGAGCTCCACCAAGGCCACGTCGTGCGCGCGCAGCGTCGCGGCGAAGGCGGGCGAGGCCTCGCCGATGAGGTAGGCCTTCGTCACCTTCGAAAACAGCGGGACCAGCGCGTCGACGCCGCCGGTCTTGGGCTTGCCGCCCAGGATCCAGAACACCTTGGGGAACGACGCCAAAGCCTTTTCCGCGCTGTCGGCGTTGGTCGCCTTCGAATCGTTGATGAAGGTCGTGCGGCCGGGGCCGGCCACCTCCTCCATGCGATGGGCGAGACCGGGGAAGGTCGCGAGGCCGGCGTAGGCGACGTCGTCCGCGACGCCGAGCGCCCGCACGGCGGCCAGCGCCGCATTGGCGTTCTGCGCGTTGTGCGCGCCGCGGAGCGCGCGGGCGCCCGACAGGTCGATCGGGTCGGTCTCGGAGACGACGACGACGCGGCGGCCGGCGGCCTTCAGCCGCTCCGCCATCGCCGCGGAGACCGCGTCGTCGCGGGCGATCACGGCGACGTCCGAACCCGCGACCAGCCGCTGCTTGATGGCGGCGTAGTTCTCCATCGTCCCATGCCGTTCGAGGTGGTCCTCGGAGAGGTTCAGCATCACGCCGACGCTGGGGTCGAGGCTCGGCGCGAGGTCGATCTGGTAGGACGAGCATTCGACGACGTGGACGCGGGTCGCGGACGGCGGTTCGAGATCGAGGATCGCGACGCCGATGTTGCCGCCCATCTGCGCGTCGAGCCCGGCGTGGCGGACGAGATGGGCGATGAGCGCGGTGGTGGTGGATTTGCCGTTGGTGCCCGTGATCGCGACGAAGGGCGCATCGGGCGCGATGGCCCGGCGCTCGCGGCAGAAGATCTCAATGTCGCCGATGATCTCGACGCCCGCGGCCTTCGCCTTCTCTACCGTCCAGTGCGGCGTCGGGTGAGTCAGCGGCACGCCCGGCGCCAGCACGAGGCTGTCGAACCGGGCGAAGTCCATGGCGCGGAGGTCGCCGGTCGGAAGCCCCTCGGCCGCCGCCCTCGCCACGCCCTCGGCGCTGTCGTCGAAGGCGACGACCTCGGCCCCGCCGGCGACCAGGCTGCGCACGGTGGCGCGGCCCGAGCCGCCGAGCCCGAACACCGCGACGCTCTTTCCCTTGAACGCGGTCGCCGGCGTCACGACAGCCGGCCTCCCCGCTGGGCCAGATTGATCCAGAAGAACGGAGCCCTTTGACCAAGCGGGCCGCTCCTTCCCTTCTCCCCCTGCGGGGGAAGGTGGCCGGCGGCGTCAGCCGACGGACGGATGAGGGGTCGTCCGGGACATCCTGAACCGTAGGAGGTCGTCCCGGACGACCCCTCACCCCAACCCTCTCCCGCAAGGGGAGAGGGGGACCACGACGTGGCGTTCACATCGCCGAGGTCACGTCTGGCGTCGCCGCCGGCGATCGACCGCAGATCGTCCCGCATCGCGCTCACCGCAGCTTGAGGGTCGCGAGGCCGACCAGCGCCAGCACCACGGCGACGATCCAGAAGCGCACCACCACCTGCGGCTCCGACCAGCCGAGCTGTTCGAAGTGGTGATGGATCGGCGCCATGCGGAACACGCGCTTGCCCGTGAGCTTGAACGAGGCGACCTGGACGATCACCGAGACCGCCTCCAGCACGAACAGGCCGCCGATGATGGCGAGCACGATCTCGTGCTTCGCGGCGACCGCCACCGCGCCGAGCATGCCGCCCATGGCGAGCGAGCCGGTGTCGCCCATGAATATCTGCGCGGGAGGGGCGTTGAACCACAGGAAGCCGAGGCCGGCGCCCAGCACCGCGCCGCAGACCACCGCCAGTTCGCCGGTGCCGAGCGTGAAGTGGATCTGCAGGTAATCCGCGAACACCGCGTTGCCGGCGAGGTAGGCGATGAAGCCGAAGCTCGCGGCCGCGATCATCACGGGAACGATGGCGAGGCCGTCGAGGCCGTCGGTGAGGTTCACGGCGTTGCCGGCGCCCACGATCACCACCGCGCCGAACAGCAGGAAGAACCAGCCGAGGTCGAGCAGGAAGTTCTTCAGGAAGGGGAACGCGAGCGAGGTGGAGAAGCCGGGCTGGCCGACGCGGGTGATGGCGTAGACCGCGATCCCGGCGATCGCGAACTCGATCGCGAGGCGCATCTTGCCGGAGTAGCCCGCGTGGGTCTGCTTCGTGACCTTGAGATAGTCGTCGTAGAAGCCTATTGCGCCGAAGCCGATGGTCACGAACAGCACGATCCAGACGTAGGGGTTCGCGAGGTTCGCCCACAGCAGCGTCGTGGCGACAAGGCCGGACAGGATCATCAGGCCGCCCATGGTCGGCGTGCCGCGCTTGGCGAGGTGGGTCTGGGGGCCGTCGGAGCGAATCGGTTGGCCCTTGCCCTGCTTCAGGCGGAGTTGGCCGATGATCCAGGGGCCGAACAGGAACACGAACAGCGCCGCGGTCATGATCGCGCCGCCGGTGCGGAAGGTGATGTAGCGGAACAGGTTCAGCCCCGGAAAGGCCCAGGACAGGTCGGCGAGGAAATACAGCATCTCAGAGCGACCCCGCCGCGAAGGTCTCGTCGGCGGGCGCGAAGCGGTCCCTGAGCGCCGCCACCAACGGCCCCATCCTGGAGCCGTTCGATCCCTTGATCATCACCACGTCCTTTCCTCGCAGCCGCTCGAAGAGCTTCGGTTCGAGCTCCGCCGCGGTCGCGGCCCATCCGCCGCGCCGGGCGGGCGGCAGCGCGTCGTTCAGCGCCTTCATAAGCGGTCCGGCCGTGAACACGAGGTCGATCTTCGCGCTCGCGGCCGCTTCGGCCACCTTGGCGTGGAGCGCCTCCGACTCGGGGCCGAGCTCCAGCATGTCGCCCAGCACGGCGATCCGCCGGCCGCCGGACTGAACCGGGCTCTGGCCGAGCAGCGCGAGCGCGGCGCGCATCGAGGCGGGGTTGGCGTTGTAGCTCTCGTCGATGACGGTGAGCACGCCGCCGGGGGCGCTCAGCGCCAGCCGCTTGCCGCGGCCGGCCGGCGGCGCGAAACGGGCGAGCGCGAGCGCGGCGAGAGCAAGGTCGGCGCCGGCGAGCTTGGCGGACAGGAGCACCGCGAGCGCGTTCTGCACCACGTGGCGGCCGGGCGCGCCGATCTTGAAGGTCACGCCCTCGCCCAGCACCGTCGCCGCGACGCAGGAGCCCTGCTCCTTCATGGCGAGCCGGTCGAGCCGGGCGTCGGACGAGACGTGCTCCCCGAAGCTCCAGACCGCGGCGCCGGCCGCCGTGGCCGCCGTCTTCAGGCGCTCGTAATGGGGGTTGTCGCGGTTGATCACCGCATGGCCGCCGTTGGCGAAGCCCTCGAACACCTCGGCCTTGGCGTCGGCGATCGCCTCCACGTTGGGGAAGGCCGCGAGATGCACCGGCTCGACGTTGGTGATCGCCGCCACGTGCGGGCGGACCATCTTCACCAGCGGCCGGATCTCGTCGGGATGGTTCATGCCGATCTCGAACACGCCGTAGGCGGCGGAGCGCGGCAGCCGGGCGAGCGTCAACGGCACGCCCCAGTGGTTGTTGTGGGACGCGGCGGAGGCGTGGGTCGGGCCGTCCTCGGCCAGCACGAGGCGTAGCGCCTCCTTGGTCGAGGTCTTGCCGACCGAGCCGGTCACGGCGACGATCCGGGCCTTCGAGCGGGCGCGCGCCGCGACGCCGGTCGCGACCAGCGCGGCGAGCACGTCCTTCACCACCAGGAGCGCGCCGGCGTCCTTCAGCTCGGCCGCATGGGCTTCGTCGATCACGGCGAGCGCCGCCCCGCGGGCGAGCGCGTCCGCGACGAACTTGTGGCCGTCGTGCACGTCGCCCTTGATCGCGAAGAACACGTCGCCGCGGGCCACGGTGCGGCTGTCGATCGAGACCCCGGTCGCGGGCTCGTCGGCGCGGCCGACGACGCGGCCGGCGGTCGCGAGGGCGAGCTCGGGCGTGGTCCACAGCGGCTCGGCGAACATGCTGGACGTCGTCATGCGGCGGTCCCCTTCCGCTTGAGAGCGTCCCGGACGACGTCGTGGTCCGAGAACGGCAGCGTCCGATCTCCCACGATCTGGCCCGTTTCGTGACCTTTGCCGGCGACGACGAGAACATCGCCGGGCTGTAGCTCGGACACAGCGGTCTCGATCGCGGCCTTGCGGTCGCCGATCTCGCGGGCGCCGGGCGCGGCGGCGAGGATCGCGGCGCGGATCGTCGCGGGGTCCTCGCCGCGCGGGTTGTCGTCGGTGACGATGACGGCGTCGGCCGCCGCGGTCGCGGCTTCGCCCATCAGCGGACGCTTGCCCGGGTCGCGGTCGCCGCCGGCGCCGAACACCACGACGAGGCGTCCCTTCGCGAACGGACGCAGCGCCGCGAGCGCGGACGCGACCGCGTCCGGCTTGTGGGCGTAATCGACGAAAACCGCCGCGCCGTCGCGCTCGCCGACGAGCTCGAGCCGCCCAGGCACCCCTTCGAGCCGCTCCAACGCGTCGAGGGCGACCTCGGGCGCGACGCCCGTCGCGATGGCGAGGCCAGCGGCGGTCAGGGCGTTCTGGGCCTGGAACGCGCCCGCGAGCGGAAGTCGCACATCGCGTGGGCCGGCGATCCCCTCCACGCTTAGGATCTGATCCAGCCCATCGGTCTTAACGTCTGTTAGTCTTAACGTTTCGCCCCTCGCGCCGACGGTGAACAGGCGCTGTCCCCGCTGCTGCGCGGCGTCTGCGAAGGCCGCGCCGTCCGGCGCGTCCGCCCAGACCACCGCCGTCCCGTCCCCGGGGAGCAGCTCGCGGAACAGCCGCAGCTTGGCGTCGCGGTAGTGCTCGACCGTCGGATGGTAGTCCATGTGGTCGCGTGAGAGATTGGTGAAACCGGCGGCGTTAAGGTTAACGCCGTGCAGTCTTTTCTGATCGAGCCCGTGGGACGAGGCCTCCATCGCGAGATGGCTGACGCCCTCGCCCGCAAGCTCGTCCAGCGTCCGGTGCAGCGAGACCGGGTCCGGGGTCGTCAGCGAACCGTAGGTCGCGCCCGAAGGGCCCGTAACCCCGAGCGTGCCGAGGCTCGCGGCCTTGAACCCCGCGTGGCTCCAGATCTGGCGGAGGAAGGTGACGACCGAGCTCTTGCCGCTGGTCCCGGTCACCGCCGCGATCGTCGCCGGCTGGCGCGGGTAGAGCCGCGCCGCGGCCTTCGCCAGCGCAAGCCGCGCGTCGTCGACTCGCACCACGGGAACCGGCGCCTCGAGCGCCTGTTCGGACAGGATCGCGGCCGCGCCCTTCTCCAGCGCCTGGGCGACGAAGCGGGCGCCGTCGGTCTTCGCGCCAGCGAGCGCCGCGAACACCGCGCCGGGCGTCACGGCCCGGCTGTCGGCGGTCAGTCCCGTGACGGGCGTGGCGGCGGCGGCGGCGTCGAGGCCGACGCCTGGAAACAGCGCTCCGAGCGTCGTCACCGCACCGCGCCCACGGTCGCGCCGATCGAGGCGAGCAGGTCCTGCGCCGGCGGCGCGTCGTAGATCGGCTCGACGCCCAGCAGCGGCGCGATGCGCTCCACCATCTTGCCGCCCACCGGCACCACGTTCCAGCCGGAGGTGGCGAAGCCGTGGGTCTCGGGCAGCGCCTGCGGTTCGTCGAGCACGACGAGCATCATGTACTTCGGCTTGTCCATCGGGAACACGGCGGTGAAGGCCGTCAGGTTCTTGTTCTTCGCGTAGCGGCCGCCGACCACCTTCTCGGCGGTGCCGGTCTTGCCGCCGACGCGATAGCCCGGGATGTCGGCCTTCTTGGCCGAGCCCTTCTCCGCGTTCAGGCGCATGAGGTAGCGCATGGCGACGCTGGTCGAGGGCTTGAGCACCTGCACCGAGGCGGCGCGGGCCTCCGCGGCGGTGCGCTGCATGAAGGTCGGCGTCATCAGGTAGCCGCCGTTCACCAGCGCGCCCACCGCCATCACCGACTGGATCGGCGCGATCGCGAGGCCGTGGCCGAAGGAGATCGTGATGGTGTTCAGCTCGCCCCAGCGCGGCGGAAGGATGGGCCGCGCGCTTTCCGGCAGCTCGGTCTGCAGCCGGTTGAGCTGGCGCATCTTGGCGAGGAACGCCTTGTGCGCGTCGACGCCCATGCCGAGCGCGATCCGCGCGGTGCCGATGTTCGAGGAGTGCACGAACACTTCCGGGATCGTCAGCACCCGGTTGGTCGGGTGGAAGTCGTGGATGCGGAACTTGCCGTACTGAAGCGGCGCGCGGGCGTCCATCCGGCTCTGCAGGTTGAACTTGCCGCTGTCGAGGCCCATCGCGATGGTGAGAGCCTTCATGGTCGAGCCCATCTCGAACACGCCGACGTTAACGCGATTGATGCGGTCCGGCTTCAACGCGTCGACGGGGTTGTTCGGGTCGTAGTCCGGCAGCGAGACGAGGCTGACGATCTCGCCGGTATCGACGTCGGCGATGGCGGCGGAGCCTGCGATCGCCTTGAACTTCTTGATGCCGGCCGCGAGCTCGTCGCGCACCGCGTGCTGGACCTTGAGGTCGAGCGCGAGGTGGATCGGCTCCATGCGTCCGCCGTCCGCGGCGATCGCGGCGGCCTTCGCCGTCATGCCGCTAGTGTCGAGATACTTCTCGATGCCGGCGATGCCCTTGTTGTCCACGTCGGCGAAGCCGAGGATGTGGGCGACGATGTCGCCGTTCGGGTAGATGCGCTTGTTTTCCTGGATGAAGCCGACGCCGGGGATGCCGAGGCGGAACACCGCCACCTGCTCGCGCGGCGTCACCTCGCGCTTCAGCCAGACGAAGCCCTTCTTCGTCGACAGGCGGGCGCGCAGCTCGTCGCGGTTCAGCTCCGGCAGGGCGCCGGAGAGCAGCTCCACCGCTTCGTCCACGTCGATGATGTTCTTCGGCTCGGCGTAGAGCGACGACACCTTGATGTCGGTCGCGAGCACCTGGCCGTTGCGGTCGACGATGTCGGGGCGAGAGACCGCCGCCACCTGCTGGCTCGCCTTCGCGACCGCGCCGACGTCCGGCGCGACGGCGTACTGCACCATCCGGCCGACGATCGTCAGGTAGACGATCCCGAAGGCGAGCATGGCGATGCGGAGCCGCCCGTTGGTGAGGCCGAGGCCCTCGCCGCGGCCGACCAGCAGGAAGAACAGCTTCTTCAGCAGGCGGAACAGGCCGCGCAGGCCGAAGGCGGTCCAGCGGCCCGAGGTTATGGCGGCGCGGCCGACGGCGCGGGCCGAGGCGCCGCACCCGCGTGCGGCGGCGCTCAGGAAGGCGTCGCGGTTCATCGCAGAAGCCCCGGGTTCTGACGCAGGAAGTCGGTGATGTTCAACGGCTGGCCGACCTTCGGCGTCGCCGGCTTCTGCGGCGCCGGGCGGTTGACCGGCGCCCTCAGCTGCGAGGTCGGCTTGACCGCGATCGTGGTCTTCTTCGCCGGCGCGGCGGCCGCCTTCTTGGCTTCGCCCGACGCGTCGGTCGCGAGGCTCGCGTCGGCGCCCATGAGGCCAAGCGCCTCCAGCTTGTGTCCGATCTCATCAACCGGCGCGGGCCGGTCCGGCAGGGACGCCACGGTGATGGTCTGGCCCTGGCGCAGCGGCTTCAGCTCGAGATGGCGCTCGGCGAAGGCCTGGACGCGGTCGGGCCGGGCGAGGAAGGACCATTCCGCCTTCAGCACCGCGATCGTGTCCTTCTCCTGCGCGATCTGGCGCTTGAGCTTGGTGACGTGCTCGGAGTGCATCGTGGCGTCGTATTTGATGCGGTAGACGGTGACGGCCGCGCCGACGAGCGCCAGCACCGCGACCACGTTGAGCAGGCGGGCGATCTTCACGAGCCGGCTCCTTCAAGTCCGCCGAGCGGCAGACGCGGCACGCCGAAGGCGAAGGCGTCGCCGCCGCGCGCCGGCGCCTCGGTGCGGACCGCGGCCCGCAGCCGCGCGGACCGTGCGCGAGGATTGACCTCGACCTCCTCGTCGGAGGGCTTCACCACCCCGCGCGACAGGGCCTGGAACGTCGCCGGCGGCACGGTCGCGGCCGGCATGTGGCGTGAGCCGCCGGGAACCGTGCGCGTGCGGTCGGCGAGGAAGGTCTTGACGATGCGGTCCTCGAGCGAGTGGAACGCCACGACGACCAGCCGCCCGCCGGGGTTCAGCCGGCTCTCGGCCGCGAACAGCGCGCGGCCAAGCTCGCCGAGCTCGTCATTCACCGCGATGCGCAGCGCCTGGAAGGTGCGGGTGGCGGCGTGGATGCCGTCGTAGGATTTGCCGAGCACGCCCTCGACCACATCGGCGAGACGCAGCGTCGTCGTGATCGGCTCGGTCTCGCGCGCGGCGCAGATGCCGCGGGCGACGGCGCCGGCGCGGCGCTCCTCGCCGAGAGTCCTGAGCACGGCGGCGAGCTCCTTGTCGTCGAGGTCGGCCACGAGGTCGGCGGCGCTCGGGCCCTCGCCGCCCATCCGCATATCGAGCGGGCCGTCGTTGCGGAAGGAGAAGCCGCGCGCGGCCTGATCGAGCTGCATCGAGGAGACGCCGACGTCGAGCACGACGCCGTCGATCCCGTCGAGACCGAGCTGGTCCAGCACGTGCGAGAGGTTGGAGAAGCGGTCCTCGACCAGCGTCAGACGGCCCTTGAATTCGGAGACCATGGCGTAGCCGGCGGCGATCGCCGTCGGGTCGCGGTCGGTCGCGATCACGCGGCAGTCGGCGGCCTCGAGGATCGCGCGGGTGTAGCCGCCGGCGCCGAAGGTGCCGTCGAGATAGGTTTCGCCGTCCTTGGGAGCGAGCGAGGCCAGCACCTCGGGCAGCATCACGGGAAGGTGCGGGCGGGCGTCCGCCGGATCGCGCTCCGGGCGGCGTTCGCGGCGGGCCATCACGACGCCGGCTCCAGCGGAGGCGTCGGCGCGCCGAGCCGCCGCTTCAAGCCGCGCACGGTCTCCCGCGCGTTTGCGAGATGCGCCTGGAAGCTCGCCGGCTCCCAGATCTGAAACTTCCGCCCCTGCCCCACGAAGGTCACCTGATCCTTGATCCCGGCGTAGGTTTTGAGGCTTTCGGTGAGGATGACGCGCCCCTCCCCGTCCGCCTTCAGCACCTCGCTCGTGCCCAGCAGCGCCGTCGCCAGGCTGTCCCGCTCGTCGGAATAGAGCGACAGCGTCTCCAGCAGGCGGTCGATGTCCGCCAGCAGCGCATTGCCGCCCGCGTCCAGCGCCGCGAGGTCCAGAGAGGGATGCACGTAGAGCCCTTCGAAGCCGTCGCGCGCCAGCACCGCCCGGAACGGCGCGGGGATCGACACCCTGCCCTTCGCATCCAGGCGATTGGTGAAATTGGACACGAAGCGGTCCATGGCCCCCCACATCGCCGCGGAAGGCGGCGCCCCGACCGCCCTCGCCTGAGAACACAGGCGAAAGGCGCACGTCTCCAGCCGCGCGCGCAGCGCGGAACGCTACGACGCCGAACGCTGGGGATCCCCCGAGAGAACCTCCAGCCTGCCGCTTCGACGGGATGATTTGGGATATCATGGGGCCGTATGGGCGTCAACGAAACGGGGTTGGCGGCCCCGCTCGACGCGGCCCAGGACGCATCACCTGACAAGGGCCGCGTCGCGCCGGTACGCGACGCCGTCAGTAGAACTTCCTTAGGGTTAAGAACCCGTTGCGGAGCGGCGTTGGCGGCCTCTCCCAGTCGTTCTCGTCAGACGAAAATCTGAGGCGGCGAACAGCTGGCGTGGGCGGCGCCGTTTGGCGCAGGGCTCCGCGGGCGCGAATCGCCTGCGGGGCGGCCCGATCGCTCAGTGTGGAAGACAGAAGCGTCAGTCGGCCTGTAAGCCGGGTTCTGTATGGCGCGGCGCAAGGGGTCGCCCCCTCCCGCCGCACGTGACGGCCATTCCTCTGGGACGCCCATCGCTGGACGCCTCAAGCAACCAACCCGGGCGACGGCCTGGAAGCGGGCCTGCCCTCCGCCCGAAGACGGAAGACGCGTCGCCCCTATTCGGTTTTGCTCCCGGCGGGGTTTGCCGTGCCGCTCCCGTTACCGGCAGCGCGGTGCGCTCTTACCGCACCCTTTCACCCTTACCGCCGGCCCGAAGGCCGGAGGCGGTTTGCTTTCTGTGGCACTTTCCCTGGGGTCGCCCCCGCCGGACGTTATCCGGCGCCGTGCTTTCCATGGAGCCCGGACTTTCCTCTCCGGCGTGAACCGAAGCGGCCGTCCGGCCGACTGACGCCGCCCTTGTGGGCGGCGGCGTCTCCGGGGTCAAGCCGAGGTCGGGGCATGATCGTCATCCGGACGCGCCGGAACGGCGCGAGCCGGGATCGTTCTCCGAACGGGCTCCGGCGCGAGGACAGGGCCTTTGATCGGAGAGCGATCCCGGCTCGACCTTCGGTCGTCCGGGATGACGGAGCGCTCAGGACTTCGACTGAGGCGCCGCCGCGTCCGCCGTCTGGCGGCCGGAGGCCGGAACGCCCTCGGCCATGAAGCGCTTGACCTTGGCGCAGTACACCGCGCCGGCGCGGGTGACGCCGCGCACGCCGTGGCCGCCCTGATACTTCGACACCGCCGCGCAGGTGTTGCCGCCGGACTTGGCGACAGCGCCTGCGAGGTACTTCATGCCGTAGGTCAGATTGGCGCGCGGCTCGTAGAGCGCCTGGCGGCTGCCGCGGAAGCCCATGCCCTTGGCGGTCTGGTAGCTCAGCTGCATCAGGCCGATGTAGCCGCCCCGGCCGGTGGCGTTCGGGCGGTAGCGGGACTCGACCTTGACGACCGCATGGGCGAGCGCCGGGCTGACGCCCTGGGCGCGGGCCATGGCGGTGACCATCGAGGGGATCGAACCGGCGGGCAGGTTCGCGGCCGACGCCTCGGCGCCGGGCTTCGGCGCGTCGGGAAGCTCGACGTCGCGCTGGAGCGCGACGGTGTCGGTCTTGGAGGCGAGCGCCGCCGCGCGGCGCGCCGCGCGAGACGTGGAGGCCTGCCGGACGCTGGCGGCCCGCCGCGTCTTCGCGACCTCGCGGACCCGCGCCTGCCGGACGGCTTTGCGGGAGGTCGTGCGGGTCTCCTGCGCGACAGGCGCCGCGGCGGCCTGGGCCGGAACGGGCGTCGCGGCCCGCATGGGAAGGCCGCCGCCCTTGGAGGGCGAGCCCGCCGACCGGGCGGAGGTGAAGGCGGCCGCGCCGGCCGCCACGGGCGTCGGAGCGGCTTTCGCCGGAACCTTCGCGTTAACCGGACGTTTAGATGTCGTTATCGCCGAGGAAGTGGAATTACGGACGTCTGCAGATTTGGTGGATTGGCTCGCCCCCCGGGCAAGTCGTTCAGAAACCGGCGCAGCGTTGGCCGAGGCGACGGTCGCCGCAAGGATGGCGGCGACGAGCGTCGTCTTACGCATATGCTTACTCCCCTATGCGTTTCGCATGGGGGAAGCTAAAGCCGTGCGAACATGACCTCGGCTCGACCGGAGCGCGTTCGCTTCTTGACGGTGGTGTGACGAGACTGAGGCGGTGCGGCTCAGCGCGCCGGAAGTCGCCGCAGCAGGTTGCGCAGCGTCCGGGACGTCGAGAAATCCGCGATCCCATCGACGCGAGCTGGCCGGAAGTGCCGCTGGAAGGCGCGCACGACCGCCAGCATGGTCTCCCCGTAGAACCCGTCGATCTCGAGCCCGTAGCCATAGAGACTGAGCAGCGTCTGGAGTTGTTCGACCGGCTCGCCCTCGTCGCCCGGCCCTAGCGCCGTAGTGTCTTCGATCGGCGTCGGCGTGACCCAGTGACCGACCCCCGCCGCCGCGAGCCGGCCCCACGGAAACTTCTCTCCCGGATCGATCTTGCGCAGCGGCGCGACGTCGGAATGCGCCAACACCCGCTCCGGTTGAATCGACCGCCGCGCGCAGATGTCGCGGGCGAGTTCGATCACCGCCGCGATCTGCTCCTGTGGAAAATCGGGATAGCCATGGTCGTGGCCGGGATTGGCGATTTCGACGCCGATCGACCGCGAATTGACGTCGGTTTCGTCCTCCCAAGACGACCGGCCGGCGTGCCAGGCGCGCCGCTCCTCGGGCACCAGCTGCAGGATCCGGCCGTCCTCGAGCACCACGTAGTGGCACGACACGCCGCCGTCGGCCGCGCACAGCTTCGCGCAGGCGGCCTCGGTCGAGGCCATGCCGGTGTAGTGCAGCAGCAGGATGTCCGGCTCGCGCCCGTCGCGGCGCTCGTCGTGGTTCGCGGCGGGACGCACCTCCGCGACGAGGGGACTGTCGGGCGTGAAGGCGGTCATGCGAGCCCCCGTTCGCGCCGGATCATGTCCCAGGCGGCGTTGGCCGCGGCGAGCTTCTCGGTCGCGATCCGCACCGCCTCCTCGGGCAGGCCGCGCGCGATCGCCCGGTCGGGATGGGTCTCGGCCACCAGCGCGCGATGCCGGCGCTTGAGGTCGTCGTCGCTCGCGCCGGGATCGGCTCCGAGGATCGCGTAAGGGTCGGCCGCAGGGAGCTTCATGTGACGTGCGAGCGCGCGCCGAAGCCGCGCCGCGTCCAGCTTGAAGATCGCGCCGACCTCCATGAGGTAGGCGGCCTCCGCCTCATGCACGGCGCCGTCCGCCGCCGCGATCTGCGCGAGGCCCGAAAGCACGTCCTCCAGCGTCGCCGGATCGTCCGCGAAGAGATCGGCGAGCTGGCGGGCGTAGGCGTCGAAGCCCGCCACGTCCTGCTTCGCGAGATCGAACAGCTGGCCGACGCGCTTCAGGTCGCTCTCCTGAATGGAGAACACGCGTCGGAAGGCGTCCACCTCCACGCAGGCGACCACGCCGTCCGCCTTCGCCATCTTGGCCGCGAGCGCGATCACGCCGACGGTGAAGGCGACCTCGCGCTTTTCGCGGTCGCGCGCGGCGAGCGCCTCCGGGTCGGTCTCGCGATCGATGAGAAAATGACCAGCGACCGCGCCCGCAAGCGCGCCCAGGGGTCCGCCGAGCGCGAGGCCCGCCGCCGCCCCGCCGATCTTGCCCCAAAACCACATCGCCGCCGCTCCTGATTCGGGGCGCGACTGTAGCCGCCCGCCTCGGGCGACGCGAACGCCGCCTCGCGAGGCGCGATCGAGCCGCATTTTTGTGCGCCGGGATGATAAAGAACTGGAACAATCGGCCGGATGCGACCAAATCTCCGTCCCAGCCGGCGACGCCGTTGCAGGAAACGCGCCGGCCGTCGGCGGCTCGCAGCCGCCCCGGAGGACCGAACGCCATGAGCGCACACGCCAGGCCGCCCGCAAGCGCGCCCACCGCGAAGCCCGTCACCGTCGCCGCCATCCGCGCGGCGAAGGGAGCGACGCCGCTCGTCTGCCTCACCGCCTACACGACGCCGGTGGCGGAGGCGCTGGACGAGGCCTCCGACCTGCTGCTCGTGGGAGACAGCCTCGGCATGGTGGTCTACGGCCTGCCGAGCACGATCCCAGTGACGCTCGACATGATGATCGCCCATGGCGCGGCCGTGGTGCGCGGCGCGCGGCATGCGCTCGTGGTGGTCGACCTGCCCTTCGGCGCCTATCAGGAAAGCCCGGCCCAAGCCTTCCGCAACGCCGCCCGCATCCTGGCGGAGACCGGCTGCGGCGCCGTAAAGCTCGAGGGCGGCGCGGTGATGGCCGAGACCATCGCCTTCCTCACCCAGCGCGGCGTCCCCGTGCTCGCGCACATCGGCCTGCAGCCGCAGTCGGTGAACGCGCTCGGCGGCTACGCCGCCCGCGGCAAGCTCGCGGCCGAGGCGGAGACCATCCTCGCCGACGCCCGCGCGGTGACCGACGCCGGCGCCTTCGCGGTGGTGGTCGAGGGCGTCGTCGCTCCTCTTGCGGCTCGCATCACCGAGACGATCCGCGTTCCGACCATCGGCATCGGCGCCTCCGCCGAGTGCGACGGCCAGATTCTCGTCACCGACGACATGATGGGCGTCACCTTCGGCCACGTGCCGAAGTTCGTCCGCAAGTACGCCGACGTGGGCGCGACCATGAAGGCCGCGGCCGACGCCTACGCCGCCGACGTCCGGGCCCGCCGCTTCCCGGCGGAGGAGCACCTCTACGGACTGCCGAAGCCGAAGATCGCGGCGGGGTGAGCTTGGGCTCTTGCGTAGGGCATGAAGGGTGGCCCGCCCGCCACCTCATTCGGGCTTATGACATACGGCCTCGACGTTGACCCCGTCCGGGTCGATCACGAAGGCCGCATAATAGGCCGGGTGATAATGAGGCCTCACGCCCGGAGGTCCGTTGTCGCTGCCCCCATGCGCCAACGCCGCCGCATAGAAGGCGTCGACGGTCGCTCGGCTGCCCGCCGCGAACGCAACATGGATCCCAAGTCCTCGGGCGCCCGGCGGCGAGGCGCGTCGGCTGTCGCTGGACAACCAGAAGAACGGCTTTAGGCCGATTCCGTAGCCTATTCCGTGGTAGCCCCCCGTCTGTTCGGGCGTCACCTCCATCACGGCCACGATGCCAAGCGGCCTGAGCGCGGCGTCGTAAAATCGACGCGCGCTTACGATGTCGGCAGGGCTGACGCCCATATGGTCGATCATGACCTGCACCCCCTGAGCGCGTGGTGGCCGGAGTCCGCCAGCGGGTTGCGCAAGCGACCAGAGCTGACCGCGGGTAGTAGCCGATGCCCCGCATGTCCTGACGTCCCGGGCTTCGCGGCTTCGCCTAGATCCCGACGCTCCTTCGCGACTGGCGGCGAAAAAGACGAGCGTCCGACATCCCTACGCGAGGCCGGGGCGCCGTCACTCGTCTGTCTGCCAGTCCGCAGGTGGCTCGGAAACGTTGTCCCAGCGCCGCTGCGCGATGGAGCCGGTCGGGCCGTCGAACGCGTTTGTGTCCGGCGCGTAGCTCACGGCGGGCTCGTCGCCCTGGGGGGCGAGTTCGGGCTCCGGCGGAAGCTCGGGCATCATCGGGGTCGGCCGGCAGTAGGCGCGGCGTCCCTCGGGATCATGGCGCGCGAGGTCGAGGTGCAGGTGCTTCTCGTGGTGCGCGTCGCTGCCGGGTCCCAGAACCGTCTTGAACGCCCCGCAGGCGCCGGCGTGCGCCTCGCGCAGGAAAGCCTGAGCCTCGGGCGTCCCTCCGCGCCAGTCGCGCGCGATCGAAATTTCGCGGCCGTCCGCGAGGATGAAGGCGGAGATGTCGAGCGCGTTGCCGAAGCCGTGCTCGGAGAGCTTCGCGCCGCGCTTGTTGTTCCGGGTGCGGCAGCCGAACGAGGCGGCGTTCTTGATCTCCGCCACGGCGACGCCGAAGCGGGCGTTCGCCGCGGGCTGCACCGTGCGGACCATCCAGTCGTTGAGCACGGCCGTCATCGGACAACCCAGCCGCGCCGCCGGCTGCACGCCGACGGAGCCGTCGGCCACCGCGTAGATTCGGAACGGATGTTCGAGCCCGCAGACGCCGGGACCGTCGATCTCGTCGATCGGCCGGGTGAAGTCCGTCGGCGTGACGAGCTTCGCCGCAAGGCAGGCGGCCTCCACCTTGCCGCGCCAGGGCTCCCGCTCGTCGCCGCCGAAAAAGCCGCAGCCGCTCAGCGCCGCAGCGACGCAGCCGAGAACGAAACCATGGGCGAACCTGAAGCGCATGGCCGTTAAAATGCGACGGAGTTGGTTAAGGCGCGCTTGACGGACGCCCCCCGGCGCCGCGCCGCAGCGACGAATTCGTTAGGCGGGCGAACCTCAAAGGTGGATGCTTCGTTAACGAAGCGATCCTGACTCCCTATTGTCGAGGGAATGAATCGAGTTTATCTAGGCGCAACAGTGAATTTGGGGATTTCCCACATGAGCGTCGTGAAACGAGTTGATCTGATGGCGGCGCTGGCCGCCTTCGCCTTCCTCGGCGCCATCGTCATCGGCGTGTTCTGACGGTCCGAGCCGCGCGTTTGGACGCTGGCGGCCGCCGACCGGCCGGAGCGTCCGACGCGAAGATTTGATCGAACCCAAAAGGGCTGCCGCACCCGGCGGCCCTTTCTCGTTCTACGGAGAGCTTTATGGCTGACGCGCCCAAAACCCTTCGCGATCTCGCCGGCGCCTCGCCCCAGCCGGCCTCACTCGCCGACGCGACGCTGGTCGTGATCGACGCGCAGAACGAATATGTCGAAGGGCCGATCGCATTGCCTGGCTCCGCGCCCGCGTTGGACGCGATCGCCGACCTCCTGGCGCAGGCCCGCGCGGCGGGGACCCCGATCGTCCACGTCGTCCACCGCGCGCCGGCCGGCATCTTCGTCGAGGGCACCAAGGGCGCCGAGATCGCGCCTCAGGCCGCGCCGCAGGGCGACGAGCCGGTGTTTTCGAAGGGGCTGCCGAACGGCTTCACCAATCCGGAGTTCGACCCGGCGCTAAAGGCGCTTGGCCGCAACAACCTGATCCTCGTCGGATTCATGACGCACATGTGCGTCGACGCCACCGCCCGCGCGGCGGTCGACCTCGGCTACGGTGTGACGATCGTAGAGAACGCGACCGCGACCCGCGCGCTGCCCGGCGCCGTCGGCAAGCCGGCGCGCTCGGCCGACGAGGTCCACGACGGCGCCCTGGCGGGACTGGCCGACCTGTTCGCCGTCATCGCGCCCAACGGCGCGGCGCTGGGGAAGTAGTCTCTCGGACGCCCGGTCGAGCGTACGTCATCCCGGACGGCCAAAGGCCGATCCGGGACCGTTCTCGGAGGATGCGCGCGAGGACCGGCGCGCGATAGACCCCACGACGCAGGTCGTCAGGCTCGTTCTGAAGCGATCCCGGATCTCGCTACGCTCGTCCGGGATGACACCGTTTCCGTGTGTCTCAGCCGCCCGTCAGCTTCGCCTTGATCACGCCGTTGGCCGCCGCGAAGTCCATGGCGCCGGTGTGCTTCGCCTTCAGCACGCCCATCACCTTGCCCATGTCCTTCATGCTGACTGCGCCGGTCTCGGCGATCGCGGCGTCGATCGCCGCGGCAGCCTCCGCCTCCGACATCTGCTGCGGCAGGAACGCCTGGATCACGGCGATCTCCGCCTTCTCCTTGGCGGCGAGCTCGGGACGCGCGTTCTGCTCGTAGATCGAGGCGCTCTCCTGGCGCTGTTTGATCATCTTGGCGAGGAGTTGCTTCAGCTCGTCGTCGGTCGCCGTCCCCTTGCCCTCGCCGCGGGCCTCGATGTCGCGATCCTTGATGGCGGCGGAGACCAGGCGCAGCGTGCCGGTGCGCTCCGCGTCCCGGGCCTTCATGCTGTCCTTCAAGGCGGCGGTGATGGCGTCGCGCATCGGTCGTGTCCTTACATTGCGGTCGCGCGCGCATGCCGCGCCGCGCGAGAAGCTCGATCTGTCACCGAAACGTTGACGCTGGGGGTCGCGGCGCCTAGGTTCCGGCCGCATCGGCGCGTCAGGCGTCGGCGCGTGATCGCGCGACGGGACTTAAGACAATCATGGCTCATGAACAAGGCGCCGCCAAAGGCGGCTGGGACGAGGCGCGCCCGACGGCGCGGCTGCTGCTCGCCGACGGCACGCTGGTCGAGGGCGACGGCCTGGGCGCGGTCGGCGCCGCGGCCGGCGAGCTCTGCTTCAACACCGCCATCACCGGCTACGAGGAGATCCTGACGGATCCGTCCTACGCCGGGCAGATCATCACCTTCACCTTCCCGCACATCGGCAACGTCGGCGTGAACGACGACGACGTCGAGACGGTGAACATGGCGGGCGCCTCCGGCGTGCGCGGCGCGGTGTTCGCGGCCGACGTCACCTCGCCCTCGAACTGGCGCGCCACGCGCGACCTCGACGCCTGGCTGAAGGCGCGCGGCATCGTCGCGATCGCCGGCGTCGACACCCGCGCGCTCACCGCCCTCATCCGCGACAAGGGCATGCCCAACGCTGTCATCGCCCACGCGCCGGACGGCGCCTTCGACGACGCGGCGCTGAAGAGCGTGCTCGACGGCTTCGAAGGCCTCGAGGGCCAGGACCTGGTGCCGCTCGTCGGCAGCCCCCAGCGCTACGGCTGGGACGAGGCCGGCTGGAGCTGGCCCGGCGCGGCCGTGCCCGGCGCCTATGGCGCGCGCGCGGAAGGAACGGCGACGAAGCGCGTGGTCGCGATCGACTACGGCCTCAAGCGCAACATCCTGCGCATGCTGACGACCGCCGGCTGCGAGGTCACCGTCGTGCCCGCGACCGCCACCGCCGAGGACATCCTCGCGCTGAACCCGGACGGCGTGTTCCTGTCGAACGGCCCCGGCGACCCGGCGGCCACGGGCAAGTACGCGGTCCCCGTCATCCAGGCGGTGCTCGAGAAGAAGATCCCGACCTTCGGCATCTGCCTCGGCCACCAGATGCTGGCGCTCGCCGTCGGCGCGACGACGTCCAAGATGCACCAGGGCCACCACGGCGCGAACCATCCGGTGAAGGACCTCACCACCGGCAAGGTCGAGATCACCTCGATGAACCACGGCTTCGCGGTCGCCCGCGACAGCCTGCCCGCGACCGCGCGCGAGACCCACGTCTCGCTGTTCGACGGCACCAACTGCGGGCTCGAGCTGACCGACCGGCCGGCCTTCTCTGTCCAGCATCACCCCGAGGCCTCCCCCGGCCCGCAGGACAGCCACTACCTGTTCCAGCGCTTCGTGGAGCTGATGGACCGCAAGCCGGCGTAAAGCGCCTTTCGGAAGGAGCGCTCCTTCCGAAGGCCTGTCGAACGCGACTCCGCTGTCGATCCCCAGGCGTGGGCCGGCTATCCTCGAGCCGACCGCCGCCGGGACCCACGCATGACGCGCTTCGCCTCGATCGCCTTAAGCCTCTTCACTGCGCTTCTGATTTCGGCGGGGCTCTATGTCTATCTCGACGCCACGCCGGACCTTTCGGCCTCAAGCGGCCGGACCCACGCGCCGCCCGACGCGCCGGCGCCCGCCTCGCCGGCGTTGCGGACGGCCGCCGCCGCCGCGCCGGCCGCGCCCACGCTCTACTGCCAGTTCTACGTGTTCGTGGAGAGCCAGCCGTTCGTGGCGTTCCTGTTCGAGCTCGATCGCGGCGAGCCGGCGGCCTTCGCGCAGATCTACGTGGCGAAGGCGAACGGCGAGCGCAGCGACTACGACGGCCAGGGCGCGCCGCGACCGCGCTGGACGCTCGACCGCACGGCGGAGCCGGCGCGCCTCGCGTCCAAGGTCACCGTGCCGGCCGCCAACCAGACCGGGACGGCGGTCGAGGACATCGCGATCGAGCTCTACGGGTTCGACCCCGCGGCGCCGGGCCAGCGCTGGTTCGAAGCGAGCCTGAAAAGCGTCTACTACCAGAACCTGCCGGGCAAATGCCGGCTGGCGAGCGCCTGACGCCGCCGGCGCTCAGGCCGCCGAGCGGGCCAGTCCCTTCCACGCCGTCCTGAGGCCGCCGTCCGGCCCGAACACGGGGTCGGTCGCCGGCGTCGGCACCGCCTTGATGCGCTCCACCGCGGCGTCGTGGTCGCCGGCGTCACGAATGAGGTCGAAGGGCTGGTCCGGCGGATAGGCGCCGACGACCTCGAAATCCTCGCTGGCGGCGATCCGGCAATGTCCCGTGCCGGCGGGCACCACCGCCACGTCGCCGGCCTCCAGGCGCAGGGTCCGGCCGCCGCTCTCGCCGCCGAATCGCACCTCGGCCCAACCTTGCGCCACGCCCAGCGCCTCGTGGCAGGTCGAGTGGTAGTGGTGGAACGGGTAGATCCCGTCCCGCCAGAACCCGCCCCAGCCGTTGGCGCCAAACAGCTGCTCGGCGCTCACGGCGGGTTCGCCCGGCTCGGGCGCGAAGGCCGCGCGGTGCACCAGAAGCTCGAAGCTCGGGTGGTTCGGAATCACGCCGTCGTCGGTGAAACCGAAGCGTTCGGTCGTATGATTGTCATGCGATGAACTCAACGCCGTCGCCTCCCTGGGGCCAGAGTTGGCCTACGGAAGACAAACGACGCGTCGGCGCGGCGGTTCCGCCTTTTGGGCGCCGCGCCGACGCTTGACGACGCGTTTTAGCTGTGCGCCATTGTCGATCAGCAATCAGATTTTTGGACGTCCTGTCTGGCCTGCATGCGGCGACTTCGCCGAAAGCTACCGCCTTCACGACACGCACCAAATTCGGATTGTGCCCGGCCGCGGACCCGAACGGGGAAGCGGTCAAATGCGCACATGCGCTTGTCCAGGGAGGCGATCATGCCGAGCGGCACCGTCAAGTTCTTCAACACCCAGAAGGGTTATGGCTTCATCCAGCCGGCCGACGGCTCGAAGGATGTCTTCGTTCACATCTCCGACGTCGAGCGTTCGGGCCTCCACACCCTCGTCGAGGGCCAGAAGGTCGCGTTCGAAGTCGTCATGGAGCGTGGCAAGACCAAGGCCGCGAACCTGCGCGCCGAGTGATCGGAGCGAGCCCTTTCGGGTTCGGGTTTGAGCGAACGGGGCGTCCCTCACGGGGCGCCCCGTTTGCGTTTGCGGGCGGGCGCAGGGCGTCAGAGTATGGCGCGGGCGTCCCTCCTCGCGCCGCAGGCGTGGGGAGCGTGGCCTCGGCGAAGCCGAGGTCGGGTGGGGTCTTGGGCGTCGAGCGCGACGCCGCCCGCCGGCGCCTCGTCCTGCGCTCACCCCACCCGGCCGGGCTGCGCCCGTCCACCCTCCCCTTCCGGGGGAGGGATCGCCCGCGCTTGGCTCTCGCAAAGCGAGTGAGAACGAGCGGCGGCGCGGATGTGGCGAGCTATGCGCCGGGGCCTAGAGACGCCGCCCGCGCGCGCCAGCGCGCAAATCCCCTCGCCCGCAGGTCGCAGGCGGGGCAGGCGCCGCAGCCGTAGCCCCAGGCGTGGCGGGCGCCGCGCTCTCCGAGGTAGCAGGTGTGGCTGTCCTCGACGATCAGCTCGACCAGCCCCCCGCCGCCGAGGCCGTCCGCCAGCGTCCAGGTGTCGGCCTTGTCGAGCCACATCAGCGGCGTCTCCAGCACGAAGCGGCGCTCCATGCCGAGGTTGAGCGCCACCTGGAGCGCCTTGATCGTGTCGTCGCGACAGTCGGGGTAGCCGGAGAAGTCGGTCTCGCACATGCCGCCGACGATGCGGCGCAGCCCCCGCCGCCAGGCGAGCGCCGCGGCGAAGGTGAGGAAGACGAGGTTTCGGCCCGGCACGAAGGTGTTGGGCAGGCCGCCCGCCTCCGCCTCGATCGCGACGTCGCGGGTCAGCGCGGTGTCGGACAGCTCGCCAAGGACCGGCAGCGCGAGCGTGTGGTCCTCGCCCAGCCGCGCCGCCCAGTCCGGCTTCAGGCGCGCGAGCCCCTCGCGCAGCGCCGCGCGCTGGTCGAGCTCGACCCGGTGGCGCTGGCCGTAGTCGAAACCCAGCGTCTCGACACGCCCGAAACGGTCCAGCGCCCAGGCGAGGCAGGTGGTGGAGTCCTGCCCGCCGGAGAACAGCACGAGCGCGCCGTCGCCCGCGCCCGTCGCCTCGCCAGCCGCCTCGCCAGCCTCTTGGGCCGCGGTCATGCCCCGTCGTGCTCCGCCCAGCAGAACGGCGTCTCGAACACCTTTACCTGCGCGAGCTGCGGCAGATCCAGCTTCACCTTGTCCCAGATCCACAGCGCGATCAGCTCGGCCGTCGGATTCTCGAGCCCCTCGATCTCGTTCAGCGTGTGATGGTCGAGCCGCTTCAGCACCGGCCCGAACGCGGCCTCGACGTCGAAGAAGTCGACGACAAAGCCGGTCACGGGATCGATCGGCCCTTCGAGCGCCAGCTCCACCCGGTAGGAGTGGCCGTGCACGCGGTGGCAGCGGTGGGTCGGGGGCACGTTCGGCAGCCGATGGGCGGCCTCGAAGGTGAAGGCCTGAACGATCCTCATGAGGCGCCTTTCACGGAATGCCGATCATCTTGTGGGTCTGCAGGCTGAGGCGCCAGCGGGGGTGGGTCAGGCAGTAGGCGATGGCCGCCTGCACGTTCGCCGGCCCGTCGGGCCCGTCCATGGGCTGCAGGAAGAAATGCCGGAAGGCGAGCCCCAGGAACGTCTCCGGGTCGACGCCTGCCTGCGGGTAGACCAGCTTCAGCTCGTCGCCTCCGTCGAGCGCGAGGGGGGCGCCGGCCTTGGGGCTGACGCACAGCCAGTCGACGCCCGCGGGGCGGGCCTGGGTGCCGTTGGTCTCGACCGCGCACTCGAAGCCCCGCGCGCGGCAGGCCGCCGTCAGCGCCGCATCCAGCTGCAGCAGCGGCTCGCCCCCCGTGAACACCACGTAGCGGGGCCCCGGCGCCGCGCCCCAGGCGGCCTCGATCGCGGCGGCCAGGGCCTCGGCCCCTGCGAACTTGCCGCCGCCCTCGCCGTCGGTCCCGATGAAGTCCGTGTCGCAGAACTGGCAGACCGCCCGCGCGCGATCGGCCTCGCGGCCTGTCCACAGGTTGCAGCCGGCGAAGCGACAGAACACGGAGGCCCGGCCCGCCTGGGCGCCTTCGCCCTGCAGCGTCTTGAAGATTTCCTTGACCGAGTACGTCATCGTCTCTTCCGCGGGCCTAGCGCCTGAGCCGTCGCCCGTCCGAAGCGCGCCGCCGCAGGCGCCGATACGCCAATACGACCGCGGCCTCAAGGGCCGCCGCGCGATGGCCGCTCTGCGCCGCCCGATCACGCGCCGATTACGAAGTCGTGAACCAAACCGGGGCCCGACGGGCTATCGCTGCGACAAACTGGCATGCCATATTTTGCATACCAGCCATGCGTGACACGGCCGGAATCACCGGCTTATCCGCCGCTTCCCTCAGTCTCGTCCGAGAGGAGACCGAACTCCACACATTCCCTGCGACGCCGCGGCGCCAAGGTCGAAAAACGACCACGTCGCACAAGCGAGGGCGTCCACACGGCTTTCGGGCCGAACGACACACACCGAGGAAACGCCAAAATGGCACAGACTTCCGACCCGGCCCTCCGGCCGAACGTCTCTGAACGCACGCGCTGGATCCAGATCATCGTCGGCGTGGTCTGCATGGTCGCGACGGCGAACATCCAGTACGCCTGGACGCTCTTCGTCCCCGAAATCCAGTCGACCTACGGCTGGGACCGCGCCTCGATCCAGATCGCCTTCACCATCTTCGTGCTGGTGCAGACCTGGCTGACGCCGATCGAAGGCTACTTCATCGACAAGTACGGCCCGAAGGTGATGGTCGCGGTCGGCGCGGTTTGCATCGGCGCCGCCTGGATTCTGAACTCGCAGGCCACCACCCTGATGGGCTTCTACGTGGGCGCGGCCGTCGGCGGCATCGGCGTGGGCTGCATCTACGCCACCTGCATCAACAACGCGCTGAAGTGGTTCCCGGACCGCCGCGGCCTCGCGGTCGGCCTGACGGCCGGCGGCTACGGCGCCGGCTCGGCGGCCACCATCCTGCCGATCGCCGCCATGATCCAGTCCAGCGGCTTCCAGGAGACGTTCTTCTTCTTCGGCATCCTGCAGGGCTCGCTCGCCTTCATCGCGGCCTGGTTCCTGCGCTCGCCGACCAAGGAAGAGGTCAAGGTCTCGAACAAGCTGATCCAGACCCGCAAGGACTACACGCTCAAGGAAGCCCTGAACACGAAGCTGTTCTGGCTCATGTTCCTGATGTTCATCTGCGTCGTCACCGGCGGCATGATGGCGGTCGCCCAGCTCGGCGTCATCGCGCAGGACCTGGGCGTCAAGAACTACAGCGTCAACCTCTACTTCTTCACCATGGCCGCCCTGCCGCTCGCGCTGATGCTCGACCGCGTCATGAACGGCATCTCCCGTCCGCTGTTCGGCTGGATTTCGGACAACATCGGCCGAGAGAAGACGATGGTCATCGCCTTCACGCTCGAAGGCCTCGGCATCATCGCGCTCGGCTACTTCGGCTCGAACCCCTACGCCTTCCTGATCCTGTCCGGCGTCGTGTTCCTGGCCTGGGGCGAAGTGTACTCGCTGTTCTCGGCGCTCGCCGGCGACGCCTTCGGCACCAAGCACATCGGCAAGATTTACGGCGTGCTGTACTGCGCCAAGGGCATCGGCGCGCTGTTCGTCCCGGTCGGCAACCTGCTGATGGAATGGACCGGCACTTGGGCGACCGTGCTCTACACCGTCGCCGCGATGGACCTCTTCGCCGCCTTCCTCGCGATCGTCGCTCTCCGGCCCGTGCTCGCCGCCCACATCAAGCGCTCGGGAGTCGCCAATCCCGCGACGCTCGACGACGGCCCGACCAGCGCAGGCCAGCCCAAGCTCGCCGGCGCCTGACGCGCCGGCCCTAAGACCCCTGGCTTGGCCCTTTACCCCGGCCGGGCCCACCTTCGCAGGCTTGCGGGCGTCACAGCCCCAAGCCTGCGCTTTTCGTGGCGGGGACCGGCGCGGCCGGTCTCCGCCACAGTCGTTTTCTGGCGTCAGCTCACGCGGGTGAGCACCTGCGTCCGGCACACCAGCCCGCCCAGCACGCAGCCCTTGAGGCGCAGCGTGCCGTCGCCCGCGGGCGCCAGGCTACCGGCGTAGGTCTCGCCGTCGTCGGGGTTGTAGAACCTCCCCGCCCAGCCCTCGCCGGACGGCGCCATGCCCTGCAGCAGCGACAGCCCGATCACCGGCCGGTCGCGCTTGGCGCGGTCGGGGTTGCGCTTGTCGACCTTGGGGCGACCCTTTTTGTCGAGCGGCTTGCCCAGCCCGACGAGAGTGGCGCAGACGCCGTCGCCGCAGGAGGTGATCCGCACGGTCGCCTTGCCCTTGGGCAGGCTCCAGACGCCCTCCGGCACGGTCGCAGCGTGCGCGCCCGTCAGACCTGCGACGAGAAGGCTTGCGGCCAAAGCGGCTCGGATCATCGGACGGTCCTTTCGTCTTGCGTTCATCGGATCGAGATAAGCGACGCGATTGCGGCCGCAAGACGGAGCCACGGCGGTCATGGCGAGGAACCGGCTTTCGCGCTACGATCGCGACGCTCAAACAAGCTTCGGGGGAAGCGCGCATGCTATGGGGGCGGCTGGCTGCGGCCGGACTGGCGCTCGGGCTCGCGGGGTGCGGCGGCCTCGCCTACCGCGACGCGCCCGAGGGCGGCTCGTTCTCCGGCTCGCTGGTCGTGGTCTGGCTCGGCGAGGGAAGCGCCCCCGCCGGCGACGGCCGCTTCCTGTTCATGCCGGTCCCCAACAACGAGCTGACCTTCACGCGCGCCAACGGCGCCGTCATCCGGCCGGGCCTGATGTACACGGACGGCGGGTCAGTTCCGAAGTTCGCCCAGCTGTTCAAGGGGTTCGGCCCCTGGGGCTACGCGCCTGCCTACATGGTGCACGACTGGCTCTTCACCGCGAAGCACTGCGCGGTCGACGGGCGCGACGCGCCGGACGCGGATCTCGTCCGGACCATGAGCCTCGAGGAGAGCGCGCAGATCCTCGGCGAGGCGATCAAGGCGCTGATGCGCAAGCGCTACGTGGCGCCGGACGACCTCGCGGGGAGCACGATCACCTATGCGGTCGGCACGCCCGTCGCCCGCAAGCTGTGGGAGGAGCCGGGCCGGTGCGACGCCGACAAGGTGTCTGACGCCGACCGCCGCCGCGCGGAAGCGCTTCTCAACCAGGAGCAGGCGAAGGCGCTCGCCCGGCGCCGCGGGTTCGTCGCGCCCGGCGTCCCGCCGCGCGGCGGCGTGGTCGCGACCTTCAGCTTCTGACGCCGACGCCCCCGGCTGGGGCGCGCGTCGAGACCCGACAGCTGTGCAGGCGCACGCCTCGCTTGGCGCCTCCGCACGGAGGGCCGTGCAACCTTCCCGAGCGGACGACGTTTGTGGGGGGAACGATCGAGCGCGCCGCGCGGCCTCCGGAGCCCCAGGCTCCGGCGTCGCCCCGGCCGATGCGACCACGAACCGAAGGACCTCATATCATGAACAAGATCATCACCGCCGGCGCCGCCGCGCTTCTCATCGCCGCCGGCTCGAGCGTCGCCATGGCGCAGGGCGCGGGCGGCGGCGGAGGCGGCGCGGGCGCCGGCACCGTCGCGCAGCCGGGCGGCCCGGGCAATGCGGACCAGATGAAGGACAACTCCACCGGCATGACGCACGAGACCCCCTCGACGTCGGGCTCCACCGGCATGACCACGGGGACGCCCTCCGCGGCGACCGAGTCCTCCGACATCAAGGGCCAGCGCCCCTCCCCGGTCGAGGGCGGCGGCGGGGCCGGCGGCGGCGGCGGCCGCTGACACCCGACGCCTGTCCGAAACCGATCGAGCCCCGGCGCCGCGCGCCGGGGCTTTTTCGTGGGCGATGGGCGCCTCTCCCCCACATTGGTTAAAACAACGGCGGCCTGCAACTTTTTCGTGCGCCAGATGTTTATGAGTTGATCGACCGACGATCGCCTCCCGCGCCATGCGCCGCCCGCACATGTCAAATGACGCAGAAGCATCGTTGGTCGCACGCCGGGCTTTTTTCCCCGCACCGACTCAAGATCCTCCGCCGGTCGTCTTCCGATGGCTGGCGCCCGCGCGCCTCGCGCGCGCTCACACCAGCGCACAAGTGGGACACGTCATGACCAACGCCAAGATTGCCGCCGGCTTCGCCGCCCTTCTCATCGCCGCTTCCTCCACGGTCGCCATGGCCCAGGCCACGGGCACGGAGAACAACGCCACCTCCGGCTCGCGGCCCGGCGTCGGCCCGAATTCCGGCCCCGAGGTGAAGGGCCAGTCCGGCATGTCGGGCCAGACCGGAACGCCCGGCCCGGCGCCGATGAAGGACAACACGCCGACCTCGGGCGGCACCCAGGACAACAAGGCCGAAGGCCTGCGCGGCCACAGCGAGAAGCCGACGACCGGCTCGGGCAAGTAAGCGCCGCATCGGAACGGCGACGCCCGGGCCCTCTCGGCCGGGGCTTTCGCTTGGCTCGCTCACTCCTCCTCGTCGTACATCTTCCGCATGTTTTCGAGCCGGCGGCCGAGCTCCGCCCGCAGCGCGTCCAAATCGACCTCCGGCTCGCTCGCCCTCGCCGCGGCTTGGCCTTTCCGCGGCGCCGCGTCCGCCCGCCGCAGCTTCTCCACCTCGTTCAGGGCCTGGGCCAGCCGCCACAGCGTGCGCGCCGCGCGCTCGCTGTCGATCAGGTCGAGCGCCGCCCGCGCGGCCCGGACCTGCAGCCCCTCGAGCGCCGCGATCTGGGCGAGGATCGCGGCCTCCGCCCGCTCGGCGGAGGAGCGCTTGTCCTCCTCCCAGGCCCGGCCATAGGCCGCGATGTCGGGATCCGCGCTCTTCAGCGCCTCGCGCGCGATGGCGTCGCTCTCCTCCACCCGCAGCCGGCGCCGCCGCCAGCCCCAATCCTTCACCCGGCGGTAGAAGGTGTTGACGCCGAGCCCCATCAGCCGCGCGATGTCGGCGGGGCTGACGTCGGTCTCCTCATAAAGCGTGCGCGCCCGCTCGATCTCCTCGGCCGAATGCGCCCGAAACGCCGGCATGCCGCGCCCCTCCCCTCGCCCGCCGATCCCGAAGGCGGCCCCATCTCCGCGCCACTATATAGGATTTTCTTCTTAAAAACCAGCGTGCGGCGAAGTCTCCCGCCTCTTGCGGCGGCGCCCTGCAACTTTTTCGCACGTCACGTGTTGAGTTCGTAACCGATCCGACGGTGGCGGCGCCGGGTCGGAGCGCATCTCGCGCGTTCCAGGGCAACGCCGCCAAAATCCTTCGTCGTATCACCCTAACGCCGTCCGCTGCGGAAGTGCAGCGTCTCGCGTCCGCCGCGCCACTGCTTGAGCGCGGCGCGTGGTGACGCCCATCGTCTAGCGGACACACAGACAGATCTTTCAGGAGACGTTCATGACCCGCACCAACGCTTTCACCGCCGGCGCCGCCGCCCTGCTTTTCGCCGCCTCGTCGGGCCTCGCCATGGCGCAGACCGCCGGCACGCCCAACGCCGACGCGTCCACGCAGCCGAGCGCGCCGAACTCCAGCATGCAGACCAAGGGCTCGGTCGGCGGCGGCGCGGAGACGTCAGGCGCTTCGGGCGCGACCTCCGGCTCCATGGGCTCGACCTCGGGCGCCACGGAGACGAAGCCGAGCACCGGCGCCGCCACCGACAAGACCATGCCGAGCGACCACGGCCCGGCCAGCGGCGCCGGCCGCTAAGCCTCCACGGCCTTCGTATGTCCGAACCCCCCCTCTCTCCCCTTGCGGGAGAGGGTTGGGGTGAGGGGTCGTCTGGGCCGCCCTGTCGCCCCGAGGACGTTCCGGACGCCCCCCTATCCGCCCGGCGGCGAACGCCGCCGCCCACCTTCTCCCGCAAGGGGAAAAGAGGTTCCCGCGGCTCGCGCCCCTCCGAGCCAACCCGTCGTCCTCCGGCTCGACCGGAGGACCCGCCTTCAGCGTCGCGCTCCGCGTCGGACAGGAATGGTCCGGTCAAGCCGGACCATGACCGCGGCGAGCGAGGCGGCGCCGCGCGCGACGCCGGGGCCCCCCTCCCCGTCATGCCCGGCGCAGCCGGGCATCCACGACTGTCGTCGTCATAGGCGCCGCTCGACGCCCAAGTCGTGGAACCCCGCGCGAAGGCGCGGGCATGACGTCGCGCTTTTGCGGAACGACCGGCGCAGGCCCGCCACTTCTCGCAAAACAGCGACGCCGCGCCCCCTCTCCCCTTGCGGGAGAGGGCTGGGGTGAGGGGTCGTCTGGGACGCCCTCCCCACCGCCAAGGACGGCCCGGACGACCCCTCATCCGGCCGGTGGCGAACGCCGCCCACCTTCTCCCGCACAGGGAGAAGGGACGCCTGCGGCTCGCGTCCGTTGGGCCGCCCTCCCCGTCGTCCTCCGGCTCGACCGGAGGACCCACCTTCGGCGTCGGGCTCCGCGTTTGACTTGGATGGTCCGGGCAAGCCGGACCATGACGGCGGCGAGCTAGGAGGCGCGCGACGCGACGTTGGGCCCCCTCTCCGTCATGCACGGCGCAGCCGGGCATCCGTCCAGCGCGGCCCTGCGTCGACACTAAGAATCTTTACGTTGAGTTCGGCGCCGCGAGCGCTACCCTCGCGCCAACATGTCGAGTCCTATGATCAAAAGACACTCGTCACCGTTAGCGGCTAGCGCGCGCCTCGCGCCGGTGCTCGGCGTCGGCAGCTATTCGCCCGCTGAGGCAAGCCGGTTGATCCGCATGCCGGCGGCGACCGTGCGGCGCTGGCTGGGCGGCTATAGCTACAATGAAGACGGTGAGCGTCGGGAGGTGGCGCCCCTCTGGGCGCCGCAGTTGCCGGCAATCGACGATCGCCTTGAACTCGGCTTTCGCGACCTCATCGAGCTTCGGTTCGTGCATTCGCTGACGATGCTTGGCCTCGGCCTGAACACGATTCGTCAGTGCTTCGCTTACGCCGCCGAATGTGTCGGCGACGCGCGTCCGTTCTCGACAAACCGGTTCCGGACCGATGGCCGCTCCATCTTCCTCGACACGATCAGGAACGCGGGAGCCGACGAGTTGCTCGACCTGCGCAAGCGCCAGTATGTGATTAAGGACGTGGTCGAGCAGTCTTTCAAAGATCTCGACTTCGAAGGGGACGCGGTCGCTCGCTGGCGCCCCTTCGACGGGAAGCGATCGATCGTGATTGATCCGAACCGTTCTTTCGGACAGCCGATCGCCGAGCGCTATGGCGTCACCACGACGGTCCTTGCGGCTGCTGCGGAGGCTGAAGGCTCGATCGAACGGGCTGCCTGGGCGTACGAGCTGCCGGCGTCGATCGTCCGGGACGCCGTTCTCTTCGAACAACAACTCGGGGCCGCTTGAAGGTCCTGATCGACGAGCAGCTTCCCCCTCGCCTCGCGAAGGCCATGGATGGCCTTTTGGCGCCCGACCACCGCTTCATCCACGCCCGCGATCATTTCGGCCGCAAGGGCGTGACGGACCTCGAGTGGATTACGCAGCTAAGCGCCGAGGGCGGATGGATCGTCATTTCGGGCGACCGGCGCATCCGGAAGAACCGGAACGAGGCGCAGGCTTTCCGTAACTCCACGATGATCGCCTTCTTCCTGTCCGCCGGACTCGAAAAGGCGCCGCTGCTGAAGAAAGCCGAGCGGCTGATCGCGCTGTGGCCGTCGATCGAGGCGACGGCTGGTGCGGTCGCAGGCGGCGCGATGTTCGAGCTGCCGATGACCAGCCTCAGGGTGCGTGCGCTATGAGAACACGCTGCCTGCTTTGAGCTACAGAGGGACGTCCAATATGGATGATCTGGTGCTATGATGGCGCAAGGAGGCAAAATAGCACACGCCGCATAATGCGAGCTCGTTCCTCCAAGGGCGCTCGTGCCTGAAGATCGCTCCAGCCCTCTTTTAAGGCATCCTGGTAAATGATGTAAAAATTGGAAATATCAATAGGCATTGCCACTGAGCCATGAATGATATTCTCAGCTATGCCCATGCTAAAATTGATTTACTTATAGTATATAGATGATTTTTGGTACCAAAACATATGATGGATTTATTTACAGGTCGGAATCCCGTATTCCTATAAATTTTGACGTCTGTATTAAAGATGATTTAACCATTAAAATTTCCGATGTAACGGTACCGCTCGTCGCATACATCGCCCTAGATGGTGGAAATCAAGTCCCTGGCTCGAAGGTTGAAAGATTACGGCTAGAAGGGACATCCCCTGATGGTTATTACTTTACATCTGATTATGTGACAATCCGTGGATCTAAAATCGGAACACCAGATAGCTCTATTCAAGTAGAGGCACATAAAGCGACGCTGTGCTACAGTCACGAAAGTGGCACGGATTTGCCTGTAATGCGTCTATGGCTAGTCGGATTACGGTCCTTTCCCAATATCCCAGTTTCTACACCGCTCGGGGAACTTTCGATTTTTGGAAGCTCTGACTCCGTAACACCAGCTACCGCAATTGGATGCATAGAGATTATCGGAAACATAATATCAGATGCATGGCTTAGAGATTGCGATAATTTCCTAACCTTTATTCACAAATGCATTGAATTTGGACACGGCAGTCGCCTTCATTGCACAGCGAGAGAAGTGACGTCTCCGAGTAAACTGGAAATTACATTTTATTCTGGAAAAAAATTTCCTCGGTCACTTCCTGTTATTCACCCTATGAATCAACAACCATTCATCGATAAGATTTCTTCTCGATACTTCGTTGACCGCCCATTTCCAGAACCACTTTGGACGGCGATTAGCTGGCTTCAGAACGAGTCAACTTTCCTAGAAGGAACATATCTTGCATCAATGACCGCGCTCGAATCCCTTTGCGATAGCCTATCTCCTCGTCCAAAGACAAAAATAATCCAAGAGGAACTATTTCTCGAAATAAAGAAAAATTTCACTGACTCGTTGCTATCTTACGGCCTGAATAAAGATCAAAAAAATGCACTTCGAGAAAGGATAAACAACCTCAACTCGAGATCATTGGTGTTAAAAATATCGGCGCTTCGTGATTATTATGGATTGTCAAAATCTCTTTTTAATCATGAAAAAATTGTGTCGTCCATTAGAATCCGCAATAAAATTGTCCACTTAGGCACCAACGCAGAAAAAATGGATCTTTGGGACCACTATATCTTTATCAGAGAGATGATATGTCAAATTGTTATGTGTGAGCTCGACTATTCCGGACCATATGAGAAATACGAAGGAGGTTACAGCTCAAATCAATTTATGGACAAGCGCAGCCACGATGAAATGGGGTAGACCAGCCATCATCTTACCCCCGCTTCGCCCCCTTCGGCCACTTCGCCGGCCAGCTAACCATCCTCTCCATCAGCTCCCACTCCGAGACGCCCGTCTCGGAGGCCACGCGGCCGCGCACCGAGACCCCCGCCGTCACCACCGTCTCCGGATCGCCGGAGACCAGGGGGTGCCACCAGGACAAGTCCTTGCCTTCGTCGATCAGGCGGTAGGCGCAGGTGGGGGGGAGCCAGCCGATGTCCTCGACCACCGCAGGCGTCAGGCGGACGCAGTCGGGCACGTGGGCCTGGCGGTTGGGGTAGTCGGAGCAGCGGCAGGTTCCGAGGTCGAACAGGCGGCAGGCGACGTCGGTGTAGGCGATGCGGTCGGTGTCCTCGTCCTGCAGCTTGAGCAGGCAGCAGCGGCCGCAGCCGTCGCACAGGCTCTCCCACTCCGGCGCCGACATCTCGGCCAGCGTCTTCACCCTCCAGAAGGGCGGTTCGGCTAGGCTTCCGGGTGCGGCCACGGGGGGTATGTCCTTCTGGGCGGAGAGCGGCGACGCTTCGGCTCTTGCGCTCGGGGCGGCGTCGGGTCAAGTCATTCCGGGGCCGGAACGACGCTGGATTGGGAGAGGCATTCGGTGTTCGGGTTCGGCGCGCGGCCTAAGACGCTCGACACGAAACGACGCCTGCTGGCGCTCGATTCGTGGCTCGACCACACCTTCTGGACCATCGGGCCCGCGCTCTCGCGCTGGTGGGACGGGGTGTGCGCGGCGTTCGACGCCTTCCGCGTGCGCGGCTGGCGGCGTTGGACGGTCGAGATCCTGTGCGAGGGGCTGACGCTCGGGACCGCGGGCGCGCTCGTCATGCTGGCGCTCGCGCTGCCGGCGTTCCGCGAGACCGGGCCGGACTGGCTGAGCCGGGCCGACCTCTCCGTCACCTTCCTCGACCGGCACGGCTCCGAGATCGGCAAGCGCGGGGTGATGCAGAACGACGGCATCCCTTTGAGCGAGTACCCCGACCACCTGATCAAGGCGGCGCTCGCGACCGAGGATCGGCGGTTCTACACCCACTTCGGCATCGACGTGGCGGGCACGGCGCGGGCGCTCGTCCAGAACGCGCGGGCGAACGGCGTGGTGCAGGGCGGCTCGTCGATCACGCAGCAGCTCGCGAAGAACGTGTTCCTCACCAACGAGCGCACGCTGGAGCGCAAGATCAAGGAGGCCTTTCTCGCGTTCTGGCTCGAGTTCCACCTCTCGAAGGACGAGATTCTGAAGCTCTACCTCGACCGGGCCTACATGGGCGGCGGGGCCTTCGGGGTGGACGCGGCGGCGCATTTCTACTTCGGCAAGAGCGCGCGCGACGTGGACCTCGCCGAGAGCGCGATGCTGGCGGGCCTGTTCAAGGCGCCGACGAAGTATGCGCCGCACGTCAACCTGGCGGCGGCCCGGGCGAGGGCTGCGACCGTGCTCGACAATCTGGTCGACGCCGGGTTCATGACCGAGGGGCAGGTGCAGCCGGCCCGGTTCCAGCCGGCGACGCCGAAGCCGACCGCGGTGGTCTCGAGCCCGGACTATTTCCTCGACTGGGCCTATGGCGAGATCCGGGGGATGGCGGACGCAGGCGCCTTCAAGGGGCAGCGGGTGCTGAGGGTCCGCACCGCGCTCGACCCCGCGCTGCAGCGCCACGCCGAAGAGGTGGTCGAGCGCATGCTCAGGCAGTACGGCGATCCGTACCGCGTCGACCAGGCTGCGGCGGTGATCCTGGAGCCGGAGGGTGGGGTGCGGGCCATGGTGGGCGGGAGGGATTACGGCCAGAGCCAGTTCAACCGCGCGGTCGACGCGCTCAGGCAGCCGGGCTCGTCGTTCAAGACCTATGTGTATGCGACCGCCTTCGCCTCGGGGAAGTTCAGCCCGGACAGCGTGGTGTCGGACGCCGCGATCTGCGTCGGCAACTGGTGCCCGCGCAACTACGGCCGCCGGTTCGCCGGCAAAGTCCCCCTCCTCACCGCCTTCGCCAAAAGTATTAATACGATACCGGTCCGGCTCGCGCTCGCGGTGGGGCAGAAGAACGTCATCGACATGGCCCATCGCATGGGGCTGAGGTCGAAGCTCGACGTGGGGCGGGCGCTGGCGCTCGGCGTCGAGGAGGTTACGCTGCTTGACCACACCTCGGCCTATGGGACGCTGGCGAACGGCGGCCGCCGCGCGCCGCCGTTCGCAGCGCTCGAGGTCGACGACTCCAAAGGCGCGGCGATCTGGCGGCGCGAGCGGGACGCCAAGCCTTTGCAGCAGGTCCTCGGCTATCCCGTCGTGGCGCAGATGAACCGCATGATGCTGGCCGTGGTCGAGAACGGCACCGGCGGCCGGGCCCGGCTCGACGGCGTCCAGGCCGGCGGCAAGACAGGCACCTCGCAGTCCTATCGGGACGCCTGGTTCATCGGTTTCACCGGGTCGCTGGTCGGGGGCGTCTGGTTCGGCAACGACGATTTCACGACGACGAAGGACATGACCGGCGGCTCCCTGCCGGCCATGACCTGGAAAGAGATCATGGCCTACGCCCACCAGGGCGTCGCGCCGAAGGCGATCCCGGGGGTCGCCCTTCCCGGCGCGTCGAAGCCTGCGGTCGCCCAGGCCGCGCCCGAGGACGGCGCCGACACGCGGCCCGTCGGCGCGCGCAATCTGTCGGACGGGGCGGCGAAGGTGCTGCAGGCCCTGATCGCCGACGTCGCGGCGGCGCGCCCCGCGGCCGGCCCGCGGGCGGAGCTCGCACCGCCGTTCTTCGCCGGGGCCGAACCCTCGACGACCGCGCGCTAAGGTCGGCCGCCCCGGATGCGCCTCACCCTCCTCGTCATGATCGTCTTCGCGGTCGCCGCGGTGCTCGGCCTCGGCGCGACGCTGCGCACGGTCACCCACGGCCTGCCGTTCGGCGGCCTGACCATCGGGCCGTGGCGGGCGGATCCCGACATCGGCGGCCTCGGCGCGGACCCCTATCTGCGGGCGGGCGTCGCGCGCCGCGGCGAGGCGCCGCTTGCCTATGGCGACGGCGTGGAGTTCGAGGCGCGGACGGACGACGCCGGCCGCGCCCTGGACGCGGCCTGCGACTACACGCTGGAGGGCGACCTCCCCGCCGCCCGGCT